>JADHWE010000001.1 GCA_016783675.1 Kiritimatiellia bacterium
GATCTGGTCTTCCACGTCCTGCGGCGACCGTCCCATCCACTGCGTGAATACGATTTGCTGGTTCTCGCCGATGTCAGGGATGGCGTCGACGGCGACGGGATACCGCTGCAACCCGCCCACGTTCCACTCGAAGGGGGCGACGAGGATGCCTGCGAAGACAACCGCAGCCGCGAACAGCCCAACAACGAGCTTGTTCTCCAGGCAGAACCGAATCAGTTTGCCGATTGCCGAACGTTGCTCAATGGTTGTCTCAGTGCTCATGACTTACCTCGACGCGTTCCGGTTCTACGCCTTCCGCGCGCATCTTCTCGAGGTACTCTTCAGGTTTCTCCATGAAGCTACCCTCGCAACCCGGGCAGCAGAAGTAGACGCGCTTCCCTTTGTAATCCACGTAGACATCCTTGTTGATCTCGCCGCCCATCACCGGACAGTGGGTCTGGGAACCGAGTTGGCCGGATGCGACTTGGGCTCCGTGGTGCGCGTGTGCGTTCCCGCCCCCGCCGCCTTGGGGGGTCATCATGCTTGGCTTGGCTTGGATCTGAAGTTCTGCATCAATCTTGAAGGCTCCGTGCGTCACTATGCTCTCGCCTTCTGCGAGCCCTTCCCGCACCAGGTAGTAGTTGCCCGCACGCGGGCCGAGCACGATCTCCCGCCCCTCGTAGGTGGGCTTCTCCTTGTCGGCAATTTCCACGTAGGCGATGGCCCGTTTTCCTGTCAGCAGGGGAGCCGTTACGGGGATCACCAGCGGTTTGTCGTCTTCGGTCGGCTCTTGCCCGACATAGCCCAGGCTTTCGGCGCGTACGAGCGGCATGCCGCAGACATCGCACGCTCCGGGCTCGTCCTTCACGACCTCCGGGTGCATGGGGCTGATCCACTTTCCCGCCAGGGCGGTATCCATGATGCGGCCAGCCGTCGCAACGCTTGCCTGCGCCTCGGCACGCACAAACATGCCGGGTTTGAGCCGCCCTTCTTTGTTCGACACGTTCACACGCACCTTGACCGTGCGCGTGGCCTCGTTGAGCACGGGATGAATGAAGGAAATCGTCCCGGCGAACGTCTCGCCGGGATACGACTCGGTGGTGAACGTCACTTTCTGTCCGTACTTCAGCCACTGCAAATCGGACTCGTAGGCGTCCAAGCTCACCCAAACTTGCGAGAGGTCGGCAATCGTGTAGATGCGCGATCCCGTCTTCACGTACATGCCTTCCTGTGCGTTCTTCTGGATTACGATGCCGCCAGTGGGGGCATAGATGGTCACGTGATCGTCGGCGGTTCCGCGCTTCTCGACGGCCTTGATCTGCTCGGGCGTGAGACCCCAGAGACGCAGCTTCTCGCGTGCGGCCCCGACCGTTGCTTCGGTCGCGTTGCGCACGACAGACACGTCACTTCGTGCGAGATCTTTGGCGGCCTTGATTGTCTGAAGCAGCTCTTCCTGGGCGCTGAGCAGCTCGGGGCTGTACAGCTCTACCATATGGTCGCCCTCGGCGACACGAATACCCGTGTAGTCGACGAAGAGACGGTCCAGCCGACCTGCCACCCAAGCGGTGATGTGCGACACACGCGTCTCGTCATAGTCAACTTTGCCGACCATGCGCAATTCGGCGGTCACGAAGCGTCGTTCGACCGGGGCTGTCTCAATCTCCATCAATGCCTTGGACGTTTCGCTCACCGTCAGGTCGCGCGGCCCACCCTCATCATCTGAGCCCGAATCCAATGGAATGAGATCCATGAAGCAGATCGGGCATTTGCCGGGGTCGGGCAGTTTGAACTGCGGGTGCATTGAGCACGTCCAGACCGTTGCTTCCGCAGCGGGGGCTTCTGCAAGGGCTCCGTGATCGTGAGCATCGCCACGCGGGTGTCTGGCAGTTCGCCTGCCAGCCCCAAATACAGCCATCAACACGGCAATGATCCCAAGTATCCTGTATGCCGTCTTCTTATTGGGTTTCGGTATATTCATCGGTCAACTCCCTCCTCACTGTCAGTTTCCTCAGTGGCCCAAGAGCACTGTCAGTGCGTGCAGCATCGCGACTGCGCCTGTTGCGAAGGCCAGAGGTTTGTGTATCTTCAGAAAACGTCGCTTCAGCTTGCGCCGTAGCAACCCGGTAGAAAGTGTCAGAACGAGAAGCGAGAATGTAGCGATGCCGAGTGGCCCTGTGAAACGGTAGAGCCGCCATCCTGTAGTCGTTCCCGGGGAGTCGTGTCCGTGACCATGCGCGTCGTCCGCTACGTCGGATGGGGCGTCGGCGAACTGGGGTAGCTTATCCAGGTGCTTCTCGGGGGCCTTCAGGAACTCGCCCTGGCAGAAGTCGCAGCAGAAGTAGACTCGCTCCCCGTGGTGATCGACATAGATGCTTTCCTTGATGGGATTGCCTTCCATGACCGGGCAGGTGAGTTGCTTTGCCCGATGGCCACCGGTGTCGGCGAGAGCGGGAGCAAGGGTAGCGCCGCCGATGATCGCCGCCACCCCTAGAAGACGCGCTGTTCGTTTCATCCTACTTTCTCCTTTCCCGGAAGTGCCGGGCTGCCCGAGGTCGGCAGCCCGACACCGGCATGAGTCAGTTAGTGGTTGTGTCCCTTGTGCTGAGTGTGGCGGGCCTCGCCCTTGGACGGCTTTGGCGTTGTATCTAGGGTTACACCTTCCTTCTCCAACTTCTTTATGAACTTCTCAGGGTCGGCCTCGATCTTGCCGATGCAGCCGGGGCAGCACACATAGATGCGCTTGCCCTTTACGTCGGTGTACTGCTTCTTGTTGATCTTGCCGCCCATGACCGGGCAGGTTGTTTGCAGTTTGGCAACCGTCTCGCCCACGCCTTCGATCTTCTTCGCGTACTTTGCGAAGTCCTTTTGCACGGGCGCGATGCACCCTTTGCAGCACACATAGATGCGCTGCCCGCCCCGGTCGGCGAAGAGATCTTTGTTGACCTTTCCTCCCATCACGGGGCATGTCGTTTGGAGCTTGATCTTGGCCTTCTCGGCTTCCTTCGCGTGGCGTCCGTGCGCTTCTTCGGCCTGTGTCGCGCCAGCGACCGCGATCCCCACCAGTATTGCTAGTGCTACTTTTCTCATTACTCTTCCTCCTCTGTGTCGTGTTCCATGCGCCCCGTTTCGGAGCCTTCGTCGCGTCGTTCTGCCGGTCCCGTCCCGACCTCATTTCCCGACAACATCTCGATTTCTGCCAATCTCTGTCCCCGGTTAGAGCGGGCGAGCCGTTCTGCAAGCTGGAATTCCAGAAGCAGACGCTGAGCGTCGATCAGAGAGATAAACGTCACGTTCCCTGCTTCGAACCCCTGACGTGCGACATCCAGAGACTGCCGTCCCATCGGAACCAGGGTGTCGCCATACAGGTCCACCTTTCTCTTGGCGTCCCTGAAGTGGTAGAGCGCAAGCTCCAATTCCGCCTCAAGGCGTTTACCCGCATCCCCGCGTTCCTGCTCAGCGGCGGTCATCCTCAGGTGCGCCTCTCGCTCTTCGGCGCGGTACTTGCCGAACCAAATGGGCACGTTCACCGAGACCATCGCCATGACCGGATCTTTGCCGCTATCCGGTGTTGTCGGGTTCAGTGCTTCGTCCGTATCCACGTAATCGACCCCGAGGCTGATGTCCGGGTAGTAGGCCTTCTTCGCGAGCTTGATGCCCGCCTCTTCCTTCAGAACGAGATGATCGAGGCGGCGAAGTTCGGGGTTGCTCGCGGCCAGCCACTGCATGGCCTGCGCGTCCGTGAAGGAGGCGGCGAACTCTGGAAGGGCAGTGGGCCACGGCAACGGGAGCTGTGTGGAACGGTTGAGCGCGGCATTCAGTTTGGCGACGATAGGTCTCCGCAGTGCTTCCAAAGTTCGCAGCCGATCGTCCAGCTTCCCGAGCTCAACTTGGGCTTGGACGACGGAACTGTTTGGCGCAGTGCCAGCCTTGAAGCGCGTTCGGGCAACTCCCTCCATGTTCGCGACAAGCCTGATGTGCTCCTTGGTCACGGCGATCGCCTTTGCCAGGTACCAGTACTCGTAGTAGGCCACCTTTACGCGGTAGAAGAGGGCCAGCTTGGCTTTCTCGTATTCCTGTCGGGCCGCTGCGGCGGCCTCGGCCATGGCATTTCCCTTCAAGCGCAGCTTGCCGAACCATGGGAACATCTGCGCGATGCCGACTTTCTGCCGCTGTGGGCCGACACGCGTCTCGACTTCCTCTATATAGTAGGTGTAATTGAAACGCGGATCGGGAAGGCTCTTCGCCTGAGGAATGCGCTCGACGGCGACCCTCCATCGGTTGAATGCTGCCTTGAGCCCCGCATTGTTCAGGGCCGCGTGTCGGAGGTAATCCTGCAAGGTTGATTTATCGCCGATTTCTACCGGCTCGGCACCTTGAGTGTCGCGGCTGAGTGTTTCACTGTGTCTCTGCTCCTGTCCCTGTGAGACAGATGCCGCAAGGAGAATCGCGGTCAGAATCGCGCTGTTCGCTCGCCTCTTCATCGCTGGACTCCTCTCACTTGCACATCCGCTTCATGACCTTCATCACTTCGCGGAGCTTCTCGTCCATGTCGTCCCTGGACTTGCTCTGGAGCGTGTTCGTAACGCACGTATCGAGGTGTTTTTCGAGGATTTTGCGGCCTACGGCGCCCAGCGCCGACTGTACCGCCTGCACCTGCGTGATGATGTCGATGCAGTATTCGCCCTCCTCGACCATGCGCCGGACCCCTCGCACCTGTCCCTCGATCCGCGCCAGCCGCGCCAGGTTCTCTTCGTGTGTGGTTGTGTGTTTCTGTTTTGCTTTCATGGCACCTCCCTTTCTAAAGCAGGTAATATACCATATAGGGGTATAGGGTAAAGATAAATCCAGGCTTTATCATTTTGCTACTTGACCAAATGACCACGCATCAGGCATTCTATTCCCCATGACAGTAGCGACAGGACAGAACATGGCGGCGCGGGCGGAGATCTTTAAGGCCTTGGGGCATCCGGCGCGGTTGGCCATGGTGGTCGCGATGGGTGATGGCGAGCTGTGCGTGTGCGAGCTGCAGGAGGTCGTGGGCCTCGACATGTCCACGGTCTCCAAGCACCTCACCGTTCTGCGACACGTGGGATTGGTCGACACCGAGAAGCGCGGCAAACAGGTGTTCTACTCGCTCCGCTGCCAATGCACACTCGGATTTCTCAACTGTGTGGACGACGCCCTGAAGGAGCGGCAGCATGGTTGAGTGGAAACAGGAATGGAAGAAGCTCGCGCTGCTGACAGGCGCCTTTCTCATCTGCTTCTATCTGCCCATCGGCAGAGAGCGGTTCGATACGGCCGTACTCGAAGCGCTGCACCTGGTGAAGTGGTATGCCCAGGAGCATGTCCTGCTGTGCCTGATTCCGGCCTTCTTCATTGCCGGAGCAATCGCCGTCTTCGTAAGCCAGGCTTCCGTCATGAAGTACCTGGGCCCAAGGACGCACAAGCTGCTGGCCTATGGCGTGGCCTCGGTCTCGGGGACGATCCTGGCCGTATGCTCCTGCACCGTGCTCCCCTTGTTTGCCGGCGTCTATCGCATGGGCGCCGGCTTGGGACCCGCCACGGCGTTTCTGTATTCGGGACCGGCCATCAACGTGCTGGCGATTGCCCTCACGGCGCGCGTGCTCGGCGTGAAACTGGGCATCGCGCGGGCCGTAGGTGCGATTGTGTTCAGCGTTGTGATCGGGCTGCTGATGCACCTGATCTTCCGTAAGGAAGAAGCGGAGAAGGCGGCTGCGCAGGTGGCGATGCCCGAAGCAGAGGTCACGCGTCCCCTCTGGCAGAACGCGCTCTACTTCTTCACCATGGTCGGCATCCTGGTCTTCGCCAACTGGGCCAAGCCGGTACAGGACACTGGGCTGTGGCATGCCATCTACGCCGCCAAGTGGGTGGTTACCGCGCTCTTCTCGATCGCCCTGGCGGTCATACTGGTTGTGTGGTTCGAGATGAAGTGGTGGAAGATGCTCCTGGCTGCGCTCCCTGCCGGTATCCTCGCCCTACTCTTCCCGCAAGCGCCCATGATCGCGTTTGCCGCGGGTGTGATCGGTCTCTCGACCATCACCAGCACCAGCCACGATAACAACGGCGAATGGTTCTCGTCAGCGTGGGGATTCGCAAAGCAGATCATGCCCCTGCTCTTGGCAGGCGTGCTGGTCGCGGGTCTCCTCTTGGGTAGCCCCTCAAGTACGGACGGCGGACTCATTCCGTCGCGGTGGGTCGCACGGCTGGTCGGCGGCAACTCGCTTTGGGCCAACCTGTTTGCCTCGGTCGTGGGCGCCTTCATGTATTTTGCCACGCTGACCGAAGTACCAATTCTGCAAGGACTCATCAGCAACGGCATGGGCCGGGGACCAGCCCTCGCGCTGCTGCTGGCGGGCCCCGCCCTCTCGCTCCCCAACATGCTGGTCATCCGCAGCGTGATGGGAACAAAGAAAACCGTTGTGTTTGTGCTGCTGGTCATCATCATGGCAACGATCAGCGGGATTGTGTTCGGATGGATAGCGTAAGAAGGGAATAGCGAATGACAACCAAGATCCAGATCCTGGGCACCGGGTGCCCCAAGTGTAAGCAGCTGGCCGAGAACGCCGAACAGGCCGCCCGCGATGCCGGCATCGACTACGAGATCGAGAAGATCACTGACATCAACGAGATCATGACGTTCGGCGTGATGATGACGCCCGGCATCGCGATCGATGGCGTGGTGAAGTCGAGCGGCAAGCTGCTCAAACCGGATGACATCAAAGCCTTGCTGCAGTAGGCTACCCGCGGAGTATTGACATGAAGAACATCTATCGCATCGTGGTGCTGCTTGCCACGGTTGGGGCGGTCGCCACTGTCCTCACCCTCAAAAGCCGCCAGGTGGAGAGCGAACCCGAAACGAAACAAGAAGCGACTGGCCGGGCCATCCCCCGACTCGTCGACCTCGGCGCCGGGAAATGCGCATCCTGCAAGCTGATGACGCCCGTACTGGCTGCGCTCAAGCGCGAGTTTGCAGACTCATTCACGACGGAATTCATTGATGTATGGGAGAACCCCGACGCCACCGACAAGTACGGCATCCGCATGATTCCCACGCAGATATTCTTCGACGCGGCCGGCAAGGAGCTATACCGGCACGAAGGATTCTTCTCCCGGGAAGACATCCTCGCCACGTGGAAACAGCACGGCATCATTCCGTCACCAACCGTCAATTAGGTAGGGCCCGCGCTCCGCGCGGGCCGCAATCACATGCAGGACATCTTCACATTTCTCTCGCACGCGATCGAAGGCACCCCACTGATCGCGGCCGGGGCGGCCCTGCTGTGGGGCGTACTGAGCATTGTGCTCAGCCCCTGCCATTTGGCCAGCATTCCGCTGATTATCGGGTTCATCGACAACCAGGGCCGCATCTCGACCCGACGCGCCTTCCTCCTGGCGCTCCTTTTCGCGGTAGGGATACTGGTCACGATTGGATTGGTGGGCCTGGCAACTGCAGCCGCCGGACGCATCCTCGGTGATATGGGGCGCTTCGCCAACTATTTCGTGGCCGCTATCTTCTTCCTGATCGGGCTCCATCTTCTGGACGTCATTCCCCTGCCCTTCCGGGGGCCCGGACAGGTCAGCATGAAGCGTAAGGGCTTCCTGGCCGCGTTCATCCTCGGACTGGTCTTCGGTCTCGCGCTTGGCCCCTGCACGTTCGCCTACATGGCACCCATGCTCGCGGTCACCTTCAAGCTGGGCTCAACCAGACCGGCCTACGGCATGCTCCTGCTTCTGCTCTATGGCATTGGCCACTGCACGCTTATCGTACTTGCCGGCACGTTCACAGAAGTGGTCCAACGCTATCTCAACTGGAACGAGGAATCCCAGGGAACGCTGATCATCAGGAGGGTCTGTGGCGTGTTGGTATTGCTCGCCGGACTCTACATGCTCTACATCGCCTGACATGGAGACCCGTCACATGGACGCTGCTAAGCTGAAGATCCTCTTCCTGTGCACCGGCAACTCCTGCCGCAGCCAGATGGCCGAAGGCTGGGCACGCGCTTTGAAAGGCGACGTGATCGAAGCCTACTCCGCCGGCATCGAGACGCACGGCCTCAACCCGAACGCCGTGAAAGTGATGGCCGAGGCCGGGATCGACATATCCACTCACAAATCCGAATGCGTGGATGACCTCCTCGACATCCCGTTCGACTACGTCATCACCGTCTGCAGTCACGCCCACGAAACCTGCCCCATTTTCCCCGGCAAAGCCAACGTGATCCACGTCGGCTTCGACGACCCCCCTGCCCTCGCCGCCAACGCCGCCACCGAAGAAGAAGCCCTCACCCACTACCGCCGTGTCCGCGACGAAATCCGTACCTTCATCGAAGCCCTTCCCGAGACCCTGACACATCAACAACCCAGGTAGGGCCCGCTCTCCGAGCGGGCCGCAGAAACAGAGCAAGACCAAGAAAGGAACCCAACCATGAGCCAAGACACTAAACAAGCCATGAGCATCTTCGAACGCTACCTCACCCTCTGGGTGGGGCTATGCATTGCCGTCGGCATTCTGCTGGGCAAGATCGCGCCCAACCTGGCGGGGTTCCTTGACGGTCTCGCTATCTCGGTCAACGGCGCGCCTGTCGTTTCCATCCCGATTGCCATCTGTCTCTTCTTCATGATGTACCCCATCATGGTGAAGATCGATTTCGCCGAGGTGGTCAAAGCCGGCAAGAGTGTCAAGCCGGTCGGACTCACGCTCTTCATCAACTGGGCCATCAAGCCGTTCACCATGTTCGGCATCGCCTACCTCTTCCTCGGCGTCCTTTTCCGCGGCCTGATCGGCCCCGAAGCGACCGACCTGGTCCGGATGCCGTTCGGACTCGACCTCACCCTTGGCGAAACCTACGGTTCCGGCACCGTGGTGCTGCACGAGGGCATCAAGATGCTCCAGGTTCCGCTCTGGCGCAGCTACTTCGCGGGCTGCATCCTGCTCGGCATCGCGCCCTGTACCGCCATGGTGCTGGTGTGGGGATTCCTGGCCAAAGGCAACGACGGACATACGCTGGTTATGGTCGCAATCAACTCGCTGACCATGCTCGTCCTCTACGGGGTGCTGGGCGGATTTCTGCTCGGCGTCGGCAAGCTGCCGGTCCCCTGGCAGGCGCTGCTGCTCTCGATCGGGATCTACGTGGCCCTACCGCTCGTAGCGGGCTACTTCACGCGCCGCGGGATCATCGGGCATAAGGGCGAGGAATGGTTCAAGGAGAAGTTCCTGCCCGTGCTGACCCCCGTCACGATCAGCGCTTTGCTCCTCACGCTGGTTCTGCTCTTCTCATTCAAGGGTGAAGTCATTCTGAACAACCCGCTCACCATCCTCTGGATCGCCATCCCGCTCTTCATCCAGACCTGTCTCATTTTCGCCCTGGGCTACGTCGCGGCCAAGCAGCTCAAGCTCAGCTACGCCGACGCCGCGCCTTCCGCCATGATCGGGGCCTCTAACCACTTCGAGGTCGCCATCGCCACCGCCACCATGCTTTTCGGCCTCTCCTCCGGCGCCGCCCTCGCCACCGTCGTCGGCGTCCTGATCGAGGTGCCGGTCATGCTGATGCTGGTGAAGATCTGCGTGAGGACGCAAGGCTGGTTCGCGCAGCCCCCCGAGGCATAATTCCGCTATTGCAATCCGTCCGGTGCCTGTATACTATCCCGCGTTTCACGTCCAAACGGAGTACCCGTAGCTCAATTGGATAGAGCATCCCGATCTCGCATCGGGAAGGTTGCAGCCCCAAGGCGCTCAACGGGATCGTTTGACAACTTGATTTAGTGTACCCGTAGCTCAATTGGATAGAGCACCTGACTACGGATCAGGAGGTTGCAGGTTCGAGCCCTGCCGGGTACGCCACTCACTCAGCCAGGGGGAACCTTCCTTGGCTGGAGTCTGCCTTCGGCATCCAAAGGCCTGCGGAAGGTTCCCCCTGGCTTCGTTCGTGTAACAGGTGAGACGTCCTTGGCTGGAGTCTGCCTTCGGCATCCAAAGGCCTGCGGAGGACATCCTTCAGAACAACACCGCTCCGACTTGATTGCCGGGCTGTCTTGTGTCAAGGTCTCCGTCCGCCAGCCTGCTTCTGCACCAGTCTCAAGGGGAGACATGGACGCGGGGCACTGCACAACCAACAGAAAGGTACCGCACATGTCTGATTCATCACCGAAGAAACGTCTCGTTGCTCTCTTGCTCTGCTTCTTCCTCGGCACTATCGGCATCCACCGCTTCTACGTCGGCAAGGTCGGCACGGGTGTCCTCATGATCCTGACCGCGGGCGGATTGGGGATCTGGACGCTGATCGATTTCATCATGATCATTGTCGGGTCCTTCAAAGACAAAGAGGGCGCTGTCCTCACCGAGTGGTAGCAGGCCCATGCGAATCCTGTTTATAGGTGGAACGGGCAATATTTCCACCGACTGCGCAGCGGTACTGGCCGGCCGGGGCCACAACGTGGGGGTCTTTTCGCGAGGCCACCATGCGATCCCGGCGGGCTATGCCGACCTGCGCGGTGACCGCCACGACAGCGACGATCTGCGCGCAGCGGCTGACACGTTTGCGCCGGACGTCGTAATCAACTTCCTGGGGTTCGTGCCGGAAGATGTCGCCCGTGACGCGAAGGTGTTCGGCACGGCGATCACCCAGTACATCTTCATCAGCTCGGCGACCGTCTATGCCAAGCCGCACACGGCGCTGCCGCTGACCGAGACATCGCCGGTGGGCAACCCGTTCACCGCCTATGCACAGAAGAAGCAAGCCTGTGAGGAGTGGCTGCGGGAGCGGGCGGAGACCGACGACTTCCCTGTCACGATCGTGCGCCCCTCGCACACCTACTCGCCACATTGGATACCCAACCCGGTCAGCAGCGCCGGTTTCACGTTTGCCGCCCGGCTGCGACAGGGCAAGCCGGTCTTCGTCCATGGCAACGGCGAAAGCCTGTGGACACTGACCGCCACTTCCGATTTTGCGGCCGGGCTCGCCGGGCTGGCCGGACTCAAGAGCGCCATCGGCGACACCTATCACATCACGTCTGACGAGGCGCTGACCTGGAACCAGATCTATGCCGAAACGGCAGCCGCGCTGGGCGTGGAGGAGACGACTGTCATCAAGGTCCCGTTGGAACGCATCGCCGAGATCGACCCGGACTACGCTCTGCAACTGAAAGGCGACAAGGCCGAATCGGGCGTCTTCGACAATACGAAGATCAAGCAGGCTGTCCCCGGATTTGAATGCCGCAAGTCGTTCCGGGAAGGAATCCGCGAAGCCGTCGCGTGGTTCGATGCCGACCCCGCTCGCCAGACCATCAACCCGGACGCCGACGCAACCTTCGACCGGATCACGTCAAAGGCCCACTGACTACTGAACACCGATCACTGAACACTGGATGCTCCGCGACAGTGAAGGATGCCCCTCGGGTTCCCCTCTTGAATGCTTCAAGGGATCAGCCTATCGTAACGGCATGCCTGTTGCTGCCATCAAGCCTTTTATACTCGCGCTCGACCAGGGGACGACCAGCTCGCGAGCGATCGTGTTTGGCGGGGACGGGCGCATCGTCGCTACGTCGCAGCAGGAATTCGAGCAGATCTTTCCGCAGCACGGCTGGGTTGAGCATGATGCCGCGGAGATCTGGCGGACGCAGCTCGGGACGGCGCGGGACGTGCTGAAACAGGCAGAACTGCACGCCGAGGACATTGCCGCGATCGCCATCACGAACCAGCGTGAGACGGTGGTTGTGTGGGACAGAGAAACCGGAACGCCCATCGCCAACGCGATCGTCTGGCAGGATCGCCGCACGGCCGACCAGACCGACGCGTTGAAAACCGACCAGGCTAGCCGTCTTATCCGCGAGCGCACAGGACTGCTTCCGGATCCCTACTTCTCGGCCAGCAAGATCCGCTGGTTGCTGGATCACGTGGACGGGGCTCGCGACGCCGCGCGCGCCGGCCGTCTGGCCTGCGGCACAATCGATTCCTGGCTGCTATACAATCTCACGGGTGGCGCACGCCACGCCACAGATGTCTCCAACGCCAGTCGAACAATGCTCTTCGATATCCACCGCCTGGCGTGGGACGATGAGCTGCTCGACCTATTCGACATACCGCGGACCATGCTGCCCGAGGTCGTCCCGAGCAGCAGCATCGCGGGGCATGCGATCGCCGACATTCTGGGCAAGGAAACACCGATTGCCGGCATCGTCGGCGACCAACAGGCCGCGCTCTTCGGACAGCTCTGCGTATCGCCGGGTATGATCAAAAGCACCTATGGCACGGGGTGTTTCATGCTGGTCAACACCGGCGCCGAAGCGATCGAGAGCCGTTCCGACCTGCTCACCACGATCGCCTGGCAGATCGAAGGCCAACCCGTGCAGTACGCCCTCGAAGGCAGCGTCTTCATCGGCGGCGCGGCGATTCAGTGGCTGCGTGACGGACTGGGCATCATCGACAGCGCTCCCGCCGTCAACGAACTCGGTGCGTCCGTGGATGACTGCGGCGGCGTGTGCGTGGTTCCGGCCTTCGTCGGTCTCGGTGCCCCCCACTGGGATCCGTCCGCGCGCGGGAGCATTCACGGCATCACGCGCGGCACCACGGCGGCCCACATCGCCCGGGCCACACTCGAGGGAATCGCCTTCCAGGTCGCCGACGTGATGGATGCCATGGCATCCGACATGGGCGTCTCGATTGCAGGATTCCGCGTCGACGGCGGCGCCGCCGCGAGCGACCTGCTCATGCAGATCCAGGCCGATCTGGCCGGCATCGAATGTCATCGGCCCGAAATCACCGAAACCACGGCACTCGGTGCGGCATACCTGGCGGGACTGGCGATTGGGATATGGCCCGAGATGGAATCCCTCACGGCGACGGAGCAACAGTACCGGGTCTTCCGTCCGACCACCGATAAGCCCACACGCGAAGCACGGCGCACGCAATGGCGCCGGGCCGTCGAACGCAGCAAGCACTGGGTCGAATGAACGTGCTCCTGAGATTCTTCCTGTCGATCGGACTCATCGTCGTCAGTGCGGTGGCGGGCTACCTGGCACGGCAACGCACATGGGTGAGCGAATCCGCGGCCACACCAATCATGACCGTGGTCACAGTAGTGGCTTATCCGCTGGTCGGATTGATGGCCATCTGGGGTGCGCCGCTTCAGTGGTCGGACGCTTGGCTGCCGCTGCTGGGCGGAACGCAGGCCACGTTGATGGCATTGATTGCGCTGGGGATCGGGCGCAGGCTCTTCCCCGACCGCGCCGAGCGCGGGATGGTCGGCATCAGCTCCGGCATCGGCAATCATGGGGTGACCATGGCCGGTTTCGCGGTCTACCTGCTCTTCGGGGCTGACGGGTTGGGAATCAGCACGGTTTACGCGATCTACACCTTCTTTGCGCTGGTGTTGCTGTCCTACACCATCGCCCAGCGCTTCGCGCCCGGGACGGAACAACGGTCGCTCCTGCGCTTGATGGCCACCAACCTGCTACACTGGCGCGCCACGGGGCTCTACAGTTGTATAGCGGCCATCCTCCTGACCTGTGGCGGTGTGCCCGCGCCACGCCAGATACACACGTGGCATCTGCTCGATAGCTGCGTCTACATTCTCATTGTCTTGTCGTACTTCGCCATCGGGCTGCGGTTGCACCTGCCGCACATCGCACGGGTCAAGCGAGGGATCTTGTGCGTCATCGGCGTGCGCCACGGGATTGGCCTGCTCCTCGGCTTCACGTTGGTCGGCATCACATGGCTGTCTCCCTGGCCACTTCGGGATCTGTCGCTCAAGGTATTCCTGCTGCAGTCTTCCGTTCCCATGGGCGTCATGGGCGTTGCCGTCGCCAATATGTTTCACCTCAAACCAGGCGAAGCGTCCGCCATCTTCGTCGTCTCCTCCCTTGTCTACCTCATCCTTGGTCTCCCGCTCCTGCTCTGGATTTTCACCGGATAGAATCCCGTTAACCACGAAGGACACGAAGGTAACGAAGGGGCTCGTCGTCCGCAGAGATGACGTGGATGTGCTACAATACAGGCGCGATGACACGCACGATTCTACATGTGGATATGGACGCCTTCTTTACGTCCGTGGAGCAACGCGACCGGCCGGAACTGCGCGGCAAACCGGTTGTGGTTGGCGCGCCGCCGGACCAGCGTGGCGTGGTGGCGGCCGCATCCTATGCAGCCCGCACATTCGGCGTCCATTCGGCCATGCCGTCGCGCGAGGCCTTTCAGCGCTGTCCACAGGCGGTCTTTCTGCCGCCCGACGGTGAGCGGTACGATGAGGCGTCGCGCCAGATCCGCGAGATCTTCGAGCGCTTCACACCGCTGGTTGAGCCGCTCTCAGTCGACGAGGCGTTTCTTGATGTCACGGGAGTGATCCATCTCTTCGGCGACGGCGAACAGATCGCGCGTCAGATCAAGGACACCATCCGCGCCGAGACGCAGCTAACCGCCTCGGCCGGGGTCGCACCCAACAAGTTCCTCGCCAAGCTCGCCAGCGACATGGACAAGCCGGACGGACTGACAGTCGTTCCCACCGATCCCGACGAGATAGCGGCTTTCCTCGCCCCCCTACCTGTGGGACGTATCTGGGGTGTCGGCAAAGTGTCCCAACGTCATCTCGAGCAATCCGGCATCCACACCATCGGCCAAATCCAGTCGTTCGATCCGCAACGCCTGGCCAGGATTCTCGGTCAACATGGCGCCGCACATCTCCACCATCTCGCCTTCGGCCGGGACGAGCGCGAGGTAGAGACCGAACACGAGGAGAAGAGCATCTCGAACGAGCACACGTTCACGCACGACTGCCGCGACTATGACGAAATCCGGTCCGTCCTGATGAACCTGACCGACAAAGTGGGAAGCCGCCTACGCGCCTCCGGCAAGATCGCCGGTCTAGCCCGCCTCAAACTGCGCTGGCAAGGCTTCGAGACTATCACCCGTCAGCGGCCCATGAACCCTCCCGCCTGCGACGACTTCAGCCTGCGCGCCATGGCTACGGAACTGTTCGACAACGAAGAGCTCATCAAGCCCGTCCGCCTCGTCGGCTTTGGCGTCAGTAACCTAACCACCGAATCCCCCGCCCAACTCTCGCTCCTCATGGACGAGGAGAAGGAGCGCCTGCGCAACGAACGCCTAAGCCACACCGTAGACACCCTTCGCCAAGCCTTCGGCCCGGCGAGCATTCGGCGGGGCTCAGAAAAGTAGCAGCCGCAGATCGTTCAGGAGTTCTTCCTCCTATCGAGGCCGTCATATACATTCCGAAACAGGGGGGCGTATCTCCCGGTTAGCAGCTTCATAGCTTCTTCAACGGTTGACTCTGCGTACGTGTGACTCCGTTCGAATTGCTCATCTCCAACTCCTCGCCGGCAGGCAAACACCCTCCGCCCCCTTAGAGCAAGCGTTCGACCTAAACGGGGAATCGAGTTGATCCCCTGCGCCTGAGGGGCGATAGTGCCCAGAGTTGCAGCGTGGACATCGCTGCACGAATGGATCGACAGAGAGGAGAGGATTCACCATGTCACCCGTAATCCATACCGACGCACTGCGGAAAGACTATGGCTCACTGGTCGCCGTGCGGGATGTGAGCATCCGCGTTGACGCCGGGCAGGTCGTCGGCTTGATCGGGCCCAACGGGGCCGGCAAGACCACACTGCTGCGAATGCTGGGCACACTGCTCTCCCCCACGTCAGGAAGCGCGTCTGTTCTGGGCTGCGACGTTCAGCGTGAGTACTTGGGTATTCGGAAGCGCATCGGGTATCTCCCGGACTTCTTCAATCTCTACAAGGATCTCACTCTCAGAGAATGCCTCATGTTTTTTGCCCGCGCCTACGGCGCCGATGAAGCTACGGCCAGGCAGCGCGGCAATACGGCACTGGAGTATGTCAACCTGACCGATAAGGCCGATAGCCTCATTCGCCATCTGTCGCGCGGCATGGTGCAACGTCTTGGCGTGGCGTCCCTCATCGTGCATGAGCCGGATCTCTTCCTGTTGGATGAACCTGCATCCGGGCTGGATCCGGAGGCAAGGATCGGGTTACGCCGAGTCTTGAAGAAGCTGAGCGAAGAAGGGCGAACGGTGGTTATCTCGTCTCACATTCTGACAGAGCTATCCGGCTTCTGTTCGCACATCGCCATCATGAACAAGGGCAAGATGGAAGTGTTCGGAGACGTGGACGAGGTGCAGAGACGTGCAGCCGGAGCAAACCGACTGCGCATATCCGTCCTGGACGATGCGGACAAGGCCGCTCACGTCATTGAGGCCTCGGAGCTTTACACGCTCGCATCATCGGACGGCAATGACCTTATCGTAACGGCCCCCGACGACCGCAGCGCCCTGGCGCAACTTAACCGGCAGCTCGTGGAAGCCGGAGTCGACGTCGTGACGTTTGCGACGGAGGAGATGAGCCTCGAAGATGTCTTCGTTCAGATCTCAGGTCAGGAGGGCGACAATGTTTAACAACCCACTCATTGAACGCTTCCGCTACAGCCTGATGCGTCCACGACAGTTTGGTATCTATGTCGGCATTTATGTCACGATAGCGGCCTTGATGTTCCTGATCACCCTGGCGGCTTACAGCGAAGCCAACGGTGTTGACATCGATGGCATGTGCGGGTCGTTGTTCGCGCAGTTCGCCACGCTCCAGATCCTGGTGCTTTGGGTATGGACCTCCATCAACGTGGGGTCTGCCATACGTGACGAGAGACGGGACAAGTCATACGACTTCTTCAAACTCCTCCCCCTTCCCCCGTGGAAGAAGGCGGTGGGCATCGTGGTTGGCAAGAACCTGGTGGCCTACTTGTTGGGCGGGATCACCTTTGTCCTGATCGTCCCAAGCGGCCTGCTGGCCTCGATTCCGGCTCGCGTTCTGGGGGAGTTGATATTCCTGATTCTGAGCATCGGTGTCGTCATCAACCTTCTCGCGCTCCTGGCTTCGGTTGCCCAGCGCCCGAGCGAGCACCAACGTACAACATCTCCGATCGTGACCGTGTTCCTCGGGTTCATGTTGATCGGCCCCTTCATCAGTATCGTGGCCAGCCTCATAGACACGGACAAGATCAAGGACTTCACGATTCCCTTCATGGCATGGGAGACCCGGGGCCTGGTTCTCATTGGCGCCATTGCCCTGTACCTTGGCGTATGGGCTTTCAAGGGAGTCTGTCGTCAGTTCCGCATCGAGCAGGCACCCCTGTTCACGGCCGGCGGAGCAATCGGGTTCGTGTGTGGCGCCTTGCTGATCTTGCTCGGCCTGTTCATGCCGCATGTCAAGGATGCCAGCGCAGAAGCGTTCTGCATCACGTTCTGGGGGCTCGCGCTGGGCCTGTCAACACTGGTAGGCGTCGGCGCATTCCGCCCGTTCAACAGCTACATCGAGGAACTCGCAGCAGAACCGGCGGCGCCACGTGGACTGACCGGCTTCACACTGAAGAAGTCCAACTTGCGAGTTGTGTTCGTCACATTGATCCTCGCGCTGGTGGCTGGGATTCCGTGTGGGCTGGTCTGTGGCATCTCATTTGCCCAGGTTTCTTTATGGACCTTCACGCTTGCGCTATTTGCGCTCTTCTACGCACTCCTCTTCGAGCTCGTACAGGTCTACCGGCCGGTCACCCCCAAGATTCATATCCTGCTCATCTTCATTGGCCTGCTGCACGCCATCCTCCCCTTAATTCTCGCCGGCGTGTTTGACAGCAGCGATTTTGCGGTAGGCAGTCCCCTGGGGTACTTCGGCGTTCTATACGACTCCACGGAGAGAGAGGGGAACTCCATGAACTGGACCTGGGTGCTGAACCTGATCCTCTGCGTCATCACCTTCGCCATGATTGCCCGGCGATACAGAACCGCACTACTCAAGGAAGGAAAGAAGACATGATCTTCGGCCAGAGTGACGACCGGTACGAGAACCTGCACGGCCGGCCGTGGGATCGGGCGTTCGAGTTTCTTGCCGGGCTCTACGGCGATGCGGAGGAAGGGCGCTACACGCTCGACGGGGATGCGATGTACGCCGTCGTCGACAGCTACGAAACCCGCACACCAGAAAGTGCGCGGCCCGAAGCACACCGCGACTACATCGATATCCAGGTTGTGCTTGCCGGCCACGAACAGATTGCCTGGTGGTCCACGCCCGGCCTCGAAGTGGTAAAGCCCTACGACCCCGAGAAGGACATCGTCTTCTTCGATCGACCCGACGTCACCGGCGCAACCCTCGACATGATCCCGGGCCGTTTCGCCGTCTTCTTCCCCGGCGACGCGCATATGCCCTGCCTGCAAGCCGACGCGGGGCCCACCCCCGTCAAGAAAGTCGTCATCAAGATACGGAGGCAAGACACGTGAGCGAGACCAAGGTAGAGCACCCCCTCTCCCCGGAAGGCCTCGAAAATCCGGCATCAGAAAAATCGTGAAAAACATGCAGAAAGGGGGTTGCATTCCGTGACGGAATCGGTCATCGTCCTATTGCGGTCAGATCTGGCCGCGCCGATCTTCGCGTTCTGTCATCGAGCAAGAGGCGGGTAATTGAGTTGGATGACAGATGAAGGAGATATCATGGATATCTACGTTGGAAACCTTCCTTACGAGGTAGGAGATAGTCAGCTGCAGGAATTGTTCACACCGCATGGGACCGTTACGTCCGCGCGTGTAATCATGGATCGGATGACCGATCGCTCCAAGGGCTTCGGCTTCGTGGAGATGCCGGACAAGGCCGAGGCCAATGCGGCCATCAACGCCTTGAACGAGACGGACATCGGCGGCCGCAAGCTGCGCGTTAACGAGTCCCAGCCCAAGCCTCGCGGCGGCGGCGGTGGCGGCGGTTACGGCGGTGGCGGTGGCGGCGGCGGTCGTGGCGGCGGCTACGGCGGCGGCGGTGGCGGTGGTGGTCGCGGCGGAGATCGCTGGTAGACCCTACTGCGAGCAATCGCGTTAAGAAGGGCGCGCTTCGGCGTGCCCTTCTTTTTTATTGCCTGTGAGGCGTCAGCCTGCACGCATCAAGTGACGGGGACGCATCAATGACCTTCATGAACATGGGCCTCGAGCCTGAGCTGGTGGTGGCTATATCGCGGCTGGGCTTTGAGACCCCCACCCCCGTCCAGGCGCAGGTGATTCCGCGGCTGCTCGACAATAAGGGCGATGTGGTTGCCCTGGCCCAGACCGGCACGGGCAAGACCGCGGCCTTCGGCCTGCCGATTCTCACCATGCTCGACCGCGAGAACCGGGCGCCCCAGGCGCTCGTACTCTGTCCCACCCGTGAGCTGTGCGTGCAGATCACACGTGACATGGAGGCCTATGCCGCCTGCTCGCCCGGTGTCAGCATCCTGGCGGTCTATGGCGGCACCCCCATCGAAGCGCAACTCCGGGCCCTGAAACGCGGCGTGCATGTGATTGTGGGCACCCCGGGCCGCATGCTCGACATCATGCGTCGGCGCAGGGTCAACCTCGACGGTGTCGAACGGGTCATCCTGGACGAGGCCGACGAGATGCTTAACATGGGATTCCAGGAGGATCTCGAGGCCATCCTGGCGGGAGTTCCCGACAGCGCCCACACACTCCTCTTCTCCGCAACCATGCCGCGCCAGGTGGCGTCGATGGCAAAGAAGTACATGCACGAGGCCGAGGAGATCACGGTCGGCCAGCGCAATGCCGGCGCCGCGAACGTGCGACACGACTGCTACGTGGTTCACCAGCGTGACCGCTACCGTACCCTCAAGCGAATTGCCGACTACTATCCTGACATGTATGCGATCGTCTTCTGCCGCACGCGGCAGGACACCCAGGGCATCGCCGACTGGCTCATTCGCGACGGCTACAATGCCGATTCCCTGCATGGCGACCTGACCCAAGTGCAACGCGACCGCGTCATGGATAAGTTCCGCTCGCGCAATCTCCAGATCCTGGTGGCGACCGATGTGGCCGCGCGCGGACTGGATGTGAATGACCTGACCCACGTGATCAATTTCAACCTGCCCGATGACCTCAACAGCTATACCCACCGCAGCGGACGGACCGGCCGCGCCGGCAAAAGCGGCATCTCGGTGGTCATCGTCAACATGCGCGAGAAAGGCCGGGTGCAGCGCATCCAGCGCATGATCGGATCCAAGTTCGAATTCCGCAAAGTACCGAACGGACGCCAGGTGTGCGAGGCACAGCTCCTCAGCATGATCGAGCGGATGCGCGGCGTGGAGGTGGACCACGAGCAGATCGACGTCTTCCTCCCGGCAATCAACCGAGCCCTCGAAGGGATGGAGCAAGACGAGATCGTCAAGCGCTTCGTCGCGCTGGAGTTCAATACGCTGCTCAAGTATTACCGCGACACCGGCGACCTGGCCACCAGTACGCCTGCCCCGCGCTCCGGCAAGGCAGCCAAGCCCAGCCCGACACCCAGGCCCGCGCCTGCCCCCATGGCACCGCGCGAGCAAACGGCTACAGCGAAAGCCCCGGCTGCGCCCGAACCCGCCCCTGCCCCGGCCCCCCCCCGGCCGCGCGAGGTGCGCATGTTCATCAACATCGGGCAACTGGACGGGATCAATCCCAAGAAGCTGAGCGATATGATCAACCGCGAATGCAATCGCGAGGTGCCGGTGCGCAAGATCGACATCATGCGGCGCTACTCCTTCTTCGAGATCGCCGGCGAAGATGCCGATCCGCTCACGATCATCCTCTGCAAGGCCCGTTTCGCCGGCCGCGACGTGCGCGTCGAGCCGGTTAACGACGAGCTGAAAAGCAAGCGTATCAAGCGCACCGAGCGACGGATCAAGGCCAAGGGCGGCAAGCCCGGCCCCCGCAAACCCCGCAAACTCGGCAAAGCCGGCAAACGCAAGCCGACCAAAGGCAAACCCAGCAGAGCCCAACGACGGGAACAGCGATAATAGGTATTGCAACACCCTATTTCCCTTGCATGTGAGCCGGACACATGATAAGTCGTTCCCATGTTAACGATGCCAAAGCAGCTTGAGTATTCGCTGATGGTGCTGGGAGAGATGCATGCGGGGGCGCCGGGAGAGCTTTTTGCGGCCCGGGCGCTTTGCGACAAGCTGGATATCCCCTTCGACGTGGTATCCAAGGCCCTCCAGCGCATGAAACACGCCGACATCGTCCGCTCCGTTCAGGGCAAGTATGGTGGATACCAGGTCATCCGGGACCTTGGACGGCTGCAGCTAAGTGAATTGGCGGAGGTCGTGGTGGGGCCTAACGCGATTGCCGCCTGCCTGGTTCCCGGTCAGAGCTGTGATCGGTCTCCTTCGTGCACGATCCGCCGTGCCGTCCGTCGGCTGGACCAGCGTTTCCAGCAACTTCTGGCGGATACGACCGTCCTCGACCTGATCGGCTAGATCTCCTTTCCTCCCGCCTTTTCCCGCCCTGTTTTAAATAAGTGTTATTTTACCTTATTTCATGCTTGCGTCCGGCTCCGCCCCTCCTCTACACTGGTCTCAAGGAGAAGAGGACCCACTACCAAGTGAGACGTTTCAGCTATGGATGCAATTGCTGACAGACCCAAAGAGTACAAGTACGGCTTCGTGACCGACGTGGAAACAGAGAAGTTTCCCAAGGGGCTCAACGAGGAAACCGTGCGCGCCATTTCGGCACGCAAGAACGAGCCGGACTTCTTGCTCGAGTTCCGGCTGAATGCCTTCCGCTGGTGGCAGGAGCAGGAGCCACCCCGCTGGGCACACGTGGAATTTCCGCCAATCGATTTCCAGGACATCCATTACTATGCCGCTCCAAAGTCCATGGAAGATGCACCGCAGAGTCTTGACGATGTCGATCCCGAGCTGCTGCGCACGTTTGACCGGCTGGGCGTGCCGCTGCACGAACGGGAGCGCCTGGCAGGCGTGGCGGTTGATGCCGTGTTCGACAGTGTATCGGTAGGCACGACACACCAGGACATACTCGCCGAGATGGGCGTCATATTCTGTTCGTTCTCCGAGGCCGCACAAAAGCATCCGGAGCTGGTGAAGAAGTACCTGGGCACCGTGGTGCCCCCCCGCGACAACTTCTACGCCGCATTGAATTCGGCCGTCTTCTCGGACGGTTCTTTCGTGTTCGTTCCAAAGGGGGTTCAGTGCCCCATCGATCTTTCCACCTATTTCAGAATAAACGCATCCAATACAGGGCAGTTCGAACGCACGCTGATTGTCGCGGAAGAAGGCGCCAGCGTCTCATACGTGGAGGGGTGTACGGCCCCAATGCGTGACGAAAACCAGCTCCACGCGGCGATCGTGGAGCTGGTTGCGCTCGACGATGCGTCGATCAAGTACTCCACGGTGCAGAACTGGTATGGCGGCGACGAGGAAGGGCGGGGGGGAATATATAACTTTGTGGTCAAGCGCGGGCGTTGTGAGGGGGCGCGGTCGAAGATCTCCTGGACCCAGGTGGAAGCCGGGTCGGCCATCACCTGGAAGTATCCCAGCGTGATCCTCAAGGGCGATGACTCTGTCGGCGAGTTCTACTCCGTCGCGCTGACGAATAACAAGATGCAGGCCGATACCGGCACCAAGATGATCCATATCGGCAAGAACACGAGCAGCACGATCATTTCGAAGGGCATTTCGTGTGACCAGTCGAAGAACAGCTACCGCGGCCTCGTCAAGGTGACTCCGGGCGCCTCGGGCGCGCGGAACTACTCCCAGTGCGACTCGATGCTGGTGGGCGACGGATGCGAGGCCAACACATTCCCCTACCTGGAAATCCACAACAAGGATGCGGTGATCGAGCATGAGGCCACGACCTCACGCATCAGCGATGAGCAGCTCTTCTACCTGCAATCACGCGGGCTCGATAGCGAAGCCGCCATCTCGCTTTTGGTTAACGGATTCTGCAAAGAAGTGTTCAAGACGCTGCCCCTCGAGTTTTCGGTGGAGGCGGTGAAGTTGCTGGAAATGAAGTTGGAAGACAGTGTTGGGTAGACATCCCGGCTCGCCGGGACGGCTCGCCCTACCTCGTCGAGGGTCAGGTAGGGCGAGCTCTCCGAGCGAGCCGCAGGACAATGAGAGACTCAGGAACGGAGAAAAGAACCATGTTGAAGATACGAGATTTGAAAGCGCGGGTGGTTGACGGACCCGAGATTCTGAAGGGAATCGACCTGGATGTGAACGCGGGAGAGATCCATGCCGTAATGGGCCCCAACGGATCGGGCAAGAGCACGCTCTCGCGTGTCCTGGCCGGTCATCCCGATTACGAGGTGACGGGTGGCACGGTCGCGTTTGACGTCAATCGTGAGCCGCAGGATCTGCTCGCCATGGAACCCCATGAGCGGGCGTGTGCCGGCGTCTTCCTGGCGTTTCAGTACCCGGTCGAGGTAGCAGGCGTGAGCAACACGGTCTTTCTCAGGTCCGCTTTCAACGCGATATGCAAGGCACAGGGCGTGCCTCCGATTGACGCGTTCGACTTTCGCGACCTGCTGGCCGAAAAGCTTGAGCTGATCGGGATGGATGAGTCGTATCTCGAACGTCCAGTGAACCTGGACTTCTCAGGCGGCGAGAAGAAGCGCAACGAGATTCTCCAGATGGCCGTACTGGCCCCGCGTCTGGCCATTCTGGATGAGACCGATTCGGGCCTGGATGTCGACTCGCTCCGCATCGTGTCCGAGGGCGTTAAACGGCTGAGCACGCCGCACAACGCGACGCTGATGATCACGCACTACCAGCGCATGCTGCAGTACATCACGCCGGATATCGTGCATGTGTTGATGGATGGCCGCATTGTGAAGACGGGGGATCACACCTTGGCCGAGGCCGTTGAGACACGGGGCTATGACTGGGTGAAGGAAGCGGCATGAAGAGACCACGCGCCATAACACCGGCCGCACATTACGGCGAGCAGTTCCATGCGCTACTGGCGCGGAACAACGGTGGTGAACCGCCCGCCCTTCAGGCACAGCGGCAGGCGGCCTATGACCGCTTCATGGCACAGGGCATACCTACCCGTCGTGTCGAAGCGTGGAAATACACGGACATCACCCGGCTGGCCGAGGAGGTCTTTCTGCCTATCGATCCCACAGGCGTTGCACCGCAGGCCACGGCCCATCTCCCCCTCTGCCACGAGGGGGACGAGCGACTGGTCTTCGTGGAGGGGATACTTCAGCCCGGGCTAACGCATCGTCCGGACGGTTCAGCGCTGCAAGTCTCGCCGCTCAGCTCCGCCTCTGAATCGATAGCCGAGGACAGTGGCGAGCCCAGCGACAACCCGTTTGTTGCCCTCAACAGCGCGTGCTGGCGGGACGGATCGATCCTGGAGGTGCCGCCCGATCAGAAGCTGGGTCACCGCGTTCACGTGCTATTCCTGCACGCCGCGCATTCAGAACCGAGCGTGATACACCCCCGGCTGCGTCTTCGCCTGGGCCGGCACGCGGAAACACAGGTTGTCGTGACATATGCCTCACTCGGAGACGGGCCTTGTCTCAACAACGTTTGCCTGGAGGTCGAACTGGACGAGGGTGCCCAGCTGGCCCTGGCGCAGGCGCAGATCCTTAACGTGGCATCAACCCACCTCGGTTTCACCCGTGTCAGCCAGCGGCGCGACAGCAGTCTGAGCAGCATGGATTTCCATGCCGGCAGCGCACTTGCCCGCCACGAGCTCACCGTCGCGCTGAACGGCGAGGGCGCGACGGCGACGCTGAACGGTCTGTACGCCGTCAAGCACCGCCAGCACGTTGACTGCCACACCTGCATCGAGCACCAGCAACCCAACTGCTCCAGCCGACAGCTCTACAAGGGGATTCTTGGCGACCGTGCCTCGGCCGTGTTTGACGGACTAGTTCGCGTGCATCCCGGCGCATCGGGTACGGATGGCGAGCAGATGAATCGCAACCTGCTTCTGAGCGGCGACTGCCAGGCCAACGCCAAGCCGCGCCTGGAGATCGCCAACGATGACGTGAGGTGCACGCATGGCGCCACAGTGGGCCAACTGGCTGACCAGGAGCTCTTCTACCTGGAGAGCCGGGGTATCGATCCTGCCGCGGCGCGGGACATGCTCTCGCGCGGGTTCGCGGAGGAAGTACTCTACCGTTTGAAAGACAGGGCGCTGCATGGAGACCTGCATGCCGTCCTGGACAGGTTCTTCGAGGAAGATGATGAGCAAGGCTGACACAACACTGCTCGACGTGCGTGCCCAGTTTCCATGCTTGGATCAGAAGGTCCACGGCAAGCGACTGGCCTACCTCGACAGTGCCGCCACGGCGCTGAAGCCGGTCTACGTGATCGATGCGGTGGCGCATCACTACACGAACGAATCGGCCAACATTCATCGCGGGGTGCACCATCTGAGCGAGAAAGCCACGGCAGCATTCGAGGCCGCCCGCGAGACGGTTCGGGCGCACCTGAATGCGGCCCATGCACATGAGGTCATCTTCACGAGCGGAACCACCGACAGCATCAACCTGGTGGCGCAGTCGTTCGGACAGCTCGAGATCGGAAAAGGCGACGAGATCCTGGTCACGGAGATGGAGCACCACTCCAACATCGTCCCGTGGCAACTGCTGCGCGAGCGAACCGGGGCCGTTCTGCGCGTTGCCCCGATCACGGACAACGGGGACGTTGATCGCGAAGCGTTTCGTGCGGCCTTGAACGAACGAACCAAGCTCGTGGCCTTCACGGCGGTTTCCAACGCGCTGGGCACGGTCAACCCGGTGGCGGAACTGACGCGGGAAGCCCATGCCGCAGGCGCCAGCGTCCTCGTGGACGCGGCCCAGGCCGTACCGGTTCAGCCGATCGATGTGCAGGCACTCGACTGCGATTTCCTGGCCTTCTCCGGACACAAGGTCTTCGGCCCCACCGGTATCGGTGTGCTCTATGGCAAGGAGGGGTTGCTCGAGGCGATGCCGCCGGTCAAGGGCGGCGGGGACATGATTCTCTCGGTGACATTCGAGAAGACCACCTACAACGCCCTTCCCCACAAGTTCGAGGCTGGAACGGCCCACATTGCCGGGGCGATCGGACTGGGGCGCGCACTGGAATTCGTACGCGGGCTGGGATACGGGGCGATTGAGGCCCACGAAGCCACGCTCCTGGCCGACGCTCTCAACGCCCTGCAGTCCATTGATGGACTGAAGCTGGTCGGCACACCGGCGAACCGCAAGGGCATCATCTCGTTCCTGATCGACGGTATCCACCCCCATGACCTGGGCACGATCCTTGACCAGGAGGGCGTGGCCGTCCGCGCCGGACACCACTGTGCCCAGCCGGTCATGCAACACTATGGTGTGGCGGCAACGGCACGGGCATCGTTCTCGATCTATAACAACCACGACGACATTGACCAGTTGGTCGCTGCCATTCGCAAGGCACAGGAGATCTTCAGATGAGCGCGTCCGACGACCTATACCAGGAAGTCATCCTGGACCACAGCCGCAACCCTCGCCGGTACGGGTGTCCGCTGGACCACACCCATTGTGCGGAGGGAAAGAACCCGCTCTGCGGCGACGAGTACCAGGTGTACCTGACACTGGACGAAGAGGGCGTCGTGCGCGATGCCTCGTTTGAAGGTGCGGGCTGCGCCATATCCAAGGCGTCGACCTCGCTGATGTTGGAACAGTTGATAGGAAAGCACCACGAGGAGGTGCACGCCCTATTCGAGACCTTCCATGACATGGTCACCAACCCCAACGGCAACCACGACGCCAAGGAGCTGGGCAAGCTGGCCGCCTTCTCAGGTATCTGGAAGTTCCCGTCACGCGTGAAATGCGCCATCCTCTGTTGGCACGCGGTGCGCAACGCGCTCGACGGCAAGACAACCGCTTCGACGGAGTGATGGACATGGCTCGTGCACCCAGTATGCCTATCCAGGTTGACGTGTTTGTTCAGGACACGCCGAGTCCTCGCGCCCACAAGTTCATCATCGACCGCCGCATCCAGAACGGCGCGGATGTGGGCTACAACAGCGAGACTGGCGGCGAGGGGGCCGGCCCGATGGTGGAAGCCATCCTGGACACGCCACATGTCACCCATGCCTATCTCTCGGGCAACATCATTACCGTGACGCACGATCACGAGGCCGATTGGCCGGCCGTCGAGAAAGGCGTGCGCCACGCCATCCGTGATTTCATCGCCCTGCACGACCCAGACCATCAACCCGACCGCTCCAAGCCCGAGGTATCCGGCGACGCCATCGGGGATGACCAGGACCTGGCCGATATTGCCAGGCTCCTCGACCGGTCGGTGCGTCCCTACATCAACTCGCACGGCGGCGAGATCTATCTCCTGGGGTACGACGAGAACAGTCACCGCCTCGACATCGACCTGCAGGGAACCTGCGGCGACTGCGCAGGGTCTTCAGGCATCACGCTCCAGGCCATTGAGGGTTTTCTGCGCAAGCACTACGACCCCAAGATCGAGGTGGTTGTGGCCACGCAGTCCTCATGGAATTGGTAACACCCAGGTTCCAATGGGGCCCCGTGAGCGATGCTCAGGCTTTTCGGGGAACTGAATATCCAATATCCGACACTCAAATCCAATATCCAAGGAAGGGAGAGGGAAGAGAATGAGATGTCCACGGTCGCTCCATTCGCATGCCTCTCCCATTTGGGAGTTGGAAATTCCTTGTTGGATATTGGGTGTTGGCCTAAACCCCCATTTATCCTTGTCCTGAGTTCATCTTCCACCGCATCATGCTGTGCATGGCGACGTTTGAGATACAGGCACAACAAGATGCGATTCCTGCTCCACCGACGGGGTGGGCAGGACTCGAGACACGTGACCTCCTGCGCAATGCGCGCTGGTTCACGCATATTCGTTGGGCGATCATTGCCGCTCTCGGCTTCTCCTCGGCGGTCCAGGCCGCCTGGCCGGGGCTCTTCGCTGCAGTTGGCGTGCGTCTGCCGGCATTTCCGCTGCTCGCCATGGCCCTGGGACTGGCCGGCACGAACCTACTTTACGTTCTCCTCCTGCGCGGGTGCACGGACACGACTCCGCGCGGGACCCTGTTCGGGAATCTGTGGCTACAGATTCTGCTCGATCTTGCGGCATTGACCGTCCTGGTTCACCTGTCAGGTAGCCTCACCACCTTCGTCAGCCTGGCCTACCTCTTCCACATCGTCCTCGCCTGTATCTTCTTTGCCCCGCCCTACAGCCTGCTCGTAACCCTGTTGAGCGGACTCCTGTTTCTCTCCGTGGTGACACTCGAACTGACCGGGATACTATCACCCCGCAACGTTCTCATTGACGCCCCCTGCTGCCCGGTCAACATGGTTGCCTCTCTGCTCCACGCCCTCTCGGCGATCGTGTTCTGGCTGGCTGTTTGGTACCTGGTTGCGTTCATCGCACAGCAGCTACGCAAGCGAGACCGCCAGCTGGCCGAGCTTAACCACCGACTGACCCTGGCCGAGGAGGAGAACAACCGGCAGGTGCTGCGGACCACACACGACCTGAAGGCGCCCTTTTCCGGCATAGAAAGCAACACCTTGCTCTTGCGGACCCTGCATTGGGATCAGCTCTCAGAGCCAGTCCGAGACATCATCGAGCGCATCGAGACGCGGTCGGCGGCCCTGCGCGAGCGCATCAAGGACATCCTGATCCTCGGCGCTATCAAGTCGCAGGAACAGGCGCACAGCATCGCGGTCGAGCGCATTGAGGTTCCTACACTCGTTGCCAGCGTGATCAAGGAGGTGGAAGATAAGGCCGAACACAGAGGTATCACGATCGCCACGACCGGAGAACGCGGCGCCGTCTACAGTTCGCCAGAGCACTTGAAGACCCTCTTGGGCAACCTGCTGTCGAATGCCATATTCTACTCGCACGACACCGGAACCGTGAGCATTGCCATCGCCGTCGGTGAAGACCGGACGGTGACCGTTTCGATTGCCGACCAGGGCATCGGCATTCGCGAGGATGCCCTTCCGAACATCTTCGACGAGTACTACCGCACGCGCGAAGCGGCTCAGCACAACGACATGTCGACTGGGCTCGGCCTGGCCATTGTCAAGCGTATCGCCGACAATCTCGAGATCATCATCCGCGTACACAGCCACGTGGACCACGGCACCACTTTCGAGGTCGTCATTCCTCGTCGCACCACCCCCACCGACCCCGCCGTAGCGCGGCATTAAGTCCCATTTTCTTGCGTTCTTTGCGCTCTTTCGTGGCTAATTCCTCCCTTTCTCCAAAAGTGCTTTAGCTTCCGCAATCGACCTCGTAAGATAGCGGTCTTGTGAGTAAAAAGCCGTTCGTCCATCTTCATCTGCATACCGCGTTCAGCCTCCTCGATGGGGCCTGTCCCGTAAAGCGCCTCATGGACGCCGTGGCCGAGAAAGAGATGCCGGCCGTCGCCATCACCGATCACGGGGTCATGTACGGCTGCATCGACTTCTACAAGGCGGCCCGCGACAAGGGCATTAAGCCCATCATCGGCTGCGAATTCTACATCACGCCCGGCAGCCGCCACGACCGTCGCATTGAGGGCCAGAAGGTTCAGAATCACCACCTCGTCCTACTGGCCAAGGACATGGTCGGCTACCACAACCTGGTGCACCTCTGCACCGCGGCCCACCTGGAGGGCTTCTACTACAAGCCCCGTATCGATATGGAGATCCTCTCCCGGCACAACGAGGGGCTGATCGGGCTGAGCGCCTGTCTGAAGGGCGAGGTCACATCGAGACTGGCCGATGAAGACCTGGCCGGCGGCATTGCCAAGGCCAACCAGTACGGCGATATCCTCGGGCGCGACAACTTCTACATCGAGGTCCAGGACCACGGGATTCCGGAACAGCGCGTGGCCAGCAAGTTGATGGCCGAACTGTCCACCCAGACCGGCTTCCCGCTCGTGGCAACCAACGACGTCCACTACCTGCAGAAATCCGACGCGGCGGCGCACGAAGTGCTGCTCTGCCTGCAGACTCAGACCGTGCTGAGCGACCCCAAGCACATGCGCTACCGTACGGACGAGTTCTATCTCAAGAGTCGCGAGGAGATGGACGTGATCTTCCGCGACTACCCGGGCGCAGTCGACATCACCAACGAGATCGCCGACCGCTGCAACGTGGAGTTCGAATTCGGAAAACTCCACTTCCCCTCGTACGACGCCACCGAAGGGCTTTCACACCGCGAGTACCTTATCAAGCTCGGACACGAAGGTATTGCGCGACTCTACGACGTACCGGATCCGGCCAATCCGAAGACCGACAAGGAAAAGGAGATCATGGATCGGTTCGATCACGAAATGGCCGTGATCGAGAAGACCGGCTTCGTGAATTACTTCCTCGTGGTGTGGGACTTCATGAACTACGCGCGCAAGCATGAGATCCCCGTCGGCCCCGGCCGCGGTTCGGGTGGCGGCAGTATCGTGGCCTATGCGCTCGGCATCACGACGATCGACCCCCTGCGCTACGAGCTCATCTTCGAACGCTTCCTCAACCCGGAACGTGTGTCACCGCCCGACTTCGATATCGACTTCTGCCAGGCCCGACGCGGCGAGGTGATCGAGTATGTAAAAGACAAGTATGGCCGCGACAGCGTCGCGCAGATCATCACGTTCGGCTCCCTCGGCGCCAAAACCGTCATCCGCGATGTCGGGCGCGTGCTCGAGATCCCCTATAGCCGTTGCGACCAACTCTCGAAAATGGTGCCCGAAGATCCGAAGATGACCCTGAGAAAGGCCATGGAGGAGAATCCGGACTTCAAACGTGCCTACGACAACGACGAGGACTGCAAGCGTATCCTCGATTACGGCTTCGTGCTCGAGGGACTCTACCGTAATGCGGGCACGCATGCTGCGGGTGTCGTCATCGGAGAGAAGCCACTGGTCGAGATCATCCCGCTCTCCCGCGATAAAGACAAACAGCCGGTCACGCAGTACACGATGGAACCCTTGGGCGAGATCGGGTTGCTGAAGATGGACTTCCTCGGGCTCAAGACCTTGACCGTGCTGAAGGAAGCCACTGAACTGATGAAGGAGATCCACGGCGTTGATATTGACCTGGAGGAGATCCCTTTCGACGATGCTCCGGCGTACGAGCTGCTGAATCGAGGCGACACGGTCGGCGTCTTCCAGCTCGAGTCCGGCGGCATGCGCGACCTGATTCGACGGATCGGGATCGACCGGATCGAGGACCTCATCGCCATGATCGCGCTCTATCGGCCCGGCCCGATGAACATGCTGCCCGATTACATCGAGCGCAAATCCGGCCGCGCCAAGATCAAGTACGACCACCCCTTGCTCGAGCCCATTCTGAAAGAAACCTACGGCGTCATGGTCTACCAGGAGCAAGTGCAGCGCGCGGCCAACGTGCTGGCCGGTTACTCGCTGGGCGAGGCCGACATCCTGCGCCGGGCCATGGGTAAGAAGAAGCAATCGGTCATGGAAGAGCAACGCCAGAAGTTCGTGGCCGGATGCAAGACCGCCAACAACATCGACAGCCGGTTGGCGGGCAGCATCTTTGACACGATGGCCAAGTTTGCCGGCTACGGGTTCAACAAGGCGCACAGCGCGGGGTACGGCATCATCGCTTACCAGACCGCCTACCTGAAGGCCAACTATCCGGCCGAGTTCATGGCGGCGCTGATTTCGAGCGAGATCGGAAACTTCGATAAGCTGCCCGTGTTCATCAACGAAGCCATTGCCATGGATCTCGAGATCCTGCCCCCTGATGTGAACGCGAGCCGCCCGCGCTTCATGCCCGAAGGTACGACCATCCGCTTCGGACTGGCCGGCATCAAGAACGTCGGCACCGGCGCCTCGCAGGCGATTGTGGATGAGCGCATAGCCAACGGGCCGTATACGGGCATGGTCGACCTCTGCTCGCGCGTTGACAGCTCGCTCCTGAACAAGAAGGCCCTCGAGAGCCTGGTGCGTGCAGGCGCGATGGATTGCTTCGGGAAGCATCGGGCCCGCATTTTCAACGGCATCGACTTTGCATCGGCCCGCGCCGCCTCAGCCCTGCGCGACAAGCGGTCCGGCCAAGGCAACCTGTTCGATATGCTCGAGACGCCGGAGTCCGCCGTCGCCACCGACGACTTGCCCGACTGCGATCCGTGGCACGAGAGTGAACAGCTCGCCGGTGAGCGTGAGTTGCTCGGGATCTACATGAGCGGGCACCCCCTCACCCAGTACGCCCCTGTCCTGAATCGCTACCAGACGATGAGCATACCCGATATGGGGAACGCGGAAGACCATGCCCAGGTGCGCATTGGCGGCATCATCTCGACCGTGACCCGCCGCGTGACCAAGGCCACAAAGGAATCGATGGCCATTCTCCAGCTCGAAGACCTGGACGGGTATACCGAGGTTCTCGTCTTCCCGGAGGCCTTCCAGAAGTATGGCGTGCATGTACACGAGGATGCCGCTGTGCTCGTGTGCGGGGAGGTGTCACGAAGGGAGGATGAGCCCAAGCTGATCGCGTACGAGATCTACCCGCTCGCCGACGCACCGCGTCACTTCGCGACCAAGGTAAGCGTTCACCTTCCCGTATCGCACATGGAAGAGAAGCTGCCCCGCGTGCGCGACCTGATCAAGACGCATCCGGGCGAGACACCGGTGATTATTTGCCTGCAGTTCGCCGGGGGCGAGAAGGTATTCATGGACACCGACCCCACCTTCAAGGTGCTTGCCGAGGAGTCGCTTGTGCACGAGCTACAGCAGGAGATCGGCGAAGACAGCATCTACGTGGCCACCACCTCGAAAGCCTGCCTGCGCGAACGCAACGGCAAAAACGGCCGCGGCCGTTGGAACGGACGGTAGCCTACCTTCCTTCCATCCATTCCCGGATGTCGTCATCGATCGGCGTCACGCGCGTAATCCTGCACTCGCCGGCAGGAATCCGGCAGCTGCCCACCTCCACCGTTTCGGGCAGCGTAATGCTGTCGCCTGCGCGCTTGCCGAGGAGTAGCTCGGCCACGCCGCTGCCGGCACCCACAATACCCAGGGCTTCGTCGCGATCCCATTCGCCCAGGATACAGAGGCGCTGTTCCTCGCTATCCACGCCTGCGATCCAGATGCAGGTCGCCATCCCAGCCACCTCGGCCGGGGCATTCTTGAAATCGGTGGCCCGCACGGTGGAGAGATCGGCCTCCAGTTCGCCCTTGCGCTGCATCAGCAGGGCCTGGCGATCCTTGGCCGACTGGTATTCGAAATTCTCACGCAGGTCGCCGTAGCTTCGCGCCACGCCGATCTCGCGGCTATTCTCGGGAATATCCACCTCAACCACCTTCTTGAGTGTGGCCTGCCGCTCCCGGAAGCTGCGCCATGAGGTCAGGCGCGCGCGCACCGGCTCATCCGGCTCGTCATCGCGTCCCGCTTCCGTAATGCGTTTCAACTCCGGGTAGGTCTTCAAGACGCGCGCCAGCACACCACGGCTCTCGGTCGGATCCCAATTCGTGGCCGCGGTCACGCGGCGCGTGAAGCCTTCCCGACCCAACTCGCTGACCGAGGCCAGCAGAGCGTCCATCCACGCCTGTTGCTCAAAGAGCGTGCGCAGCAGGTTCTGCGCACGCAAGGCGTGATAGGCGCACGAGGTCTCAAACACACGCACGCAGCGGAAAAGGAGGTCCTCACGGGACACGGGCTGGTTGCGGTCAACGAAGTCCAGGTTACGACAGAGCCAGCACACGGTCGTGGCGGCTACGCTGTCGGCATCAAAGGTCTCGCGGAACCGCGCCGCAACGCTCGCCTCACGCCCCTGCTCGATGAGGTAGGGAACCACCTCGTCCAGCAGACGAATCGACAGCACATCCAGCATCTCCAACAAGCCTGCAGCGAAGTCATCACTGAAGTGTCCTGCCAGCAGTTGAATGAACGGCTTCAGTTCGCGCGCCGGAAGGGCGTCAACCGTCGCCACGAATCGTTCCTGCGCCAGCATGCGCTGCAGGATCGCCCGCATCTTCTCTCCCGGCGTTCCGTCCGTTGCCCCAAGGCGATCGGCCGCGTTGCAGGCTGCCGCTGCGACTTGGGGAGCACGCAACTCGGTTCCAAGTGCGGCGAAAGCCAGCCGGTCGGCCAACACACTACGGGCCGCGTCATCCAGGCTGCTCGTATCGGTTGCGCCTTCCAACTCGTAGACCCGTTCAAGGATCGTCTCGCAGTCACGCTCAGCCTGCAACTTCTCAAACCAGGCGGCATCGTACTGTTTGGCTGATGCGAGGAGGCGGATGTTCTCGGTACGCTTGGCCGGGATCTCCACCAGGTCATCGTTTCTGAGACCGCGACGCGCACCATCCCAGAAGGTCTTCCACTTGGCCGGATCCACAATACCGTCTTCAAGAATCTCCCTCAGGAGAGGAGCCTGCATATCGCCGTAGCTGCGAAGCACCATGCGCACGATCTCAGCGGGGTCGTCCTTAATGCGACGGGCCAGTTCTTCGGGGTCGCGGTGACGCAGTGTGAGAATGTGATCCTCCGTGAGCAGCGTCAGTGCTTTGGCTGCATAGCCATACGTCATGGAGTGCTGCGGTTTGCCTTCGAAATCGATCACGACCTTCATGTAGAAGTCGTCACACTTTTTCACGACGCCAAAGCCCCACGTACTGTCAAGCACCAGCGCCCCAGCCTGCAGGCCCAGCAGTAGATTGATCCTACCCATACAGGTGGCTACGTCATCACGGCCATCGAACCCGGCGCTTGCTACGATCTCCTTGTCACTGCGATTGCGGAACACGGATTGCAGAGCCTTGTGGCAAAGCTTCTTGAAGGTCGGATCGTCCGCTCGCCAGCCCAGCTCCGCGGTCATCAGTGCGGCCATCTGGTCACGATCACGCCGCTGGACCAGCGTCTCCTGCACCAGCTCGGACCAATCGTTGGCCAGCGGCTTGCGGCTGGTTTCGGCCAGTGAGACCAGTACAGACACCAGTTTGTCAAACGGCAGCGGATCCGCCTCAAGTCCCCCAAGGAACCACTCCTCCTGTGCTTCTGCTTCCATCGACTCCCATTCTGCCGGCAAACTCATGCTCACTCCTCCTAGTATTCCCAAAACAGCCGCACAGTCTGCCACACCTGAGAAAATGGTTCAAGGTCTGCGGGGATTGGTCTAGACTCGGGTCCATGAAGACGATTGCGATCAGAACGAGCGGACGAACCGATTTTGTGGACATCACGGCGCAGGTAGCAGCCGCCGCGCGCGAACTCGATGTGACAGGCGGCATCGTTACCGTGTTTGTCCCCCACACCACGGCCGGAGTGACCATCAACGAAAATGCGGACCCGGATGCAACCGCCGACATGGAGCTGGTGCTCGATCGCGTGGTGCCCTGGACCGGCGGCTATGCCCACTGCGAAGGCAACACCGCAGCCCATGCGAAAGCATCCATGATGGGCTCTTCCTGCCAAGTCATTGTCGAAGACGGACGCCTCGCCCTCGGAACCTGGCAGGCGATCTACTTCTGCGAATTCGACGGCCCCCGTTCACGCAAGGTGTGGGTTTCAGGCGTGTCGGGGTGACAGACGCGGAATTAAGTCGTGATTAGTCCTATTTAAGAATGGCCACCTATGCCTCTTCCTGTTAGACTCTCTGGAAAAGGAAGACAATACAGTGAAACACTCACATAAACTTGGCTTGTTCGATGTATTCTGCACCGCCACCGGCGCCATGATCAGTTCGGGACTGTTCATACTGCCGGGGTTGGCCCATGCCGAGGCGGGGCCGGCGGTGGTATTGTCTTACCTGCTGGCGGGGCTGTTGGCGCTGACCGGGTTGCTGAGCCAGTCCGAACTGGTGTCGGCTATGCCGAAAACGGGGGGCACGTATTACTATGTCACGCGCAGCATGGGCGCGGCGATGGGCACAGTGGATGGGCTCATTACGTGGTTCTCCGTTTCGCTGAAGAGCGCTTTTGCGCTGGTCGGTATGGCGGCCTTCATGGGGGCACTGGCACACGCCATTGACATCCGTATTGTCGCGTTGTTGCTCTGCCTGTTCTTCGTGGGGCTCAACATCCTCGGGATCGAGGGCGCGGCGCTTGTGCAGCGCTGGCTGGTTGTCGGGCTTCTCGCCATCCTGGGGGTCTACATCGTGCGCGGCATGCCGGCCATAGACGTTGCGAACTTTGAGCCTTTCGCACCGCATGGTTTTCTGCCGGTTCTGTCGACGGCCGGACTGGTCTTCATCTCATTCGGTGGACTGGTCAAGGTGGCCGCCATTGCAGAGGAGGTTAAGCGCCCGGCGCGAACCGTACCGTTGGGCATGATGCTTTCTCTTTCCGTGGTATCGCTCCTCTATTTTCTCGTGGTCTTCGTGACGTCAGGAGCGCTGGGAGGCGAGAAGCTCGATGTATCGCTGACACCCATCTCAGACGGGGCACGCGTCTTCCTGGGCAAGCCCGGGGTCATCCTGCTCAGCATCGCGGCTATCCTGGCGTTTATCTCCACGGCGAACGCCGGCATCATGGCGGCCTCGCGCTATCCCGTGGCCCTTTCGCGTGACCGGCTTCTGCCCGCGGCGTTCGGAACGATCAACAAGCGGTTCCACACACCGCACGTCTCGCTGCTTTTCACAGGCGGATTCATGGTTCTCGCCCTCTTTCTCAAACTCGCCATCCTGATCAAGGTGGCCTCAAGTGTGCTGATCCTGACCTTCCTCTTCTCCTGTCTCTCCGTCATCATCATGCGCGAAAGCAGGCTCCAGAATTACCGGCCCCAGTTCCGTTCGCCCCTCTATCCGTGGGTGCAGATCATCGGGATTGTTGGCTGTCTCCTGCTCCTGGTCGGAATGGGTACGCCGGCCTTGTTGGCCAGCGCCGTACTCATTGCCACCGGATTCTTCTCCTACTGGTTCTATGGACGTGTGAGAAGCACGCGTGAGTATGCCCTGCTCCACCTGGTCGAGCGCCTGACCTCGAAAGACCTCACCGAGCACCTGCTGGAATCAGAGTTGAAGGAGGTCATTCGCGAGCGCGACCATATCTCGACCGACCGGTTCGACCATATCATCGAGGAGTGCCCCATTCTCGATATCGATCACCACATGACGTTGGACGAGTTCTTCAAAGAGGCGGCCGAGACGCTGGCACCGCGTCTCAGCACGCCAAAGGATGAGATTGTGCGACTGCTGCACGAGAGGGAGAAGGATACCAGCACCGTGATTGCTTCCGGCCTGGCCATCCCGCATCTCGTCCTCAAGGGCGAGCAGAAGTTTGACATTCTGCTCGCACGCTGCAAGCCGGGTATCGCCTGGTCCGGGGATGTCCCTGAGGTACATGCCGTCTTCGTGCTGGCCGGCACAAAGGATGAGCGCAACTTCCACCTCCGTGCCCTGGCAGCGATTGCACAGATTGCCCAGCCACTGCACTTCTACAAGCGCTGGATCCAGGCCCGCAACGAGGAAGCCCTGCGCGACGTGGTGCTGCTCGGGCAGCGGCAACGGTTGTAGGGCGAAGTCCTGTGCAATATAGCTTGCCCCGGCTCGCTCGGAGAGCTCGCCCTACCTGATCCTGGGCGGATCTTCACCGAGGGCAAGGTAGGGCGAGCTGTCCCCAGCGAGCCGCACGCGGCCGCCTTGACAAGCTCGGGCACGCACCGCAAACTCTTTTCTTAGATGAAGAAGAAACCGTCCAAGAAGAAGATGAGCGAGGTCTGCCGTACGTGCGGTGCGCGCTGCTGCCGTTACATTGCGACGGAGATCGACACGCCCACCTGCAAACGTGACTATGACCACATCCGCTGGTATCTCATGCACGAGAACATCCACGTCTTCATGGATCACGAAGATGACTGGTGTATCGAACTGGAGAGCCCGTGTGAATACCTCGGCCCGGACGGACGCTGCATGAACTACAAGGACCGTCCCCGAATCTGCCGCAACTACGGTGATGACCACCAGAGCTGCGAGTATCTCTCGGAGGATGAGCCCCACAAACTTCGCTTCTCAACCGCCCCCGAGTACGAAGCCTGGCTCGAAAAGAAAAAGATCACGTGGCGCTTTAAGAAATAGACCCGCTTCTTTTCTGCGCTCGTTGCCATTCACTTCGTTCATTGCTGGCGCAAGCGCCAGCCAGTTGCGCGCACGCTCGCTGCGGCGCTCTCTTGCGGCCACGTCTCTCAAGATCCCAGCGCGGGACGCGTCAGCAGGTCGAGGTAGGCCTGCCACCAGGTCTGGCCCCAGAAGATCCAGATGACGGCAGCTACGGCGAGGTAGGGACCGTAGGGAATGCGGCTCTGCATGCGTTTGCCGCCGACGAGCACCAGCGAGATTCCGACAACCGAGCCGACCAGGGATGATCCCACGACGGTGAACAGGACGCCCTGCCACCCCGTGAACGCACCGATCGCACCGATCAACTTCACATCGCCAAACCCCATGGCCGGCTTGCGGAATATGGCTGATCCCAGCTTGCCGATCGACCAAAGCATACCGAATCCGAGTGCGAGGCCGATGGCAGACTGGATCAGGGCGGCGAGCGCGGTATCGACACCGTGCATGGCCGGCACAAGCGGACTCAGAATCACCCCGACGATCATTCCGCCGATGCTGACACTGTCGGGTATGATCATGTGTTCAAAATCCACGAACGTGGCCAGCACCAACCCGGAGACGTAGAGCCAGAGTACCGGTACAAGCCCGGCACTGACGATCGGCACCACCCCCAACGGCCGGGCACCCATCACGACGTTGTACTTGAGCCAGACAAGCAGGAAGAGCGCCGCCACCAGCAGCTCGACGAGGACATAGCGCGGCGTAATGCGCGCCTTGCAGAATCGGCAGCGCCCCATCAACATGAGGTAGCTGAAAATCGGAATATTGAGATACCAGGGAATGAGCTGGTTGCAGTGCGGACAGTGCGAGCGGGGCTTGACCACCGATTCGTCACGCGGAATACGGTAAATGCAGACGTTGAGAAAACTCCCCGTCGCCGCCCCCCACAGGAACGACAGCACCGTAAAGAATGGATACCAGGGGAAGTCTTCTGAGAATATCAATGCATCATCCCTTCTCTATGCCCCGTAGACGCGGGCTTCCAGCGCTTCGCGCATACAGTCCACGGGCGGCGTCTTGCCGGTCCATATTTCGAACGACCGCACCCCCTGGTGCAGCAACATGCCCAGTCCGTTGGCCACCTGCGCACCCGCCTCGCGGGCCACGGTCATCAGGCCGGTCTCCGGATACATGTATATAAGATCCAGCAACATCTGTCCCGTTCCGAACGCGACAGCTCCCAACAGCGGCTCATCCGTGGGTTTCATACCCACGGGGGTCGCTTGCACGAGCAGCTCTGCTTCGCGCGCAGACGTTGTCCACGCCTCGGGAGAGGCATCCACGCACTGCACATCCACCGACGCATCTACGGCGCGCAGTTCTTCCGCCAGGCGCGCCACGCGTTCGGCATCCAGATCGGCCAGGATCAACCGCCCAACTCCATGCCGCGCACAGGTGAGCGCCACGGCACGCCCTGCCCCACCGCAGCCGAGCATCATCACGGACTTGCCGGTCACATCGCACCCGAACGCCTCGTCGACCGCACGCAGAAAACCGACACCATCGGTGTTGTGCCCGTGCAGCCCTTCCGGTGTGAACTCCACGGTGTTCACGGCCCCAAGCAGCGACGCCGTATCGGCGAGGTCTTCGATGCCGCGGAAGGCCACTTCCTTCAGCGGCACGGTCAGGTTCACACCGCGGAACCCCATGTCGGCCATGGCCGGCAACGTGCTCATAAGCCGCTCGGGCGCTACGTCGAACGCCAGGTAGATGCCGTCCATCTCCAGCGACCGCAATGCCACGTTATGCATCACGGGCGAGAGCGTATGACCGATCGGGTGACCGAGTACCGCAAACGGCTGCGTATGCCCGGACAGGTTCATGGTGTTTCCTTTGTGGCGGTTTCGTTCGCCCCGTTGGCTTCACGATCAGACAGCAGGCGGTTCACACAAGACAAGTACGCCTTGGCACTGGCTTCGACAATATCCGTACTGGCCGCCTTCGCACTGATGGTCTCTTCGTCGAAAGCCACGCGCAGACTTACTTCGCCCATGGCGTCCTTGCCCACCGTCACGGCCTGCAGCGTGTAGTCAGTCAACCGGCCCGACACGTTCGTGATGCGGTCGATCGCCTTGCACGCGGCGTCGACCGGCCCGTCTCCGCAGGCTGCCTCCTGCAACACCTCGTCGCCCTTGCAGAGCTTTACGGTCGCGGTCGGGATCGTGCTGCTGCCAGCGGTGACCTGCATGCACTCCAACGTGTAGATGTTGACCGCGTCGCTCAACTGCTCGCTGGCAATCAGCAACAGGTCGTCGTCGTAGATCAGCTTCTTCTTGTCTGCCAGGTCAACGAAACGCTCGTAAACCTTGGCCAGTTCTTCAGCGTTCAGCGAGATGCCCATCTTGTTCAAGGCCTGCTTCAGCCCGTTCTTACCCGACAGCTTGCTCAGGACCAGGTCCGAGCCGTCCTGGCAACCGACAGTGGCAGGATCGATGATCTCGTAGGTAGACCGTTCCTTGATCACACCGTCCTGGTGAACCCCGGACGAGTGCGCAAACGCGTTGGCGCCCACGATGGCCTTGTTGCGCTGTACCGACATACCGGTCAGGCGACTGACCAGCCGGCTGACTGGCACCAGGCGCTCGGGCTTGATGTTGGTCCACAGCGGCCCGTAGACGTCATTGCGCGTACGGAGTGTCATCACGACCTCTTCCAGTGCGGCATTGCCGGCACGCTCGCCCAGTCCGTTGATCGTACATTCCACCTGCCGCGCGCCGGCCTGCAGCGATGCCAGCGAGTTGGCAACACCCAACCCCAGGTCGTTGTGGCAGTGCACGCTGATCACGGCATCATTGATGTTCGGCACGGACTCGTACAGGTACGAGATCAGGTGACTGAACTCACTCGGCATCGTGTACCCGACCGTGTCGGGGATGTTGATTGTCGTGGCGCCCGCATCGATCGCCGCCTCAACCACCTGTGCCAGGAAGTCGGGCTCGGTGCGCGAGGCATCCTCCGGGCTGAACTCGACGTCATTCACGAACGACTTCGCCTGCTTTACCGACTTCATGGCCTGCTTGATGATCTCCGCGCGCGCCTTGCGCAACTTGAACTTGCGATGGATCGCCGACGTAGCCAGGAAGACATGGATGCGCGGCTTCCTGGCCGGCATCACGGCTTCCGCACAGCGGGCGATGTCCGCCTCCACGCAACGGGCCAGGCCTGCAATCGTCGGACCCGTGACCGCTTCGGCAATCTCGTGCACAGCCCGAAAGTCGCCGGGCGACGCAATCGGGAAACCGGCCTCGATTATGTCTACGCCCAACTGGGCCAACTGGTGTGCGATCTCGACTTTTTCGCGATGATCCAGGCTGGCGCCGGGCGATTGCTCGCCGTCACGCAGCGTGGTGTCGAAAACCAACACCCTGTCTTTTCTCTTTCCCTTCGTTGTCATCAAACCCTCGCTTGCGCGTCCTCTCGACGCGCTGTCAAATCGGTGACCTCGATAACGTCGACCAGTTTGTCGAGCTGCTTGGTCACCTGCTGCAGAACGTGATCATCACCCGGCACTGTCATCGTCATGCGTGATAGCGTCGGGTCTTCCGTGGGACCCACGTTAAGGGATTCGATATTGTATCCGCGCCCAGAGATCAGTCCCACGATACGCGCCAGGACACCGGGCTGATTCTCAACCAGTAATGTAATAAAATGCTTCATATTCACTCTCTCCTCTTGTCTTCTTCAAAGCCCTTCCACCCCTACCCCAGCAAAAGCCGGGGGGCACCCGCACCCCACCATACCCCCAGCGGAGGCCGTGGGGAGGGCCCCGCCAACCATCCGCCCTCATCTACCCCCAGCGGAGGCCGTGGGGAGGGGCTGTCGCTCCTTGGCGGTTCGGTATTCCGAACCGGCCGGGCGAGAGCCCCTTCCCACGGCCGGAGCGTCACGCCATGGAACAGATCATCTCATCCAACGACGCCCCGGGGGGCACCATGGGATAGACGTTCTCCTCTTCTCTAACGATGCACTCGATAACCACGGGTGCGTTGGTGCTGAACGCTTTCTCAAGCGCCGGCACGACCTCCTCTTTCTTCGTAACGCGCACGCCGACCGCCCCATAGGCTTCGGCGAGCTTCACAAAGTCCGGAAGGAATTTGTCACTGGCCGGCGCCGGCATCTTCTCGTTGGCCGGCCGGTCCTCCTGTTTCAGGACGCTGCCCGCATACTCCTTGCTGTAGAACATCTCCTGCCACTGGCGCACCATGCCCAGGTGCCCATTGTTCAGGATGACCGTGTTCACGTTCCAGCCGTGCTCAACCGCAACAACCAGTTCCTGGAGGCACATCTGGATGCTGCCGTCACCAGACAGAACAACAACGTTCCTGTCCGGGAAAGCCGACTGAACGCCAATGCCCGCGGGCAGACCGAAGCCCATTGTGCCCAGTCCGCCCGACGTCACGAATGAACGCGGTTCGGTGTACTTGAAGAAGTGAGCCGCCCACATCTGGTGCTGGCCGACGTCCGTCACGATCAGCGCGTCGCCGCCGCTGACCTTATAGACCATATCGATAACGTACTGCGGCAGCAGTTCGTCCGTGCTCTCGTCATACGCCAGCGGGAACTGCGCCTGCAGCTCGTCCAGATGCTCGTTCCACGCGGTAGGTTCACGCGCTTCAACCTGGTCGATCAAAGCCGCCAGAACGTCCTTCACGTTGCCGACGACGGGGATCTCCACAGGAACACTCTTGTCGATCGACGAAGGATCGATATCGATGTGCGCCTTTTTCGCGCGCGGCGCAAACTCCGAGATCTTGCCCGTCACCCGGTCATCAAACCGGGCACCGGCTGAGATCAGCAGGTCGCACTCGCCCACCGCGCGGTTGGCCGTGACCGTTCCGTGCATACCCAGCATGCGCAGGGCCAGCGGATCCGTTTCCGGGAACCCGCCCAGCCCCATCAGCGTGGTCGTAACCGGGATGTTAGCCTTGCGCGCCAGCGCGGTCAGCTCGGATGCTGCGTTGCCGGCCAGGATTCCACCCCCCGTGTAAAGAAGGGGGCGCTCGGCCGCGTTGATCGCGTCAGCCAACTGCTTGACCTGTTCCGGGTTGCAGCCCGAAACCGGTCGGTATCCGGACAGGTCGGCACCAGCCGATGCAGGGGCCGTCGTTTCGGCGCGCTGAATATCCTTCGGAATATCGATCAGGACCGGTCCCGGCTTGCCCGTAGACGCGATGTGAAACGCCTCGGCCATGATGCGCGGCAGGTCGGCGGCGCTGTTGACCAGGTAGTTGTGCTTCGTGACGGCACGCGTGATACCGGTGGTGTCAGCCTCCTGGAACGCGTCGTTACCGATCATATGCGAGGGGACCTGTCCACTGATGCAGACCATTGGGATGCCATCCATGCATGCAGTTGCCAGTCCGGTAACGGCGTTTGTGGCGCCCGGACCCGACGTCACGAGGCAGACCCCGACCTTGCCCGTGGCACGGGCATAGCCATCGGCCATGTGCGTGGCGCCCTGTTCGTGGCGCACCAGGACCAGTTTCATGTCATCGGCATGGTAGAGTTTGCTGAAGATGTCCAGCACGGCGCCACCAGGCAGACCGTAGATGATCTCTGCTCCTGCCTGTCGCAGTCCCTCAATGACGCAATCAGCGCCTGTTCTCGTTTTCGTTGTCATCCCTGTTCCCTTCCATAAAAAAACCCACCGTGGTTCATCCCGGTGGGTGTCTCGCTGGCTGAGGTTGACTTCCTAGTGGAAGCTACCTCCCATCGCGACACGCACCGGCACAAGGCGCAGCACGAGCACCCGCAGTACAAGAACTACAGCTACGGTGCTCAACGTCACGATGGTATTTACCGAATTCATTACAGGTATTAAACTGCTAAATGCGGAAGAAAGTCAATGAGGGAATATTCATCGCTCAACCAAACGTCCGCAAGGAAGGGAAAAGGCAACCAGAAAGACACGAAGTCACCACGATGTATTGAATGGTCTCCTTCGCTTCGTCTCAGCCGGGGAAACCGTTACTCCGTTGGTGTCTTCGTGCCTTGGTGGGTGCCTTTCTTTTCCCGTTATCCAATCGCGTCGTGCCCGCGTTCACCGGTACGGATCCGCACGCACTCGACGAGATCGACGACGAGGATTTTGCCGTCACCAATGTTGCCCGTGCGGGCGCCGCTGATGATGGCGTCAATCGTCGCCTGGACGAAGTCGGCGTTAACGGCCACCTCGATCCGAACCTTCTTGAGCAGGTTCACTTCGATGTCCACGCCACGGTATGACTCGTGGTAGCCGCGCTGCTGTCCACAGCCCAGGGCATTCGTCACGGAGAGTTTGTAGACTTCCTTCTCGTACAGGGCCTGCTTCACAGCAGTCAGTCGATCAGGCTGAATGTAAGCTATAATCAATTTCATCGTATTCCTCCTCGCAGGGCAGCGGCCCAGTGCCGCTGCACCCGCCACTGTTTGCTACATGTTGCTGAAGAACTGGAACCCGCTGTAAGCTTCCATACCATGCTCGCCAATGTCGAGACCCTTCAGTTCCTCTTCCGGGCTGACACGGATGCCGACAGTCAGCTTCAGTAGGCCGAAGATCAACAGACCAGCCGGGAAACAGACCGCCGCATACGCCAGCACGCCAAGGAGCTGCGTCCCGAACGAGATCGTATAGGCGTCAGCACTGGAACCTACGACTACGCCGTTGGCGAAGATGCCAACGAAAAGCGTGCCCAGGACACCGCAGACCAAATGAACCGTCGTGGCACCCACGGGGTCGTCCAGGCGCAGCCGGTCGAACGCGATAACCGAGATGACGGCCACCGCACCGCAGATCAGGCCGATCAAGACCGCCGCCTGGACGGATACAACATCGGCTCCGGCCGTGATTCCCACCAGCCCCGCCAGGCAGCCGTTGAGAACCATCGTCAGGTCCGGTTTCTTCTGCACGGTCCACGACATTACCATGGCGCCGATGATTCCGGCCGCCGCCGCGAGCGATGTCGTGGTCAGGACAAAGGATACGGCCGAGGGATCTGCCGACAGGACCGATCCGCCGTTGAACCCGAACCATCCGAGCCACAGCAGGAATACACCGATCGCCAGCAGGGGCATGCTATGACCCATGATCGGGCGGGACTTGCCGTTGACGTACTTTCCAAGTCTTGGCCCGAGCAGTATGATGCCGGCCAGGGCGGCCCAGCCACCCACGGAGTGCACCAGCGTCGATCCGGCGAAGTCGTGGAACCCACGTTCAGCCAGCCAGCCGCCGCCCCATTTCCAGGACCCAACGGCCGGGTAAACCAGCATCACGTAGATGGTTGAGAAGATGAGGAATGGCCCAAGCTTGATGCGCTCAGCCACGGCCCCCGACACGATGGTGGCCGCTGTCGCCGCGAACATGCCCTGGAACAGGAAGTCCGTCCAATAGGTATAACCCCCGGCACCATAGGTGAAAGGCGCCGCACCGGGACCGGCCATGGTGGCATCGACACCCTCGGCCAGCCCAATGCCGAACCCGGCAAATCCGAGGACCTTCCCGAGAATCCACCCGTCGCCCGGGTACATCAGGTTGAAGCCCATCAGCACGTAGGTCAGCAGACCTATTGCCACGATAGCCGTGTTCTTACATAGAATGTTGACTGTATTCTTAGCCCGGGTCAGCCCCGACTCCACGGTCGCAAACCCGAGATGCATGATAAACACCAGGAATGTGCTCACCATCATCCACGTGTTGTTCACCGCAAACATCTCGGCACTGACCGGAGACTCCTCCTGCGCCATTGCCGTCCCCGCAAGCAACACCACTAGTGCAGCCAGCGGCAAGACACGTTTCCATAACGATCTACCTATCATCTTTACCCCCGCTCTTTCCTTATGCGATTGAAGATCACCTTCACACTGCCTCTCGACAGCAACTGTTACGACAGGCCAGACTTATGCACGTCGCGTGCCATCTTATGCCAAGATCGATCCGGAGATGAGCATATCCTGTTGGCCTACAAGTACTTAAAATATATACGATTAATTACAATCATGAATGATGTCGACACATATAAACAATCTTGTTGCATGCGTCGGACCGATATGACAAAAATGTCTCCTCCGGTTACAGAAGGACATTTGTGCGACAAAGAGAGGCGGGGGGCCGATGACAACCGAGATCACAGACAGCAGGCGAGCCGAGAAGGAACTCAATGTTCTGTACCGTATTTCCCAGCATATGTCGCAGCAGCATGACGTGTCATCGTTGCTGAACGACGTGCTGGACATTCTCGAATCCGAGATAGGTATTGCGCGTGCAACCTTTGCCCTGCGACGACCTGACAGCGACATGTTTACGGTGGAAGCGGCCCGTGGCATGACGGCGGAGGAACAGCGGCGCGGGCAATATGGGCTCGGAGAGGGAATCACGGGTCGGGTCGCCCAGAGCGCGGAGCCGGCCCTCGTGCCGGACATCTCACAGGACCCGAACTTCTTGAACCGAACCAGGTCCCGCCAGTCCGAGAAGACGGCGTTTCTCTGCATCCCGGTGATTCACCAGCGCATCGTCATTGGGACAATGAGCATCGACCGGCCCAGCGGCCCCATCGATTCGCTTCAACATGACCTGCACTTTCTGAAGCTGGTAGGCGATATGCTGGCCGAAGGCGTCTCACGTATCCGTGACGAGATCGAGGAACGTGAGGGCCTCATTGCCGAGAACCGCCTCCTGCGCCAGCAGCTTGGCGACCGCTATCATCCGAGCAACATGGTGGGCAACTGCAGCAGCATGCGCCAGGTCTATGACCAGATCGCACAGGTTGCCGACAGCACGGCGACCGTCCTGGTACGCGGTGAGTCCGGCACGGGCAAAGAGCTTGTCGCCCGCGCGATCCACTACAGCAGCTCGCGCCGCAACAACGCCTTCGTGGGCGTCAATTGTGCCGCCCTGCCGGAGAATTTGATCGAGAGCGAACTGTTTGGACACGAGAAGGGATCCTTCACCGGGGCGGCCCAGCAGCGCAAGGGACGCTTCGAACTGGCCAACGGCGGCACGCTGTTTCTCGATGAAATCGGGGATATCGCCCCTTCGGTCCAGGTCAGGCTCTTGCGTGCCCTGCAGGAGCGGACCATCGAACGTGTCGGGGGCAGCGAGACCATCGCCGTCAACGTGCGCATCGTCACCGCTACGAGCCGCGATCTCGAGAAGGACATCGCCGAGGGGAACTTCCGCGAGGATCTGTACTATCGACTCAACGTGTTTCCGATCCACATCCCGGCCCTGCGCAACCGTCGCTCTGACATCATGCTGCTGGCCGACTGCTTCATCCAGAAGTACAACGAAGCGTACAGCAAGCAGATCCGTCGCATCTCGACGGCCGCCATCAACATGATGATGGTCTACCACTGGCCGGGCAACGTGCGCGAGCTCGAGAACTGCATTGAGCGGGCCGTTTTAACCAGCCAGGACGATGTCATTCACGGCTACAGCCTGCCCCCTTCCCTGCAGACCGCCGACCAGACCAACACGGCTTTGATCCCGCGTGAGGGTGCCAGCTTGAGTGAGATGCTCGATTCCTATGAACGCGAAATCATCATCGACGCACTGAAGAAGCATCGCGGGAACGCCGCCGCCGCAGCGCGCGAACTGCAAAGCACGCCACGCGTCATGAACTATGCGATCAAGCGGCTGCACATTGTGCCGGGGAAGTACAGGGGGTAGATGCGACTTGGCGGCTCGCTCGGAGAGCTCGCCCTGCCCTACCGTCGATCAGGTAGGGCGAGCTCTCCGAGCGAGCCGAAAGACAGGTTATCAAACATGAAAACCCAAACGATCATTATCGATGGCTACAATGTCATCTACCGCGTGCCGCGGTTCAACGCGCAGCTTGACAAAAGCCTGCAGGCCGGACGCGAAGCCCTGCTGCGCTATTGCAGCGAGTGGAAGGCACGCCGGCGCGACGTTGACCGCTTCTACGTTGTGTTCGACGGCGACTCGTCCGTCATCGGCGGCGAAATAGCCGCCTCCGCACCGGGCGTCAGGGCGCTCTACAGCAAGACTGGCGAGACCGCCGACCGCCGCATCCGCCACATGCTCGACCAGGCCGATCGCAACGAGCAGATCACGGTGGTTTCCGACGACAACGAGGTCCGCGACAGTGCCCGCGTCCATCATATGCGCTCCATGAGCGCACTCGAGTTCAGCAGGATGGGGAGCGGACGGACAGCGAGAAGCAAGTCGCATGCGGCAGACGTTGAGGCACCACTGCCACCTTCGGCGGCGAGGGTTATCACGGATGAGTTGAGGGATCTGTGGGAGACGTAGCCCGCCACCACCCGCAGCACGACTAGAATGTTCGCACTTCGTCCATGAGCGCTTCAAGCGCCTCTGACTCGGCGACGGTCTTGACGTGCTGCCCCTTCAGGTAGAGTGCGAACTTGCCTTTGCCGCCGGCGAGGGCGATGTCCGCCTCGCGTGCTTCGCCCGGACCGTTGACCATGCATCCCATGACCGCCACCAGCGGACGGGCCACATCAGGATGCTGGGCATAGTACTCGTCGAGCGCGGATTCCACGCGACCGGCCAGCTCCACGACATTGACCTGGACCCGACCGCACGTAGGACATGAGATCACGCTCGCACCCGGCGCGCGGAGCTCAAGCGCACGCAGCAATTCCAAGCCCACGCGCACCTCGCGTGCCGGGGTATCGGTCAGCGAGATGCGGATTGTGTCGCCGATCCCCTCTTCCAGCAAAATCCCCAACGCCACGCTGGAGCGAACGGTGCCGGCCATGAAGGTTCCCGCCTCCGTGACCCCCAGGTGCAGCGGATAGTCGGTTCGCTGAGAGAGCAACCGGTAGGCGGCAAGCGTACGGGCCACGTCAGACGCTTTAACGGATATCTTGATCTCCTGGTAGTCGCACGCCTCGAGCAGCCGGACGTGGCGCATGGCGCTCTCCACCAGGGCCTCTGCTGTTGCGCCGCCGTGTTGCGCGAGCAGGTCCTTCTCCAGTGAGCCGGCGTTGACGCCAATCCGAATCGGGACCATGCGCTCGCGCGCCGCGTCGACCACGACACGTACGTTGTCATCGCCGCCAATATTCCCGGGATTGATCCGCAGACCGTCAACGCCCTCCGCCAATGCAGCGAGCGCCAGGCGATGGTCAAAATGGATGTCGGCGATGAGGGGGATCGAGGACTGGTTCCTGATCTCACCGAGGGCCGAGGCGGCCGCCTCGTCCACCACGGCCAAGCGGACGATGTCGCAGCCCAGTGTAGCGACCTCGTTGATCTGCTCGACCGTCGCGTCGACATCGCGCGTGTCGGTCTTCGTCATGCTTTGGACGCTGACCGGCGCATCGCCCCCGACGGGAACGCTGCCAACATGAATCTGGCGAGTGGTCCGCCTTTTCATCTCTATTCGCCCTTATCGGTCTCCGCCGGCGCCATCTCCACCTGTTCCACCTTGGCCGGCAAAAGCTTCCGCACACGGCTTCCCAACGACGTCATCCGATCCAGGTCGCGCACGCTCAGTAAAATCATCACGCCGATCAGCAGGATCGCAAAGACGTTGACCAACGCGTTGACCAGCTTCGGGGATGCCGGCTTCCTGAATATGAGTTCCCAGATCGAGAAGACAATGTGCCCACCATCGAGTACAGGAATAGGCAACAGGTTGAGAATCGCCAGGTTCACGTTAAGGAGACACGTAAACGATACAGCCAACATGATGCTCATCTTTACGACAGTCCAGTAGTAGACAATGATCATAACCGGCCCACCTACAGCCTTCGACGCCGTCTTGGCTTGTTTCGGCGTCACCAGTGCGCTCAGCACCCGAACAATCATCGATGCATGGTCACGAATCTGTTCCATCGGCCTCGGGTGGATAACCGTGTCATGCTCGAATGCCATCGGGTTGAACTCGATCCCAATACGAGCTTTCTCGTGCTTCTCATCAAAGATCGGCTTCACCATCAGATCCAGTTCCACCGGGCCCTCATCCACTTGACGCTGCACCTTCATGGCCGTCTCTTGCCCCAAATGTTCGGATACGAGGCGACTCAGGTGACCACGACTCAACACGGTCACTCCCGCGAACTTCGTCACCAGGTCTCCCGAGAGGACGCCGGCCGATTCGGCAGGCATGCCCTGAGTAACGCGAAGCACCTGGCTCAAATCACACCCCGATAGTCCTTCCAGGAAGCGCACGCCCTTACCACCGTCACTCGTGACAAGCTGAATGTCTCGGGCTTCAGCAACGCCGGGGGAGCGAACAGAAAGGGCGACTTCCTTCTCTAGTGCAGCGGCCTTCTGCACATCCCGCCAGCTCAGGACAGGCGTGCCATTGACCGCCGTGATTTCATCCCCGATCCGCAGTCCTTCCGCGTAGGCAACCGACTCGTCATCAACGAAGCCCACGACAGACGAGCGTTCAGACGGTCCGGCCGGAATACCGATCCAATACACCAGCCAAGCGATAAGGATAGCCAGAAGGATGTTCCCGACCGCACCGGCGGCAGACACGATGATCTTGCGCCACGCGGCGATCCGAGGCAGCGGGGAACGCGATTCCTCGTCCGTACCGTCCTCCTCCTCGCCGCCCTGGATGTGACTCATGCCGGTCGGGTCAAGCTGGGGTAGCGCCACGTAGCCGCCAAAGGGGATGCACCCGATCTTGTAGCGGATGCCTTTGACCTTCTTCTCCCAGATGGAGGGACCGAACCCGATCGAGAAGACCTCGACGACCAAGCCGAGCCAACGGGCGGTCAGGTAATGACCGAGTTCATGGATAAAGATGGTGACACCGAACAGGAGCACCAGGATCGGAACAATCCACACAGAATCAAAAAGGGCTAGCATGCCGTCTCCTCGCGGGCAAACTTTCGTGCCCATTGATCGGCGGCCATAATGGCATCCAAATCGGGATCGTCAATACGGTTATGGTGAGACAAGGAAGATTCAACGAGCTTCCATATCCCGGAAAAGCGGATCTCACCGGCCAGAAAACGCTCAACGGCCACTTCGTTGGCCGCGTTCAGAACCGCCGTGGACGTGCCGCCGGCCTCCCCTGCGGCAACCGCGAGGTCAAGACTGGGGAAACGCTTCCGGTCGGGCTGCTCAAAAGTCAGGGCGTCGAGCTCGGCGAGGTTAAGCGGCGGCAGGCCGCCTTCACAACGCTCGGGCCACGTCAGCGCATACTGGATGGCGAAACGCATGTCCGGGCGCGTCATGTGGGCCACGCTGTTGCCGTCCTCGAACTCGATCATGGCGTGGACGATGCTCTGCGGATGAACCAGTACGTCCAGGCGGCTGAAAGGAACACCGAAGAACCAGTGGGCTTCGATCAGCTCGAGCCCCTTGTTCATGAGTGTCGCCGAGTCGATCGTTACCTTGGGCCCCATGCTCCACGTGGGATGCGCCAGCGCCTCGTCGGCGCTTACATGGTCAAAGTCGACATCGGGTCGATTCCTGAACGGCCCGCCCGACGCCGTCAGGATCATACGGCCGACACCCGCCCCACGGGCTGTATGGCCGGCCAGGCATTGGAAAAGACCGCTATGCTCGCTGTCCACAGGCAGGAGTCGCGCACCGGTGCGCGCACAGGTCTGCATCACACGCTGACCCGCTCCGACGAGGACCTCCTTGGTGGCCAGCGCGACATCCGTGCCCTGCTCCACCGCCGCCAGCACGGGCGGCAGACCGGCCAATCCAACAACCGAGCACAGGACGATGTCCGCTTCTGCGAGCGTCGCCAGTTCGACCAGCCCCCCGGGGCCCGCGTGCAGCGTCACGCCTTCGGGAACTGCCGACGCACAACGCTCGGCCGCCTCGGTATCACTCACAGCGATATGCGCAACACCATGCTCGCGCGCCTGTTCAAGAAGCCGGTCGGTGTTGCGTTGCGCGGCAAGGCCGACAATGCGCAGACGGTCGGGAATCGCCTGCACCACGCGCAGAGCGTTCTCTCCGATGGACCCCGTACTGCCCAGCACCACTACGTTCTTCATGAGAGAATGAACCTTGCGTAGAAATACAGGACCGGGGCGCCGAACAGAAGACTATCGAGTACGTCGAGCAGCCCCCCCATGCCGGGCACGACCGCGCCGGAGTCCTTCGAGCCGGACGCGCGCTTGAGAAGGGATTCAAACATGTCGCCGGCGGTACCGACCAGGGAGAGCAGCAGTCCCAGGATCACGGCGTCTACCATACTTACGTTCAGCACGCCGAACGCACCGTGTGCCCCGTTAACGAAGCTCAGGCTGGCAATCATAGCGCAGGCCAGCCCACCGATGAAACCTTCCCACGTCTTACGCGGCGAGAGTCGCGGGAAGAGCTTGTGTTTGCCAATCGCCGATCCCACGAAGAAGGCCCCGATATCTGTACTCTTCACCACAACCACCAGGTAGAACACAAGCTGGCGGCCCGTCTCCCCCACACGCATATCGTGCGGCCCATATTCCCAGGTGTAGACGAGCCGAGTGAAATAGTTGAACAGGTACGGCACGTACAGGATTCCCAGCAGCGTACAGGCGATCGTCGCGAGGGGCTGGGTATTCTCGCGTTGAGGAAACTGTCGGAAGAAGACCAGGATAAGCCCGAGACAGAGCACGAAATGCTCCCATGCCAGGGCATCTGCCGCCTGGTCGGCCGACAGTCCCATCGTGAAGTAGGTAGCTGTGACCATGCACGAGCCCACGATCACGCCCAGCCAGCGAAACACCGGAATCCCGGGCAGGTTCAGCATCCGGTAGAACTCGAGCTGCGCCATCGCGCTGATCGCCACCAGCAGCAGCCATCCCCCCAGGGCCGGCATATGGTTCGCCGCCAGGATCAGCAGGGTCACAATCAGCGTGCCGCTCATCACGCGATGGACCAGCACACGTCGCTTGTCGGGAACCGGTTTGTGTGTCATCCCACCCCTCCAAAACGCCGCTCGCGGCCGGCGTAAGCGGCCAACGCCTTCTTGAACTCGTCATCACGAAAATCGGGCCAGAGCACGTCCGTCACATACAGTTCGGTGTAAGAGAGCTGCCAGAGCAGGAAGTTGCTCAACCGCATCTCGCCACTGGTCCGGATCAGCAGGTCGGGATCAGGGACGTCGGGAAGGTAGAGATGGTCTGCGATGGTCTGCTCGTCGATCGCGTCGGGGTCAAGGGTCCCTGCCTTGACCTCCGCGGCAATCCGGCGCGTCGCATCGACCAGTTCGGCCCGGCCGCCGTAGCTGAGCGCCAGGATGAGTGTGCCATTCTCGTACGTCTCGGTTTCGCGCATTACCCGTTCGAGCTCCTTCCGCACGGCATCGGGGAGATCGGCAATCCGACCGGTCGCGCGCAGACGGACACGGTCATCGTGGAGCTCCTGTGCGCGGTCACGCAGAAACGTACGCAGCAGCCGCATCAGGCCGTTGATCTCCGGCCTGGGGCGCGACCAGTTCTCCACGCTGAACGCATACAGGGTCAGGTAGTCGACGCCGGCATCACGGCAAGACCGAATGGCGGCCCGGACGGACTCCGCGCCCTGCTCGTGTCCTTTGAGTCGGGGTAGTCCGCGCTGCTTGGCCCACCGCCCGTTGCCATCCATAATGATGGCAACGTGCCGTGGCACTTCAGCGTTCCGAGCCGTATCACTCATACACTACATTCCAACGCGCAGCGTGCTCTTGCGCTGGGCGCCGACCGACAGAATGCCGAGTTTAACGCCCGTCAGCTCCACGAGGTAGTTAACGTAGTCCTTGGCGGCCTGGGGCAGATCCTCGAACTGCGCAACGTCACAGGTTGGTGTCTGCCACCCCGGCATCTCTTCGTAGACAGGCGTGCAACGCTGAAGGATCCGGATGTTAGCCGGGACGCTATCATAGCGCTTGCCGTCGCATTCGTAGGCCACGCAGATCTTGATGGTCTCAAGCTTGTCGAGCACATCCAGTTTCGTCATGGCCCAGACGTCGAACCCGTTAATCATCGCGGAGTAGCGCGCCAGCACCGCATCGAACCAACCGCAGCGGCGTGGCCGGCCCGTCGTGGCGCCGAACTCGTTGCCTTCCTTGGCGAGCAACGCGCCGATCTCGTCGGTCAGCTCGGTCGGGAACGGCCCTTCGCCAACGCGCGTGGTGTAGGTCTTGATCACACCCAGCACGCGGTCGATCTTGTTGGGCGGCACGCCGGTGCCCGTGCAGGCGCCGCCGGCCGTGGCGTTCGAGGAGGTGACGAACGGGTAGCTACCGAAGTCGATATCCAGCATGGTGCCCTGCGCGCCTTCGAACAGAATCGATTTCCCGTCGCGGACGACTTGGCCCAGGAAGGGAATCGAGTCGCCAATGAAGGGCGCAATCACGCGCGTGGCTTCGCAGGTGCCGCTGATAAGCTTGGCAGCATCCAGCGGCTCTGCGCCCATGGCCTCAAGCACACGGTTCACCTCGGCCATACGTTCGGTCAGAAGCTGCGGAAACGTTGGATCGAGCAGATCGCCCATACGCAAGCCCACGCGAGACATCTTGTCGCCGTAGGTCGGGCCGATCCCACGCTTCGTGGTACCGATCTTCTTGTCATCGCGGCTGGCGGCTTCACGGCAGGCATCCAGCGCGCCATGGTACGGGAAGACGACATGGGCACGGTCGCTGACCAGGAGTCGGTCACCGATCTCGATGCCGCGCTCGCGTAGTTCGTTGATCTCACCGGCCAGGGCGACAGGATCGACCACCACGCCGTTACCGATCACGCATTGTTTGCCTTCGTGCAGCATTCCGGAAGGCAATAGGTGCAGCACGTACTTCTCGTCGCCGACCTTGACGGTGTGGCCCGCGTTGTTGCCGCCCTGGTAGCGGACCACAACATCCACTTCCGGCGCCAGTACGTCGATGATTTTGCCTTTGCCTTCATCGCCCCACTGGGCGCCCACGAGTACGGTATTTGCCATCAGATAGCCTCCAGGACAGATTTCACTACATAGTTCTGCATCTCTTCAGTCAGTTCAGGGTAGACCGGAAGGGCCAGGACTTCCCTTGCCGCTTGCTCAGCGTGCGGGAAATCGCCTTCTTCGTAACCCAACCCGGCGAAACACTCCTGCATATGCAGACAGAGCGGGTAGTAGATATCGTTTCCGATCTCTTTCTCCGTGATGTGGGCTTTCACCGCGTCCCGGTTTGGAACACGAATGATGAACTGGTTGAAGATGTGCGGCTGCTCGACACCTGAATCTGCGTACGCCATCGTCGGGGTCTGCACCTCCGACCCCTCGAACGCGGCGGTGTAATGGGCGGCGTTCTTGCGGCGCCCGGCATGCCACTCGTCCAGGTAGCGGAGCTTAACCGAGAGTACGGCGGCCTGGATGGCGTCGAGGCGGAAGTTGCCACCGACCATCTTGTGGTAGTAGCGCGGGTTCATGCCGTGATTGCGGAGCTGGCTGAGCTTCTCGGCAAGTTCCTCGTCCTGCGTGGTCACCAGTCCGCCATCACCAAAACCACCCAGGTTCTTCGACGGAAAGAAGCTGAAACAGCCTGTTGTTCCTATAGATCCGGCCCGGCGGGTACCGTCGGCCGAGGGATACTCCGAACCGATGGCCTGTGCGCCATCCTCGATCACGGCGAGCTCGTGCTGCTTGGCCACGGCCATGATCGGGTCCATGTCGGCGCACTGGCCGTAGAGATGCACGGGCATGACGGCACGGGGTGTCAGCCCGGCAAAGCGGCCCGGCCAGTTGGCCAGCAGCGCCTCGAGAGCCGCCGGGTCCATGTTGTACGTCACGGGATCGATATCAACGAATACCGGTGTGGCCCCGACGCGAGAGATCGCACCCACGGTGGCGAAAAAGGTGTAGGGACTCGTGATCACGGCATCGCCGGGACCGATATCGAGCGCCATCAGCGAGATGATCAGCGCATCCGAACCCGACGACACACCCACCGCCGCCTTGCTGCCGCAATAGGCGGCTGTCTCGGCCTCGAAAGCGGTGACTTTGGGGCCAAGAATAAAGTACTGCGCATCGCACACCTCATCGATGGCCGGCCGGATTTCGTCACGTAAGGCCGCGTACTGCGCCTTTAAGTCCAACAATGGTACCTGCATCTCGCCCCTCTCTATCTGAAGTTCAGCACCTTGTGCAGTTGTACCTGCAACCGCACCGGCAAACCGTCGGCCAGCAACCACCCCGCCAATCTCGCGGGATCAAGCTGATCCCAGGCCGGACTGAACAGGACCGTGCTGCAACGTTTCGACAACTCATGCTCGCACACAAATTCAACAGCCCAGTCGTAATCGCGCCGGTCACACAGCACGAATTTCACTTCGTCGCTGCTCCGTAAACGGTCAAGATTGGCCTCATCGAACGTCCCGGCCATGCCACTGCCCGGCGTCTTTACATCCACGATCGCTATGGCGCCATCGGGAATCCGAGAAATGTCGCACGTTCCATTGGTTTCGACAAGCACAGTCTTGTCACAGGCCCCGCAAATGGCCTCTGCAAGCGGCCCGACCCCCTCCTGCTGCAGTGGTTCACCACCCGTTATCTCGATGAGGGGCACCGAACTGGCGAGGCAGGCCGACACCACGTCATCGATAGCCATGGAGTCGCCGTCGCTGCATGCGGCCGGGGTATCGCAGTAGTCGCAGTTCAGGTTGCACCCGGCCAGGCGGACAAAGAAACAGGGCAGTCCGGCATAGCTGGACTCCCCCTGGATCGATTCGAACAACTCCGCTACCTGCACGTCAGACATGGCCCGTATTATGCCTTCTGTGCGCCATAGAACGAGTCAATAATGGTGTTTCCCCGAAACGCCATTCTCTTATTGAAGCCGCACGTGACCCGCCATACAATTGGCCGTTCTATGCCTCAGACCGAACACAATGTTATTACCGAACTGGCCTACCGGATTCTTCCAGACTGGCAAAAGGCCCTACTGAGCGAACAGCGGGTGCCGCTGATCCAGGAGTACTGCCGCCTGCCGGAGCAGTACTGGGACGTACGTGGCGATGGCCATGCGCAAGCGGTTCCCTATGCGTTCAAGACGGATGGCGTCGTGTTCCATTACCTTCCCGACACACCGATTGCCCCCGCGTACCGGTACCAGGCCGCAGACCCCGAGCAACAGGTGCTTAAGCCGCTACTGCCGTACGAGAATCCGCACTGGCATCACGCCACGGCTGGTTTCCGCTATTACGCCGCACAGGCGATCGAGGCGATGGCGGCGGGTGATTGGGAGCGTGGGTGCGCGTTTGCCGGTTGGCTGATTCACGTGCTGCAGGACCACGGTTTCGGGATTCACAGCCTTGAGGGCCCCTATGGTACCGACGTGTTCCTGCTGCACCGGCTCTTTCCCGATTCCGAGCATCCCGAGCACGACCCTGCCGTTATTCTGCGTCAGCCCACGGCGCCACCGACAGCGACAGACCTGCGCACCTATGTTCCTCGCCTGCTGGGCTACCACCCCGACGAGATCGCGTTCACCCTTTTCTCCCGTCACGTCGAGTGCACACTGGCCGCGCGGCGCCTGTGTCACCAGATCGTCGTCAACGCACGCATGGATCGAGCCGATCTGAATGCCGCGCTCTTCTCGGAAATGTACCGCGGCGCCATCGCGATATCGGCAGACGTGCTGTTCACGCTCATCTGCGTGGCCTCCCGGCGTATCGGCAACTCGACGGCTCACCTTGAAACGGTTCACCTCTCTCAGACCGAGCCTTACCAACGGCCCTGGCTGACAGCGCCGCCGTACTGGACCCGCGGCTACACGATTGGCCACGCCCTCGACAACAGCGGACGCAGGATTCCGCTTCAACTGCGCCTGCCTTCCCGCAACATGCCTGTGACATTCTCCAACGGAATAGCGGTGGGCGGGCATTACTGCTCAACGCTCTCGTTCGAGATCCCGCGCGACACCTATGCCTCATTCGACTGCGCACTGGGACAGCACGCCCTCTTCCGTACCCGCACCGGGGAAATGCACCTCGCCCTGAAGGTCGGCCCAACCATCCTGTTTGATGACATTGTTAAGGGGTCGGATCCGGCGGCACAGCTGCACGCGGACAATCCCGAGGGCCGCATCTCGCTCACGCTACAGACCCGTGACGGACTCGATGCGAACATGCATCACATTATCTGGGCCGACCCGGTACTGAAGCGACAGGCGCCGCCCTTCTAATCCGCCCTACTCGTGCCGCAGTGCGGTCACCGGGTCCATTCGTGCCGCGCGCGCCGCGGGAGCCAGCCCGAAGACCACGCCGACAATCCAGGATACCACCAGGGACAGCAGGATCGACTGTGCCGTGACCACGCCCTGCCACTCCAACCAGTGTGAGGCGATCGGCACGGCCGCCGTACCCACGAGACACCCCAAAGCTCCGCCTACGGTTGAAAGGGTGACGGTTTCGATGAGGAACTGCACCAGGATGTCTCGCCGCCGTGCCCCGAGCGCCCGGCGCAGCCCGATCTCGGGTATCCGTTCCGTCACGATCGCCAGCATGATGTTCATGATCCCGATGCCGCCAACCAGGAGGCTGATGGCGGCGATGCTGACGAGCACCAGGCTCAGAATCCGCTGCGTGCGCTGCTTGCTGCGGAGCAGGTCAAGCGGAACGGACATCGTCACATCGTATACCCTGTGGTGCGTGTCAAGGATGCGCTGTATCACCCTTGCCGTTCCCGGCACTTCGTTCTCGTCCGCCACTTGAACGACAACCTGGCCTACATCGGTGCGGGTGAATTCGATACTGCCGGCCTCACGCTGCACCGTGGTTGTGCCATAGCGGGCCCGGGCCACGTGGTAGGGCATGAAGATGATACGGTCGCCATCCGGCACCGCCAGATCCACCACACCAACCACCTTGAAATGCTGCCATCCAATGCGAATGAAGCCGTCGTCGACCACGCCACTGCGCCGTAGATCTGCATCCAGCCCCTGCGTCACGAGAACCACCTGGTGCCGTCGACTGTCGTCCAGCGGCGTGAGAAGCCGTCCCCGCACTACTCGCGTCGAGAAGAGGCCGAAATAGCCCGGATCGACGCCCAGTACCCGTGCGTCAACACGTTCACCACGCGCATGCACCTTGTCCTTCACCTGGTGGGCAACCGAGACGCGCGCGGTCGGACATGCCCCGCGGATAAGGGCCACGTCTTTCTCGGTCAGTCCGTAGCGGAACAGACTTGCACGGTGGCCGCCGCTGGAGGACTCCACAGACGTCGAAGGGGGCTGAACCGAGTTAAGGATGATATTCTGCAGACCCAGCGCCGAGATTTCACGCAGCACGGTACGTTGTGCCCCCTCCCCGATCGCCAGCATGGTGATCACGGCCGCCACGCCACACAGCACGCCCAGCATGGTCAGAACCGTGCGTAGCTTGTGCCGCCACAGGTTGCGCAAACCATCACTCACCAACTCGACGGGCCACAGGATGTCCATGCCTACGACTCCTCGAGTTTGCCGTCACGGATGTGCACCACGCGCGGAAGGTGTGAAGCGATTTCGCGGTCGTGCGTGATCATCACGATCGTGCGCCCCTCACCGTGCAGCTTCTCGAGCAGGGCAACAATATCGCCGCCTGTCCGGGAGTCCAGGTTGCCGGTGGGCTCATCCGCCAGGATAAGGGCGGGTTCCGTTACCAGCGCCCGTGCGATAGCCGTGCGTTGCCGTTCACCACCGGAGAGTTGCGAGGGCACGTGACGGCGTCGGGCCGACATACCGACCTCAGCCAGGGCACGCGCCGCCCGCTCCCGCCGCTCTCTGCGAGGCACGCCCTGGTAGAACAGGGGGAGCTCAACATTTTCCGACACGCTGAGCTGCGGTACGAGATGGAAAGACTGGAACACGAACCCTACCAGTCGTCCGCGCAGAGTCGACAGCTCACGATCGTCCAACGCATGAACAGGACGGTCGTTGAAGGATAGCTGGCCTGATGTCGGACGGTCGAGCAGCCCCATGATGTGCAACATCGTCGACTTGCCCGAGCCGGACGGTCCCACAATGCCAAGATACTCCCCCTGGCCGATCTCCAGACAGACGTCGTCCAGAACGGTTAGTCCCCCGCCCACCGCGTAGGTCTTGGTGATATGTTGCAGACTGATCATGGCTCAGGCTTCCGGCGCCACCAGCATAACCGTATCGCCTTCCGATACGCCTTCCAGGATCTGCGCGCGTGTGTCCGACGTTTCACCAACGCGAATCACCACACGTTCAACACGTCCCTTGGTGCTTCGATAGACGACCAGTTCCTCCTCCTCACGGAAGATCGACTGTAACGGGAGGGTCAAGCCATTGGTCACGCGGACCGCCTCAATCTCGGCCCGGCAGGAGAAGCCCGGCTTCAGGTCGGAACCGTCGTCGAGGAGGATCTCGACCTGGAACTCCTTGACGTCCACGCCCAACCAGCCGCCCGAGTTCGCCACCTCGGCCACCTTGGTGACCTTCCCGCGCATCACCACGTCGGCCAGTGCCTCACTGCGCACGATCGCTTCCTGCCCGAGACCTACGCGGTGGATATCTGCTTCCGAAACGTTGACGGCGGCAACCATGCCGCTCATGTCGGGAATCGTCATCAGCACCTGCCCCCGGCTGATCCGCGCCCCAACCTGGATCTCGGATCGCCGCCAGGATCGGCTCGGGTCGCCGTAGGTGACGATGCCATCGGTCGGCGCACTTACGACGCAAGCCGTGAGCTCCTCACGTGCGTCTTCCAGTTCTTCGGTTGTGTTTTCAAGGGAACGCCGTGCCGACTCCACATCCTGCTCCTTCTGACGCAGCCGGACAGCGCCGTTCTTGCGAGCCTTCTCCAGGTCGGTCTGGGCGGATTCGAGTGTGTTGACGACTTCGGTCTCACGCAGGGGAAGCGTATAGCGTTCGTTCAGCGTCTCCTCCACCTTGGCGGTCTCGTGCGCCACCTTGGCACGCTCCAGCGCAATCCGTTCCTCTTCAACCTGGTCCTGGGTGACAAAGCCCTCTTCCAGCAAGCCTTCGATGTCCTTGACCCGTGTCTCCTTCATGGTGAGCTCGCGCGCCGTCGTCTCGACCTGCAGCCGGGCCTTCCGCTCTTCCAGGGGAGCATCCCCTTCCCTGTACTTCTTGAGCTTCATCCCGGCGGCTGTCACGGCTTGCTCCGCGGCCTTGAGATTCTTGATGTTGTCCATCTTCTCGACTTCAAGGGCGGTCTGCGCAGCGTCCAGCCTGTTCTCCTGCTCGATCAGGCGGCTTTCAAGGGTTCGGATCTGCTTCTCGACTTCCTCGGCACCAAAACGTGCGACCACCTGGCTGTTCGTCACACGCTCGCCCTCGGGAACGATGAACTCGATCGTGGCGCCTCCCTTGATCTGGGGATAAACCTTGTTGGACTCCGCGGCACGAATCTCACCCGATGCCCGGACAAGAACCACCATGTCTTCGCGGCGTGCTGTCTCCATCAGCACAACGGGACCATCCGATCCCCGCCGGCATCCCGGCGCCAGAAGCACGCAGCCCAACAGCAACACCGCCATACGCATCCATCGATCTGCTCTCACGTCTACTCCCCTACTGCTTGCTGATCTCAAGTTCCAGGATGGTGCCGTCCGGCCGAACATCCAGCGCACCGATGTTGCGCAACAGCTTGATCCGCTGTACCTCGTAGCTCACGCTCACGCGCGCATATGCATTGCGCGCGGCCAGCAATTCGTTCTCCGCCTCGACGACGTCACGGTTCAGCAGTTCGCCATTGCGGAAACGCAACATGGCGTTCCGTGCACGCCGTTCGGCAATCTCTATGTTCTGCCGCTCAATCGACACTGAACCTGCCAGGAAATCTAACCGCGTAAAACTGTCGATCACCTCCAGGCGCACCTCGTCGCGCTTCTGTTCGAGAGCCCGCTGCGCGGCTTCCAGGTCAAGTCGGGCAAGCTTCACTGCATCGCGCTCGTCGCGCTTATCGATCGGCAATTCCAGCGTCACTCCGGCTTGGTACTGCTCTTCCAGCTCCTGGTCGCCGAACGACTCGGCCCCGCTGTCAGAAAGGGTAACGGTTCCGTAGACATCGAGGTCCGGCCGTAGCCATGACTTCGACTGCCGCAGGCGGCGTTCGGCATCGTCTACCCGATCGGCGACGGTCTGCAGGTCGAGACGGTACTCCAGCGCACGCATCACGCATGCGGATTCATCGGCCAGCAGCGGCGTCACGCCGGGCACCTCGCCACGGATGACAGCGCGCTCCTCAACAGACAGTCCCAGCGAGAGCAGGTAGCGACGAATCTGCCCATCGTAGTCGGCTTCGGCCCGATTCAGCTGGTTGCTCGCCGACAGTTCCTGCTGCTGGGCGCGCAACACGTCAATCGCAGGCGCCCTGTTCACGCTGAACAGCGCTTCGGATCGCTCCCGCAGCCGGCGCGATTGCCCGACATTCGTCCGTGTGTTCTCCAGCACGGAACGCTGCAGGAGCAACGCGTAGAAACCTTCGAGTGAGGAAATCGCGATATCCTGACGCTGAAGGCCGAAACTCCGCAGGGCGTAAACCAGGCTCCGTTGGGCCTGAGTCAGGTTTTCATGGCTGATTCCGTAGCCGGCACCGGCCAGCAGCGGCTGGTCTACACGCAGGCGCACGCTACTGCCATAGACGTCTGAACTGACGCCATTCGTGTCCGTCGAACGGTCCATGCCGGTATCGCCAGAAAGCGAGACATCGCCGCCCGTCGGGAGGATCCGGGAGGCAGACAGGGCCAGGTCGGCCGACTCGTCCTGCGCCCCATCACCGTCCTCACTGAGGACATAGGATACGGTCCCGGCCAGGTTGACACCGAAATTGCGGCGCACCCCCAGCAACGACACTATGTCCCGGTAGAGGCGATCGCGCTGGTTCTGAAGAGTCCGGCTGTGCTTTGTGCCGATCTGCAGAGAGCTCTCCAAGGTCAGCACATCCGGTGCCGGGGGGCGTTCCTCGGGACCGTCGATGAGCGCGTCTTCCACCACGTTCGCGGAGAGGTAAGGATCGGCATCGACGCGGCGGCGCACCTCGCGCTGAACCAGCCGATCGGTCCTCCGCGTGGAGAGACATCCGCCCAAGCTGAGACAGAGCAGCAAGACTATGGAGACCGAGCGCTTCATATCCGGTGAAATCTACCTGAAAGCGCCCCCCGGCAAAAGACGCAAAAAACGCGTTCTCGTGCTTGATCGCCGTGATCAATGGCGTTAGGCTGGCTTCAGATGAGAGGCTGATAGTGTCTGTCGAGCAGGAAGAAAGAGAGGGTCCCGTGAAGCGTAGAGATATCTTTTCGATCCTGATCATAGGACTGTGCGCAGTCCTGATCGGCATCACCGGTTGCGACAGCGACGATGATGACGATGATAGCGGCTCTGGTGGTGGACTGCCCGGCACATGGACGATTGCCGGCGCCACGATCACCGCTCCACTGGTGGGGGACAACTCGGCCATACTGCAGCTTGCAGGCGTGGACGTTGACGGCAATACCATGACCGTCAATGCAACGTTCCTGGGGCTGTTCGGCATCTCGATCACACTCATCATTGATGCCGATGGGACATGGGTCCTTCAGGCGACCGTGCCCACGATTCCGGGCTATGTTGATGCGGGAACGTACACGGCTGAAGGGACCTATTCCGCTTCGGGAGGCCGGGTGGACGTTACGATCACCAGCGTGCCCGCCGAAGCGGCAGGCCTGGTCGCTGCGGGTGACAGCTATACGATCAGCTACAGCCAGAGCGGCGATTCGCTGAACCTCTCCGCCTCAAGCGCCGATCTCGGCGTAGCAGGCGTGTCCGGTTCGGTCGATTTCACTCGCTGAGATCGGCGGCAGGACGAGCGATACGGAGCACTGCCAGCAGCGCTCCGTATACCGCCATTCCCACCACGATTGCGCCCAGTACCCCGATAAGCTGAGCCAGCTTGCCTTCGCCCGTGGCCGCACCGCCAAGGTGTTGCATCCAGGCGGGAACACGCATCGCCACCCATGCCATCGCCAGCGCGGCCAGCAGTGTGCGTAGCATTCCCATCGCCAGCCGTCGCCAGCCCATCGGACCGATACGCCGCTGCAGGATAAGGGCAAGACTGACACAGTTCGCCGCCGAAGCCAGCACCGTGGCCAGCGCCAGGCCGCTATGTTTGAACTCCAGCGGCCAGGTCAGGACGAATGTCACGTTGAGGACGAGGTTCAGCCCCACCATCACAGCCCCCACACGTACCGGCGTGCGCGTATCCTCAAGCGCATAGAACACGGGGACCAATAGCTTGTAGAGGCTGAAGACGATCAGTCCGGGCGCGTAGAACGCCAGGGCGCGCGCGGTCAGCACGCCTGAGCGGTCACCGAACTCCCCCCCCTGCCAGGCGTAGACCAGGTCAACGATGGGACGCGCCAGCACAAGCAGCCCCAGTGCGGCCGGCACCATCACGAGCATCAGGTTGTGCACCGAGGTGCCGAACGTTGCGCGCATACGCGAGGGGTCGTCGTGCATGGCCTGCCGCGAGAACGTCGGCAATAGCACCGTACCCAATGCTGTGGCAAAGATCCCCAGGGGCAGGTAGACCAGCCGCTCCGCGAATGTCAGCGCGGCCGGAGCCCAGCTGGCCGCCCATAGGGCCAGAATGCGGTCGAGGAAGAAGTTGACCTGGTGGATTCCCATTCCCAGTGCCGCCGGGCCCATCAGCAGCAACACACGTCGGACCTTGGCGTCGCCCCACGCAAAGGAGAGATGCGGACGAATGCCCAAGTGCACAAAGCCGGGCACTTGAATCGCCAACTGTACCGCCCCCGCCACGAGAATGCCCCACGCCACAAACTGGATCCGATCCGCAGGCGTCGACCCATAGCGCGAGCAAAAGACCAACAACACCAGGATCCAGACCACATTCAGCGCCACCGGCGTGAAAGCAGGCAGGGCAAAGCGATGCTGCGAATTGAGGATGGCCATGCAGATGGCAACCATGCAGATGAAGAACGTGTAGGGGAGCATTGTCCGCAACATCGGCAGGACGGCCCCCACCCGTTCACTCCATGTGCCGTACTCAAGGGCCAGCGTAATTCCCAGAACACCCAGGGCCACAACGGACAGCAGAATCACGCCCATCAGCGTCATGACCTGCCCCACGAGTCGATTGGCCGCTTCGCGCCCCTCCCCCTCCGACGTTTTCGTGAGCACCGGAACGAGCGCAGCGGACAGGGCACCTTCGCCAAACAGGCGGCGGAAGAGGTTCGGGATACTGAAGGCCACATCGAAAGCCGACTTGGCCAGCGAGGTGCCAAAGTAGTGGGCCATCAGGATTTCTCTGACCAACCCCAACACCCGGCTCAGACCCGTCCCAAAGCTGACGATCGCCGTCGATCTGAACAGGCGGTGCTTCATAGCGCTTCCAGCATGGCGCGAACATCGTTCAAGACCTGCGCGGGGGTGACGCTGCGCAGCGCCGCCTCGGCCTCGGCCGACTCGCGCGGAACATCGCGGGTGCGTTCCTCCGGGGCGCCACCACAGATCACGCGGTTCGCTGCACCCAGCGGGCCCGTGAGAGACGGATCTGTGAGACCGAACACGGCCACCACGGGAACGCCCAGGGCCGTAGCGAGATGCATGCCGCCGCTGTCGTTGCTCACCGCCGCCCGGCAACGTGCCAGGCATGCCGCCAGCACAACAAGCGAGGTCTTTCCTGCGAGGTTACGGGCCAAATCGCCCACAGCGTCTGCTATGTGGTCGCAAGCACCCCGCTCTGCGGCCGTACCGAAGAGAGCGATTCGCACACCCGACTCGTCAACAAGTCTTTTTGCCACTTCGGCGAAGGATTCCGGCGGCCACCGCTTGGAATTCCCCCTGGCAGCACCGGGCAGCATGGCCACCCACGGCCGACTTCCGTCTTCCGCAAGCAGTTGCTCCGCCTCTCCCCGGGCCGATTCCGGCGGACTGAGTCGCGGCGCGAGCGCCTCTTCCGAGATAGCGAGGTCCAGCAACCGGAAGTACTCCCATGCCTGGTGTGACGTGTCATCCGGGCGTCGCCCCGGACGCGGCTCCGTCAGCAGCAGCCGGCGCCAGTGAGCGGCTATTCCGATACGCCGAGGGACACCGCCAAGAAAAGGCAACAGCGCGCTGCGAAATGAGTTGGGGAATATGACGGCACGATCGAAGGACTGCTGTTTCAACGCACGCACCGTCAGCCGCGTTCCACCTCCGCCCTGGTAGATGGGCACGATGGCATCGACGGCTTCATGCATCTCCCAGAGCGGAACCATCCCGGGCTTCACAAGAAGGGTCACGTGGACTTCGGACGCGCCCTGTTTCAGAAGCTGGAGCGCGGGCATACTCATGATGCTATCGCCCAGCCAGTTGGTGCCGCATATCAGTAAGCGATCCATCACCCCTTCTTTCGCGCGTCAGCCCGTTTTCGACGACTGCTTGAAACAGATGCGCGAGATGCACTCGTGAAAATCCTCGGCCCCGCTCAGGATCTCGATATCCACACGAAGGAAGAGGATCGGCACATCACAACGGTCCAGGCGCGGAAAACGAACCGCGTCCTTCTCGGTCGTGATGATGGCCTCTGCCCCCTCGTGCTTGGCGGCGTTGATGATGTTGATGATCTCCTGCTGTGAATAGCGGTGGTGGTCAGCGAAGCGGTGGGCGTCGACCACCTCGGCACCGCGGCGGGCAAGCTCTTTCTCGAAACCGGCCGGCATCGCGATTCCTGACATGGCTACAACCTTCATCTCCTTCAGGTAGTCGAGTTCACGGCGCTCGGATGTGAAGACATGGGTCAGGTAGCGCGCGGCATGGCGGCATTCGATGATTTCTGCCGTGGGATTCAACTCACGCAGGCGAGCACGGAGCGGGTCCGACCCGGTCCCGTTGGACTTCGTGATGAAGATGAAACTGGCACGACTGATGTTCCTGATGGGTTCACGAAGAATACCGCGGGGCAGCACGTGCTCGTTCCCGAAAGGATTGGTGCGGTCGACGAGCACAATATCGAGTCTGTGCTTGAGAGCCATGTATTGGAATCCGTCATCCAGCACCAGGGTATCGCACCCCAGTTTATTGATGGCATAGCGACCGCTTTTCACGCGGTCCTTGTCAACCAGGACGGCCACGTCGGGCAGGTTGGACGCCAGCATGTACGGCTCATCACCGCTCATCGCCGAATCGAGCAACAGCGTGGAACCATCCGACACCACGCGAGGCGGACGCCTGCGTTCGCGCAGCATCACGCGATCCATGATGCGCTTCTTGAGCGGCGCTTTCGCCTTCTTATATCCGCGGCTCAGAATGGCGACCCGTCGTCCCGCTTTCTGCAACTCACGGGCAAAGATTTCCACGACGGGTGTTTTACCCGTACCCCCAACCGTGAGGTTGCCGATACTGACGACCTGGCAGCCCAGGGCGTTCGGACGTATCAGGCCCTTTTGATAGAGAAACAGGCGCACACCTACGACGAGCCCATAAAGGCGAGACAGCTCCCGGAGTGATCGCAACAGGAGCCGCACGCGACGCCCGTGCCCTTGGTCGGCGCCTTCGCGGCCGATCAGTTTGACCAAGCCCTCTTCTGCTCTTTCAAAGCGTTCCAACATGACAGATTCTCTCTAGTGTGGTGCCTCAGGCTACAGGCAACTGGTCTCCAACCTGGGCCGGCAGCACCCCGAAGTCTGGAATGGATCCCGTCTCCCGGAATGCCTTGGGACCCATCTCCAACACAGACTGGGAGGTACGATGAAAATGCAGGCTGCTCTTGAAACCGGTCAACGTGGCGATCTCGCGAATCCGCATCTTGGACTTCTTCAGCATCAGGCAGGCATCGGCGATGCGAACGCGCGCAATCTCCTCCTGCATCGTGCGGCCGAGGTGATCGTGAAAGAGGGTCTGAAGTCGCCGCCGCGTCACGGGAACGTGCGCCGAAACACTGTCCACGTTGATGGGGCTCCGGTAACGGGTCCAGATGAAGCGCAGGGCACGGGCGGCATGCAGGTTGGGGAGCGCCATGATGTCCGTCGACACCCGCGTGTGCACCGGTCCCGGTTCAACCAGCACAGGTTGGGCCGGTCTGGGCCGGCCATCGATCAACTGGTCGAGCAGCCGCGCCCCCTCGTATCCCACGTCGCGGGAGCGAACATCAACGCTGGACACCGCTACGGGGGCCACATCACAGAGTATGGGGTCATTGCCGGCACTGATAACCGCAACCTGTTCGGGAACGCTGTAGCCACAGCCGACCAAGGCATCGACCAGGGATATGGCGTCGAGATCATCGCCCACCATGACCGCAATCGGAACGCGCAGCGTGGAAAGCATCGGGGCGATCCACTCGCGCATGGATGCAGCGCTTCCCGAAGCGGGAGCTCCGTCCGGAGGAGCCAGCGACACGAAGCGCTCGCCTGCTGCCTCGACCTGTGCCTGAAACCCCTTCAAGCGCAACGCCTCTTGCTCCGTATCACGCTGCCTGCAGAAGGCCAGGGATCGATACCCGCGATCGAGGAGATGCCGCGCCGCAGCACGGCCGATCGACTCGTCGCAGCAGCTCACACAGGACGGCACACCGTTGCCGCAAATACCGAGACCGACCACCGGCACACTCAACCCGCGCACCAAACCGGTGACATCCGCACGGGGAACGTGCCCGCACAGGACACCATCCGCTCCCGTGCCGTCAGGCACCTGCCCTGTATAGGACATCCTGCAATCCAGGATCCAGTTCTGCTCACGGGCATAGGTCGCCACTCCCTCATGCAGAGCATGAGGACCTCCGGTAGCCAAGAGCAGTACACGACGACGTTGAGGCACTGAACGATTCCTTCTTCTATATTTGTGGCTGACGAGACAAGAGTTCGCGAAACGATATTTTATTAAGGCATAACGGTCAACCACGATCTCTCCCCGAGGCTCTCAGCGCGTCAGCAAGGGGAAAAATCAAATGTGCTGGACTCTCCCGACGCCTCCAGTCGATAGTATGCACATGACGACAAAACAGCACCCCGAGTACCAGTATATCGACCTACTGAACGACATCCTCGACAACGGTTCACGCAAGGAGCTTTTTCTTACCGACGAGGTGAAGAAGCAGTACGAGGACCAAGGCGAACCACTGCCGCACATCAAGTCCGTATTCGGGCGTCAGCTACGGTTCGACCTGGCCGAGGGGTTCCCGTTGCTGACCACAAAGAAGACGTTCATGCGCGGAATCACCGAGGAACTGCTCTGGTTTCTGAGAGGCGAGTCCAACATCAAGTACCTGGTGGACCGTGATGTCCACATCTGGGACGAGTGGGCCCACAAGAAATACCGCAAGCTCGCCGCAGGCGAAGGACTGCCGGAGCTGGGGCAGAAAGATTTCATCGCCAGGCTGAAGGCTGAACCGCCTGATAGTGAATTCGTTCAGAAGTGGGGAGAGCTGGTCACCATATATGGACGCATGTGGCGTCGCTGGCCGGCCAGTGACGGGCGCGAGATTGACCAGCTTGGATGGTGTATCAAGGGACTGCGCGCGCGGCCGTTCCGAAAATCCTACGTCGTCTCCGCGTGGAACCCTGACTTTATCTACGACATGGCGTCGCCCGGTAATGCCAACGAAGTGCCCCCATTCTGTCACACGACCTACCAGCTTTGTGTAACAGGCGGCAATCGCCTGAACCTGGGACTGTACCAGCGCAGTGCCGACGTGTTTCTGGGGGTGCCGTTCAACATCGCCAGTTACGCACTGCTGCTTCTGATGGTGGCGCAAGTGACGGGGCTTGAACCCGGCGAATTCGTCCACACCTTTGGTGATGTGCACATGTATTCCAATCACGAGAGCCAGATCAGGGAACAGATCGCCCGTGAGCCTAAGGCCTGGCCACGTGTGGTCCTCAATCCCGACGTCAAGGAGATCGACGATTTCTGCTTTGATGATTTCACTGTCGAGGGCTACGACCCTCATCCGGCCCTCAGAGCCCCCATCACCAACGTGGGAGGGTTCTAGCCCCAGTCAACGCATCCTTCTGCAGGACCCGTGATTCATGACCATCTCGATTATCGCCGCACTTGGCACCAACCGCGCTATCGGACGCGACAACGCACTGCTCTGGCACCTGCCAGGCGATCTCCCCCGTTTCAAGCACCTCACGATCGGACACCCGGTCATCATGGGACGCAAGACGTACGAGTCGATTGGCAAGCCCCTTCCCGGCCGACTCAACATCATCATCACGCGCAAATCCGACTTCCAGGCAGAGGGAGTGACCGTATGCCACGACCTGGACACCTCCCTCGCCTGCGCCGCGGCGTCCGAGCCACCGGATGACGAGGTGTTCGTCATCGGCGGAGGTGACATCTATGCCCAGGTCATCGACATGGCTGACAGGCTTTACCTCACCGAGGTAGACGATGCCCCGGCCGACGCCGACACTTTTTTCCCGAGCTACGAAGCGTTTTCTGATGTACTGGACTCTGAAGAACATTCCGCCGGGGATCTTACCTACCGCTTCACGGTCCGCACACGCCCGCCCAGTTGATCCCAAAGTGATGCGGACCGCTCGGTAAGCCCTTGACACGGTAAGCCCTTGATCTTGCTCCATCGTGCCCGATAGAATCGACCTCATGAAACGCATATGCCGCCTTCTCGCTTCTTTGCTCATCCTATCGATCGCCGGGTGCGAAGATGACTCGAATGACGCACCCGTCATCCCGAACTTGATTGACGCCGCGACGGTCTGCCCCTCGACCGTTCAGGGCCCCCGCATGATCACTTTCGCCGGGCGTACCTGGGAAGTGCGGCAAGCGGCTTCGCCCGCCGCCGCCGGGGAGAACTGCTGGACCGGCGATGCGCGTAACGCGTGGGTCGACAGCCAGGGGCGATTGCACCTCAGGATCACACGCCGCAGTGATGTCTGGACCTGCACGGAGATCTACTCGTCGGACAGCTACGGCTATGGCACGTATACCTTCCGCGTGGCCTCCCCTGTTGGCGCCATGGATCGCAACGTCGTGCTGGGCCTCTTCACGTGGGACAACGACGCACCGCGGTCCGGCAGACTCCACGAGATCGACATTGAGTTCACGCCATGGTCGCGCGTCTTCGGAGAAAACCTGCACTACTCGGTTCAGCCGGTCATGGGCCCCGACACAGATAACGGACAGTATGACGAGCGGACAGACGGGGTATTCCTCCCCGGCAACATTGACATGTCCGTCCATCGCTTCACCTGGATGCCCTCGTACGTGGACTTCGCCAGCATGGAAGGTCCCACCGAAGCAGGCGAGCTCATCCATAGCTGGCGATTCACAGCCGACAACCCGGCACGGCGTTCAAACGACACCACGCTGGCTACACCCGTGCTGATTCCCACGCCGTCACGAGGCACATCGCTCAGGATCAACCTGTGGCTCAATGATGGCGACAGCGATGGATTTGGCGACGCCCCTGCCGACGGCAGGGAGGTGGAAGTCGTCATCGACCAATTCACCTACACGCCGGCCTGACGCAGGTTACAGGTCGCCCGCAGTCGCTTCCACGGGGCTCTGCTGTTCTTCCACCCGCGGTTTACGGCTGCCGCCGCGCTTGAACATGCGACCGAAGATACGCCCGAAAAAGGCGCGAATCCTCGTTCCCACCTTCGGTCGACGCAGCTTCTCCAGGCGCCCGTAGCCGGCCAGAAGCTCCTCGGGAGAGAAATCCTTGCGGTTCACGTTTTCCGCCAGCTCCATCTCCAGCTTGTCGGCCGGACTGTCACGATCCACCACCACGGCGTCGATCGTATACCATCCCAACCGCCGCGCCGAAAGAAGACGGCGATGGCCGGCTATCAGCTCATTCTTGCGCGTAACGACAATCGGGCTCATCTGGCCAAACTTCGACATGCTATCCATGAGAGTAGTCAAGTCGCCCACATCCGTCCGAACACGTTCTTTGATGACAACCGAGTTGACCGATATCTGCATTATAAACTCCACTGCCGTGCCGGCACATCCTGGAACGGCTCAGCTAACCCTCATCACAACGTAGTGGCCTGATCTACACCAGCGAAAGCCCTGGAGTCAGAACACAGGAACTGAGTGTCGCACATCACACCACTTCTTCAAGTCTGGAGTGTGAAATGCGGAATTGAATTTCAGCCACGGAAGATGGTACTACTATGCGCGACCCTTTGCTATGGATACTGACTCCCATACTACGCCCAAGAAGACCCGTAGACCGCGCCGTCGTAGACCGCGCGTGCGGGCCGCCAGGCAATTGCCTCAGGCACACATGTTCAGCGTGGCCAACCCGTTCAAGGGCAACATTCCGCGCAAGTTGTTCTTTCCCGTCGGCCGCATACTGGACAAAGTTCTTGGCTTGGACGGCGTCTACGACATCTATATGCGTAGTGCCGCCGGATCCCGCGACCGCCCGTTCTCGGACAACGTGCTGGAAGCGATGGACCTGGCGTTCGAGGTAACCGAAGCCGACGTTGCGCGTATTCCCGATACCGGACCGGTCGTTGTTGTGGCCAACCACTGCTTCGGCGGCGTGGAGGGCGTGCTCCTCGCCTCGCTGCTCCAGATGGTGCGCCAGGATGTACGCATCATGGCCAACTATATGTTGTCACGCATTCCAGAGATGCATGACCTCTTCTTTTTCGTGGATCCGTTCGGCGGCAAGGATGCGCCGCGCTCCAACATCCGCCCCATCAAGCAGTCCATTAAGTGGCTTCGTGATGGCGGCATTTTCGGGGTATTTCCCTCCGGCGAGGTGGCCCACTTTGATCCACGCAAACGTGCCGTGGTTGAAGGCGAGTGGAGCACATCCATCGGCGGCGTGATTCGCCGGACAAAGGCAACGGTTGTTCCGGTGTTCTTCGACGGATCCAACACGGCACTCTTCCACCTGCTGGGGCTTGTCCATCCACGCTTACGCACCGCGCGGCTGCCGCACGAGCTGCTGAACAAGCAGGGCCGCACGATCCCGGCCTATGTGGGCAACCCGATCCCATTCTCGCGCCTGGAAGACATGGACACCGATCGCGAAATTATCGACTACGTCAGAATGCGAACGTACAACCTCCGCAACAGGAAAGGCCATAGATCGCGCCGCATCATCCGGCTTCCCCGCCGGCACCCGCATTCCGCCACCCAATTGCCGGTGGCTGCCCCCGTCTCACCTGACAAACTGGCGGCAGAGCTGGACACCCTGGAGCCTGACCAGTGCCTGCTCACGGTTAAGGAACTGTCGGTATGGGCAACCAAGGCATCGCAGACGCCCTCGATTCTTCGTGAGATAGGCCGCCTGCGCGAAGAGGCATTCCGGGCCGTCGGTGAGGGCACCGGGCAGGCGATCGACCTGGATGAGTATGACGACTACTATCACCACCTCTTTCTCTGGAACAGTGAGAGCCGGGAGATCGTCTCGGCATATCGTCTCGGCGCCACAGATGAGATTATTCCGCAACGGGGACTGCACGGGCTCTACACCTACAGCCTGTTCCGCTATCGCCGCAAGCTGATCGACCGCATCCAACCGGCACTGGAAATGGGCCGTTCGTTTGTCCGGATCAGCTACCAGAAGAGCTACACGCCCCTGTTGATGATGTGGAGGGGCATTGCCTCTTTCGTGGTACGCAATCCACGTTATCACATGCTTTTCGGACCGGTCAGCATCTCGGACGATTACGGCACAAGCTCACGCAACCTGCTGATGGCCTTCTTGAAGATGAACAAGTTCGAGCCCGAACTGGCACGTCTCGTCAAGGCACGGTCCCCTGTGCGACAGCCCTTCCTGCGCAAGCTGCGCCACCGCGAGATGCGCACCGTGGTGGAGAGTGTTGATGACGTGGAATCGCTCATTTCTGATGTTGAGACCAACATGAAGGGAATGCCTATCCTGCTGAAGCAGTATCTCAAGTTGGGGGGCAAACTGCTGGGCTTTAACATTGACCCGGCTTTTCACTACGTGTTGGATGGGCTTATTCTCGTGGATCTACTGGAGACCGATAGACGTATTCTCCGCCGCTACATGGGAGACAAGCCCCTGGCAGAGTACCGGGCGCTCTGGGAGAAACAGCGCGCCGTCAGCAAAACAGCGCAGGAGCATGGTGACGATGAAACAACCTAACATTCTGTTCATTATGTCAGATGATCATGCAGCCCATGCTATGAGTTGCTACCGGAGCCGCATCAACCGGACGCCGGGGATTGACCGCATCGCCGCCGAAGGCATGCTTTTCAACAGCTGTTTCTGCACCAACTCCATCTGCACCCCGAGCCGGGCCACGATCCTGACCGGCACCTATAACCACGTCAACGGCGTGACCACCCTTGCGACCATGATGGATAACCAGCTCATGACGTTCCCGAAGCTTCTGCAGGGGGCCGGGTATCAGACCGCCATGGTAGGCAAATGGCACTTGGGCCAGGGGGCCGATCACGAGCCCACGGGATTCGACTATTGGTGCGTTCTGCCTGGCCAGGGCTTGTACCACGACCCTGAGATGATCGAGATGGGGGAGAAGAAGACGGTACCCGGGTATGTCACCGACCTGATCACGGAGCGATCCCTGGACTGGCTCAAGCAGCGCGATGCGGATCGGCCCTTCTGCCTGCTCTGCCACCACAAGGCGCCTCACCGCCCGTGGGAACCGGCGCCCCACCATGCCGACGCGCTGCGGTATACGACGATCGCCGAGCCGGACACGCTACATGACGACTACCGCAACCGCGCCCGCGCTGCGGCGGCTGCAACCATGCGGATTGACCGTGATCTGAACGCCACCGATCTGAAGGAGCCCACTCCCGAGGGACTGTCAGAAGTGGAAGAGCGGCAGTGGAAGTACCAGCGCTATATCAAAGACTACCTGTCGTGCATTGCATCCGTGGATGAAAGCGTTGACACGCTCCTGGACTACCTGGACGAGAATGGGTTGGCCGAAGACACGATTGTCGTCTACACATCTGACCAGGGCTTCTTCCTGGGAGATCACGGGTGGTATGACAAGCGCTTCATGTATGAAGAATCGTTGCGCATGCCCTTTGTGGTCCGGTATCCACGTGAGATCGGGCCGCATTCGGTTTGCGACGACATGATTCTTAACGTGGACTTCGCCCCGACGTTCCTCGACTTTGCGGGAGTCCCCATTCCATCGGACATGCAGGGCAGCAGTTTTCGTCCCCTCCTGAACGGCAGACTCCCGGCCGACTGGCAGACGTCCATGTACTACCGTTACTGGATGCACCTGGCCCACCACAACGTCTACGCGCACTACGGGGTGCGAACGCTGCGCTATAAACTCATCTACTACTACGCCGACAGCATGGGTCAGGCCGGCTCCATCGACGAGTCTCGCGAACCGGAGTGGGAGTTGTTCGATCTCGAACGCGATCCCCAGGAGATGACCAACGTCTACAGCGACCCGGAGTACGCGGAAGTGGTGGCCGACCTCAAGGATGAGCTGCACCGACTGCAGGCACAGGTCGGCGACTCCAGCTGTGAGGACGTGTAGGGCTTGCTCTACTTAACGGTCTTCCGTGTGAGCTTCTGCAGAGCCTTCCAGAGCCCTTCGGCGCCTTTCTCGTCGAGCAAGGTCTTCCGCGCATCCGCATCCGAGAAGGTCTCCGCCAGCCCTGCCAACAGCTTTAGATAGAAAGCGCTCGCCGCGGTGGGAATCACAATGAACACGACGATCCGAGTCGGCTGATCGCAATCTCCATCCCACTGGATGCCCTTGGATGACAGGCCTACCGCAAGGGCAAGGCCGCCCCCCTCGACACCACGCACATGGGGCACGGCCAGCTCGTGGCCTACCGCTGTGCTCACGATGGCTTCACGCTGCAGTGCGGCTTCGACAAGTTTGTCGGAGCCTTCAACAAAGCCTTCCGCTTCCATCTTGGAGGCCATCTCTGCAATGACATCCTCCACGCTGGCGGAAGAAAGTTCGGGAATCATCAGGGAGGGAGCCGAGAAGCGGGCAATGCCGCCCTTCTGCCTGCCCGTGCGACGCCGCTTGCTGGCGATCCGTTTCGCCGCCGATTCAACGAAGTAGAGCATGCGTGCGCAGTTCGGGCAACTATGCACTTCGCGGGCCAGTCGTACGGCCTGGACCAGGCTGATGGGCAGCGTCATCCCGCATCCTGAACAGACCTGTTCGGCGATCGGCACAATGGCAGACTGCTGCTTGTTGGTCAACTTCTCCGCGTGTTCACGAATGTCGCGTGGCAGTTTAGCGGTCATGCCCTTGATGGCGGCATTCAGGTTATCCAGGTGCGCATCACCTGACATGAATTTCTGTTCGTCGCGAATGAGAATCAACTCTTCCAGCTGAATCAACTGGTTTACTACCGGATGCATAAAGAAATAACCTCCAATGTCCCCTACTGACTAATAATCGAAGTGGCGGATTCTAACAGGGGCGTAACAGAAACACCACCTTCTTTCACCGTGATTTACGGAGGCGGGGGGGCTTGACACCCGTCCTGTCACATGATAAAACTCCGCCCGTCTTTTTGACACTGGATGTGGGGGTATAGCTCAGTTGGTAGAGCGCCTGAATGGCATTCAGGAGGCCAGGAGTTCGAATCTCCTTACCTCCACCACTTTTCGCTCCCTACGGGAGTTGCGGGTGGCAAGCCACATCCATGTCACTGACGCTTCTTGTTCTCAAGCCTCTGCAACAGATCCTTGGCGCGGTTGTCTGTGGCAACAGGGCGTTCCGGATATTCCCAGACGGCGTTCAGGTGATTTTCGGCTTCGTCGAGGTCTCCGGTCAAGAGGTAGATTTCCGCCGCATTCAGCGTTACCTCCAGCGTGGAATAGTGACCGGGTTCCATGAGGGTGAGCGCGCGCTCCATGTAATCGCGCGCCCGATCGGTCTGTCCAATCCGGAGATAGACCATTGCCGCCGTATCCAGCACAGGGAAGGATTCCTGGCCCATTTCAAGTAAGAGCGGAAGCAACTCCTGTGCCCGGGAGAGCGTCGAACGATCTTCGAGAAGCGTGTAGATCAAGTTGTTGAGAATATTGACACGATCCGGATACATGCTGTAGGCCGACTCAAGGATCTCCACCGCCTTGGTGTGGGCACCCTCAATCCGGGCGGATTCGGCCGCCATCAGCAGCGACTGCACACGAAGCTTGGACCCCTTTTTGCCTATGACGGGTGCAAGCACGCTCAGCGCGCGACGGGTGTCGCGCTTCTCAAAGTAGACAAATCCCAACCTCTCCGCCCACTGCAGCTCCTCCGGGTTGTGCTCGCTCAGGTACTGCAATGCCTTGATGATATCTGTATCCCGCTTGTCACGGGCCCATTTCAACATCACCACGGCCCGGTAGAACGGACCGGGATTCTTGGACAGCTCGGACCCGGTCAGGGCACAGGAGAGCGCCCAATCATATTCCTTGAGGGTAAGGCCAGATCGAATCCCCAGGACATATGCCGGCAGCAATCCCTGGGACTGATCGATTGCGTACCGGGCGGCCGCCGCCGCGGCCTTTGGCATGCCCGAATCAAGAAGGAAGTCACCCGCCCTCGTGAATGTCTCAGGGGAGAACTGCTGATCTACGACAGCGCTCTTGATTGCAGCCGCAGCCCAGTCGCCCTTTCCTTCGGCCCCGAAACGTCCCATCAGGGAGGCCAGCCATATGTCCGGATCGTCAGGACAATGTTCCCGGGCCGCCGCGACAGCCGCACCACGGTCTTCGGAGACCACCATGTGGATGCGGCGCAACACCACCGAGTCCGGAATCAACATGAGCCCGGCTTCAACAGCCATGCTCGCCTCCGCATACCGCTCCTGGCGAGCCAGCAGCATCGTCAACTGGTGAAGCGCGCCGACCTTCTCCAGGGCGTTCCGCCCGATGGCCTCCCATGCCGCGATGTTGGAAGCAGGCCCCTCCCCTTTCGCACGGCACCAGTCACGCGACATGCTGCGCAGGGCAATGACGCAGGGACTCGTCGACTTTTCGAGCTCGGCACCGTATTCGTCGGCTTCACGCACGAATCCTTCCGCATCGAGGGGAGCCGGCCAGCGTTTGGTCGTCACCAGCCTTGCACGAGGCAGCACCAATCGCTGCCTTTCACCACGCTCACTGCGCACAATACTGACACTCATCGCGTTGCTCATCCGCTCGGCCTCGCGGTGACGCCCGGTATCGTAGAGCAGTTGCACCAGCACGCGTGGATCAGGGTCCCCCGCCTTGGTCAATACGAAGAGGGCCTGGTCCTTATACCGGAACACATCCCAGATCGCCGCCAGAGCGGCATGAACGCGTCGCGACCCCGGGTAGGTACGCTGTGCTTCCTTGGCCGTGTGAAGCGCCGCTGCGCCCATGTTCAAGTTCATGAGCGCATTGATGAACATCAGGTCCGCCCCCAGGCGCGGCTGGTAGTTGGGAAGTGCCCGGTAAGCCACCATGGTCTCGTAGAGCGCTTGCCAGCGCACCTGTTGGTTCTGGAACACGGCACGCTGGTAGAGAATATCCCGTTTCTTCTCAGGATAGCGCTCCTCCAGCTCCCTCAGCTTGGCATGGGCTTCTTCATACCTTCCGGCCAGACCCAGTGCGGGGGCTACGGACATCTCCATGCGCTCGTTGAGCGTTCCCTCGGCCGCACGCTTGTCGATCTCAGCAAAGAAGCGGTCGAGCTGTTCCATTCGCCCTTCCCTGCCGCGTGCGCCGGCCACTGACACTGCCTCAGGAACGTGGTCCCAGAGCGCCTTGAACGGTGCCAGGTCTCCCGTAGCCTGGTAGAAGCGACGCAGGTCAATTCGCTGGGCAGCACTCTCAGCCTCGATCGAGAGTGTGTGTTTTCGAAACATGAACCACATGTCGTGGAAACGCGCCAGCGAGAGATACAGAGCCGGATCGGCAGGGTCTCTCTCGCGCAAGCTCAGCCACGCCAACCAGGCCAGGTCCGCTCGGCTGAGTCGAAAGGCATAGTCAATGTAGGAGGCCAACCGATCCGCGTTCAACTTGCCGAGGTTCGCGATCAGATTGTCTGCAAACATCGTCTCCCAGCGGCCGCCCTGCTGACTCATCGCCAGGGAAAAGAGACTGCTCAGGAAACGTGGATCGCCGGGGTGCAGCGCGACGACTTCTTTCATGATTTCAGCAGCACGGGCAATGTTGCGCATATGCAAGTGCGCTTGCACGGCAACCAGGGAAGGCCCAATGTCTTCGTAGCGCACGGAGGTATTGTCGCACTCGACTATCGTGCTCCACTGTTCACGCAGCGCAAGATAGGGAAAGAGCGACCGCACGCGGTCTTGAACCAAGTGCGACCGCGCCGCAATCACAATGCTCTTGTTGACCTGTTCCGGAATATCCTTAACGGCCGCAAACTCTGCCATGAGCATGGCAGCGCCCGGTGCTTCGCCTGTATGCCTGGACATCTCCTGGACGACGCCAAAGGCCTCGTCCACACGTCCGAGCGACATCAGCGCCCGGCCACGCATCATGGATTCAACAACGTCCAGTGGCGGTTCGAGAGAATCAATGACCACAAGTGTCCGTACGTAGTCCTGTTTCACGAGGAGCACGTGAGCTTCCTTCATGAGGAGGGCACGGTCGGAAGGCGCGATCGTCAAGGCCGCACGAATGGCCGCATGGGCCGCCTCTATCTCATTCTCCAGGAGCAAGTCGATCACCGGGCGTATCATGTTGAGACGGTGACCGGGGCGTTGCTTGTAAATAACGAAGGCTGTGCCAAGCGACACAACGCCCAAAGCCAATAGCGGCTTCCATACCGAGACCAGCAGGCGCCAGGGACCGGGCAGTGCACGCCCCCGGTCAGGTTTCTCCAGTTCCCCGTCACGGATCCCCTCGCTTATGCGGCGGCGTTTGTCGCGCACCACCTTGTAGGCCGACACCTCAATCTGGACGATGAGTATAGTGAACAGCAGGAAAGCACCCAGGGTATCGTGCAGGACCGTCTCGGCCCACTCGCGCGGCATGCGGGGCGCGAAGATTACAACCGCCGCCACCCGCAAGATGTTGAAGAACAACACTTGAACGGCCCCGGCCAACAGCAGCACAACGCTCTCAAACCAGCGCAGGCGAAAGAGAAACCCGACGCCCAGCGTGCAGAGCGTCACCGTGACAATCGTGCGCATTCCACTACAGGCCTCGGGAACGCCCAGCGTCAGCAACCCCGTACGCAGGTAGAACCCTTCCGCCCAGACCGGCACATTGAAGCTATAGAGCAACATCTGCGCGCCCTGCACCGACATTAACTGCATCCAAAGCTGGAGCTTCCCGAAAACCTGCCCCGGTATGGGGTGCATCCAGTACAGCAGAAACACGGCTATGATGATGTCGCGGCGGAACTTCTCCGGCAACGCCCAGCGGAGACAGGCGTAGAGCAGCAGAATAATGCCCAACCATTCGAACTGGTGGACGGCCAGAATGGTCCCGCCCAACGACAGAAGCGCCCCACCTATCCCCATGGCCAGGGGCAAGAAGGACCCGTGCAAGAAGGGAAGGCGAAACGTCCCGGCATCTGGATGCTGCTCACGCTCAGGCTTGGGGCGTAGAAGGATCAGGGCAGCGAAGATGGAAACCAGGACTACGCGAATCAGTGCGTCGTCGTCGGCCGCTACGCGATGAAAATTCGTTAGCGCCCAGACCGCAAAGAGTCCGATTCCCGCGTAAAGGACGCTTTTGCGTGTCCTATTAGAGCTCATGGCGGTAGGTTAACAGCACCGAAACAATGTCACGAGTGTAATCAAGTTGGTCGTTGTCGCCATCCCGCTCAATGTGCTCCGCGAACGCCTCAAGCTTCAGCTCATCGGTCAGGCGCACAACCGGTCCGAGTTTGTACGCCAAGGTGTCATAGTCGCCGGTAAGCTCAGGATCGAGAAGCGTGACCTGCTCATCATCGTTGGAGCGCTCATTGTAGCGCACCGATCCGACAAGGGAGGCCGCCGGCATGAGCGGCACCTCGCACAGCAGTCCGCTGGCCCAATCCGTGTAGCCGTTTACGTTGGTCGTACTCGGGTCACGTGTCTGCCAACCCGTATACAGATTCCACCGGGAGAAATCGCCCGTCCAGCGGAGGTCGTAGCGTAAGAGGTCGAACTCCTCAAGCGACCACTGGTATCCCCCGCGAAGCCCATGGCTATAGGTGATACCATGCTGCAGATTGGGGCTAAGGTGCGTCTGAAAACCCGCACCGTAGAGGGCCGTATTGACCTCTTCCATACTATTCTCACTGCCGGAGATCGTTCCCATGGCATGTCCGCCGAAAACATTGAAGGTCGTACGCTCAGTTAAGCGAGTACTGAGATCGACCCGGTAGTCGTTGATAAGCGTGGTGGGTCTGTCCGACTCGGGATAGTCAATGTGCTCCAGTCCGCCTCGTAGACCGACGATCATGTATTCGGCCACTTCATACTCGTACAGCAGGTACCCGCTGTGTGTTACACGGGCCTGATCCTCCCACTCGTCGTCCAAGGCCCAACGGTCACCGCGCGACACCCCAAAGCCCAAGTTGTGCCGTTCGGCCAGAAGCAAATCACCATCCAGTCCGATCCTGTTCGAGATATTCTCGAACCGTCGGCCACCGTACCGGTCATCCAGACCGCGCGTATCGAGGTAGTCCATCTGCCATGCGAACCCGTCCCACAGACGCATGCGCAGGTACGGAGCCGGCGACATTTCCATGGACAGGTTGGCGTTGATGCCCTCCCCGGGCAGGAACACGCGAAACTCGCTCTCCTGCGTATCGAGCGGATAGTACTCGTACCGGAAGCCGAGCGAGACATCCAGGTCCGTGTGCGGCCCAATCACCAGGTAATTCCGGGTATCAAAACCTATGATGATCGGGTAGTCGGAACCATCCTTCTTGAGGCGCCCCCGCGACCCGGCAAAGAGGAAGTCTGTCCCGATACCGGTCGTGTCAACGTAGCGATACCCGGCTGTCAGCAGGAAAGCCCAGCTCGAATGGAACGGCCCCAGTTGGACAGTGGCGTATTCCGGTACGGCCACTTCCCGATGGTTGTCATAGCGCAGGTTCTGCGCGCATACCGAGCCGCTCGATAGCACGAGCAACAGACCCACCCCAAGCACCCACCATAGCCTTGTGCGTAGCGTCGTCATATCCTCAAAGCCTACCAGTAGAGCGGAGCGCAACGCAATGGTAAAGAGATGTAGCCAACGGCCATGCCCGTGGCTTATAGTGGGGAATGCTTAGGCCTGTCTATGCCCTGATCTGCACAGCATTGGTATTCCAGACGGGAATAGCTGAAGCCGCATCTTCACCGCTACAGCGGGAATCGCTCGATGCTCTTGCGAGGCGTTATGGCTTTGGAACACCACTGCGTATGGGTATGGAACGGGTTCTCCGCAGCCAGTACTCCACCGTTGTCTTCACTTCAGGAAGCCGAAAGCTTCGCTTCAACGACACGCTCCTCTGGCTCAACGGGCCGACACAGAAGGGCTCGAGCAGCTGGACGATCACGCGGTACGACAGTGAAGCGATGCTCGACCCCTTGCTGCGACCTTCCGCGAATGTCCGCGGCGATGATATTGCCACGATCGTGCTCGACCCCGGGCATGGCGGATCGGACAGCGGGGCTATCGGTCACCGGCGCGTCTACGAGAAGAAAGCCGTGCTTGATGTGGCCAAGCGGACGCGTGACATCCTGAAAGCCCAGGGGCTGTCAGTCAGGCTAACGCGGGAGAGCGACTACTTCATACCGCTCGCGAAGCGCACCAGTCTCGCTCGCCAGTGGGGCGCCGACCTCTTTATCAGTATTCACTTCAATGCGGCGGCCAACTCCAGTGTGTCCGGGATCGAAACCTATGTCTGCTCGTCGCCGGGGTTTGCGTCCACGATGGGCGGGCGCGCAGACCCGCGGACGTATAAGGGCAACCAGTTCGACAAGAAGAACACGTTGCTGGGGTATTACCTGCACCGCGGCATGCTGAAACAGGTGAAAGCGATAGACCGCGGCATCAAGCATGCACGATTCGAAGTTCTACGTAGTGCCCCATGCCCCGCCGCCCTGCTTGAATGCGGCTTTATCACCAACAAGAGCGAAGCCGCACGGGTAATCAGTCGCCAGCATCGCGCCACACTGGCCAAGGGCATCGCGAACGGCATCATGAGCTACATCGCGAAAACGGATAGCTGATCGCCCCAGTAGACGACCTCAGGCGGATGCGATGAGGTCACGGAACCGCTGGAAGAGATAATAGGGGTCGTGCGGCCCCGGGCAGGCCTCGGGATGATACTGCACCGAGAACATCGGCGCCTGCCGATGTTGGATTCCCTCGACGGTCTGGTCATTGAGGTTGATGTGTGTCACCTCGACCTTGCTCACGTCCAGACTGTCCGGATCCACTGCGAAGTTGTGGTTCTGCGAAGTAATCTCAACCTTTTTCGTCGAGAGGTCCATGACCGGATGGTTGCACCCGTGATGCCCGAACTTGAGGCGATAGGTGGATCCTCCCGCAGCTATGCTCAAGATCTGATGCCCCAGGCAGATGCCCATCATCGGAACCTGCCCCAGCAGGGCGGATGCCGCCTTGGCGGCATAGCCCACGGCGGAGGGATCGGCTGGACCGTTTGACAGAAACACGCCATCCGGCTTCAGTGCCAACACGGCCTCCGCGGTGGTCGAAGCGGGTACGACTGTCACATCCATGCCGCTGCGACGCAGGCTGCGCAGGATGTTCCATTTGACACCAAAATCAAATGCCACGATTTTCAGGTCGGTCTCCGGCAGCTCGTCGGCCATCCCCCAGCTGCAGGTATGCTGCCCATCCGGGTCCCATGCATACGGCTCTTCGCACGTCACACGTGCGGCATAGTCCTGACCATCCAGCCCCTCCCATGCCTTTGCCTTGGCAACCGCATCCGCCTCATCCACCGAGCCCGCAACGGCCAGGTATCCCTTGAGTGTACCCCCATCGCGCAACTTCGATGTCAGTGCCCGTGTGTCCAGGCCGGCGATCCCCGGAATGTCACTGCGAACCAGGCTTTCTCTGAGCGACTCCTCGGAACGCCAGTTGCTCGGCACGTTCTCTTCGTGAACAATGAACCCGTTCGCGAAGAAGCGGCGCGATTCCATGTCTGCGGCGTTGATACCCGTGTTGCCGATCTCAGGGTAGGTCATGGTCACAAACTGTCCGGCATAGGAGGGGTCGCTCAGAATCTCCTGGTACCCGCTCATGCCGGTGTTGAAAACAACTTCCCCCACCCCGTCACAGGCGGCACCGATCGAGTAGCCGCGCAGAATCGTGCCGTCCTCAAGCGCCAGGAACGCGGCACGCTCTCTACGGGCGCGCCAGTTGTATCGATCTTCGTGAGTTGCCTGCTTCATGATTTCCCCGCCAACGTGATCTCTGGCGCATGCCGGTGATATTCCTGTAAACTGCAGACTTGGATGCGCGAATCCGCTCGTACGGCCTGCAATCCGCTGATCGCCGCCCGCAGCCCGTCGGTCGTGGTTGTAATCGGAATGCCCCGAATCACCGCATGTGCACGCATCTTGACTTCGTCAATCCGTGGCCGAGGTCCCGACGAGCTTGTATTGATGATCCACCCCAGTTGCTTGGCCTCGATCATGTCGACAGCGCTGGGACGCCCCTCGGAGATCTTGAATACGGCCCGACTCTCAATGCCCGCATCGCGCAGGACAGTGCTCGTCCCACAGGTGGCGTAGAGTGTGTACCCCAAGTCTTTCAGCTCTTTCGCGAGCGGGACAACACGTTCCTTGTCCGAATTACGTACACTCACAAACACGTTGCCGGCAGAAGGCAGTGCATTGCCGGCCGCCACCTGGCTCTTCAGAAACGCCATGCCGAAGGTTGAGTCGATACCCATCACTTCGCCGGTCGATTTCATCTCCGGACTCAGAACAACATCGATGCCCGGGAACCGCACAAACGGGAAGACCGCCTCTTTGACGGAAATATGGCGCGGCACAATCTCTTCGGTGAAGCCCATGTCCTTGAGCTTGTGACCGGCCATGGCCAGCGCGGCAAGCTTGGCGAGCGGCACGCCGATCGCCTTGCTTACAAACGGGACGGTACGAGATGCGCGCGGATTCACCTCCAGCACATAGACCACCTCGTCCTGGATCGCGTACTGGATATTCATTAGCCCGCACACACCCAGTTCCTTGGCAAAGGCCTGTGTATACTCGCGAATCTTGTCTTTTACTTCATCGGACAAGGACTGCGACGGAATCATGCAAGCGCTGTCGCCGGAATGAACCCCTGCGAACTCCACGTGCTCCATGATCGCCCCGATCAAGGCGGTCTCACCGTCCGAGATGCAATCCACATCGACTTCAACCGCATCCTCAAGATAGCGATCGATCAACACGGGCCGCTGCTGCGAGACCTCCACGGCCTCGGCCATGTAGCGCCGCAACATCTCCACGTCGTAAACGATCACCATGGCGCGCCCGCCCAGAACGAAAGAAGGGCGCATGAGGACGGGGAACCCGATTCGTTCGGCAATTGCCTCGGCCTCTTCCACGCTGGTAGCCAGCCCATTCTCAGGCTGCCTGACGCCAAGGCGCGTCGTCATCTCCTGGAAGAACTTGCGGTCTTCGGCTGCCTCGATGCTCGCCGGCTTGGTACCGATAATGTTTACCCCGTTCTCCTCAAGGTCCTTGGCCAGGTTAAGAGGGGTCTGTCCGCCGAACTGCACGATGGCGCCCCAGCAGTTCTCATTGCGGTAGATATGCAGCACGTCTTCCAGTGTCAGGGGCTCAAAGTAGAGCCGGTCGCTGGTATCATAGTCCGTACTAACCGTCTCCGGGTTGCTGTTGACCATGATGGTCTCGAACCCCGCGTCATGCAGCGCGTACGAAGCATGCACACAGCAGTAGTCGAACTCGATCCCCTGCCCGATCCGGTTCGGCCCGCCGCCGAGAATCATGATCTTCCGCTTGTCCGAGGCCCGGCTCTCGTTGATCTCGCCATAGGTCGAGTAGAAATACGGAGTGTAGGCCGTGAATTCGGCGGCACACGTATCGACCGAACCGTATACCGGCAACAGGTCAAGGTCGGTCCGGGCCTGGCGGACATCCGCCTCGCTGCAATCGAGCAGCCACGCGATCTGTTTGTCGGAGTAGCCGAACTCCTTGGCCTGGCGAAACAGCGGCAGGTCAGTTTTCAGAGCTTCGAGCGCCCCGGCACCGCGGATCTCGTCTTCATAGGCGGCCAGTTCCTCTATGTGCCTCAGGAACCAGGGATCGATCGCGGTCAGCTCATGGAGACGTTCCATCGTCCAACCACGCCGGAATGCCACACGCACGGCAAAGATTCGGTTCGAGTTCGGCGTGGTCAGCCGCTCAGCCAGCTCGTCATCAGTGAACGGCTCCAAGCCGCCGTCCTTGCCGTCCGCACCCAGACCGGCGCGTCCGGTTTCCAGGCCGCGCAATGCCTTCTGGAGCGACTGCTTGAAGTTCTTGCCTATGCTCATCGTCTCGCCGACCGATTTCATCTGTGTGCCAAGCTCGTCACCGGCGGCGGCGAACTTCTCGAAAGCGAAGCGTGGCACCTTGGTCACTACGTAGTCGATCGTCGGCTCAAAGCAGGCTGGCGTTTCCTGCGTGATATCGTTGCGAATCTCATCGAGGGTGTACCCCACGGCCAGCTTGGCGGCGATCTTCGCGATCGGGAAACCGGTTGCTTTCGACGCCAGCGCGCTCGACCGCGACACGCGCGGATTCATCTCGATGATAACCATGCGCCCGTTGGCCGGGTTCAGGGCAAATTGCACATTGGAGCCGCCTGTCTCGACCCCAATCTCGCGCATCACGGCCAGGGATGCATCGCGCATTATCTGGTACTCACGGTCGGTGAGTGTCTGCGCCGGCGCAACGGTAATGCTGTCGCCGGTGTGTATGCCCATGGGGTCAAGATTCTCGATCGAACAGACGATTACGCAGTTGTCTTTGACATCGCGCATGACCTCGAGCTCGAATTCCTTCCACCCCAGAATGGACTCCTCGATCAGGACCTCGCTAGTCGGGCTGTAGAAGAGACCACGCGCCACGATCTCGTCGAACTGTTCCTGGTTGTACGCGATGCCGCCACCCGTTCCGCCGAGAGTGAAGCCGGGACGAATGACCAGCGGGAAGTCCCCGATCTCGTCACGAACGGCGTAGGCCTCTTCCATGTTGTGGGCCGAGCCGCTGCGAGGCAAGTCCAAGCCGATCTTCTGCATGGCCTGTTTAAAGAGGTCACGGTCTTCAGCCTTGCGGATAACGTCAGCGCGCGCACCGACCATCTCTACGCCATTGCGTTCGAGAACGCCGCGACGCGACAGCTCCAGTGAGAGATTCAGTCCGGTCTGACCTCCGAGAGTTGGAAGCAACGCGTCCGGCCGCTCGCGGCGAATGATTTCGGCCAAGGTATCGGGGTCAAGCGACTCGATATAGGTGCGATCCGCGAACTCCGGGTCCGTCATGATCGTCGCCGGATTGCTGTTGACCAGCACGACCTCGTACCCCTCTTCACGCAGGGCCTTACAGGCCTGCGCCCCGGAGTAGTCGAATTCACAGGCTTGCCCGATGATGATCGGGCCCGACCCGATGATCATAATCTTATGGATGTCATCTCTACGCGGCATCTTGCATCCTCATCACAGTGTGTTCCATTCCAATGCTCTTCCTTCACTTGTCACGCCGTAGACCCGCGAAGCGGGCGAAGGCGGATTGCCGCTGCAACAAAGCCGGCAAAGATCGGATGGGCCTCGAGTGGGGTTGACTGGAACTCCGGGTGGAACTGGCAGGCCACGAACCAGGGATGCGCGGGTAGTTCAACCATCTCGACCAAGCCCCCGTCGGGCGACAGCCCCGCCAGAACCAGGCCATTCTCATTCAACTGGTCGCGGTACGCATTGTTTACCTCGTAGCGGTGTCGATGCCGCTCGGAAATCTTCTTTGCCTGGTACAGCTCATGGGCGCGGCTTTCCTCCGTCAGAACGCATGGATAGGCCCCCAGGCGCATGGTCCCGCCCATGTTGATGATCTTCTTCTGCTCTTCCATCAGGTCAATCACGGGATGCGGGGTGTCGGGCGCAAATTCCATACTGTGGGCGTCTTCCAGGCCACACACGTTGCGGGCAAACTCGATCACCGCGCACTGCATGCCCAGGCAGATACCGAAAAACGGCATTCCGCCCTCACGCGCGTAGCGAATGGCGGCGATCTTGCCCTCAATGCCGCGGTCACCGAAACCGCCCGGGACAAGCACACCAGAGACGCCATCCAGCGCCGCCGCAGCCCCGCGCGCCTCGATATCCTCGGATTCCACCATCCGAACCTTGACCCGCACGTTGTTGGCGATCCCTCCGTGCGTCAAAGCCTCGTAGATGCTCTTGTAGGAGTCCTGCAGGCCAATGTACTTGCCAACCACGGCAATCTCGACCTCGCCATGCTTCGGCTCAACGAACCGCTTGACCATGGCCCGCCAGTCCGCCACGTCGAGGCGGTTGACATGAAGCTTGAGCCGCTCCAGCACATAGACATCCAGATCCTGCGCCGCCAGCTCCAATGGCACCTCGTATATGGTGTTGGCCACATCCTTTTCCTCGACCACCAGGTTAAGTGGCACGTTGCAGAAAAGGGCGAGCTTCTCACGGTGCTCCAGTTCCATCGACCGTTCGCAGCGACAGACCAGGATATCAGGGATGATGCCGATCGTGCGGAGGATGCCAACGGACTGTTGCGACGGCTTGGTTTTCAGTTCGCCGGCCGCCCGGATATAGGGCACCAGCGTGATATGCATGAACATGGCGTTATCGTAGCCAATATCCTGGCGGACCTGCCGGATAGCTTCCAGGTACGGCAGCGACTCGATATCCCCGACCGTTCCGCCAATCTCTGTGATCACGATGTCCGTGTCATCATCGTCAAGCGAGTAGATCGCTTCCTTGATCTCGTTCGTGATGTGAGGGATCACCTGCACGGTCTTACCCAGGTACCCGCCCTCACGTTCCCGCGAAATAACAGAGCTGTAAATCCGTCCGGTCGTATAGTTGCTCGCCTGCGAGCACGGTATTCCCGTGAAGCGCTCGTAATGACCCAGGTCCAGATCCGTCTCCGCCCCGTCGTCGGTTACATACACCTCGCCGTGCTGGAACGGCGACATCGTGCCGGGATCCACATTCAGGTAAGGGTCCAGCTTCTGCAGCTTGATCCGGTAGCCGCGTCGCTGCAGCAGCATGGCCACAGAGGCCGCCGTCAGCCCCTTCCCCAGTGAGGATACCACTCCGCCGGTCACGAAAATGTGCTTGGTCATCTTCTTCATCATCTTCCTATCGATTGAACGGCAATTCAGGATTCAGCGACTCGTGGCGATTCTTGTCGCCCAAACCTTCCACGCTCAGAGGGTATTCGCCCGAGAAACAGGCTTTGCAGTAGTCTGAAGCATTCTCGAAGGGCGAGAGCAAGCCTTCCTCGCTCAGGTATCCCAGTGTATCAGCGCCAATAAATTCTCGAATCTCCTCAACGCTCTGCCCTCCTGCAATCAACTCCTCGCGTGTCGGAAAATCAATGCCGTAGAAGCAGGGGTGTGCAACGGGAGGGCACGAGATCCTGACGTGCACTTCCTTCGCGCCGGCACTCCGCAGCCAGGCCACGCGACGCTGCACCGTTGTACCGCGAACGATCGAGTCATCCACCACTATGACGCGCTTCCCGTCAACCACCTGGGGCAACACCGCCAACTTCAGGTCCACTCCCGCCGACCGCTGCTCGGCCTCGGGCATGATGAACGTACGCCCGATGTAATGGTTCCTGATAAACCCGAAATCAAACGGAATCCCGCTTTCGCGCGAGTAGCCCAAGGCTGCCGAATTGCCACTGTCCGGCACGGGAATCACAATATCGCCCTCAACGGGATGTTCCTTGGCCAGACAGGCGCCGTACTGCATGCGGATCTCGTGGACGTTATCCCCGAACACGACGCTGTCCGGCCGGGCGAAGTAAACCATCTCGAAGACGCAGTGCGCCCGGTGTGCCGGCGGATCGGCAAACATGGAACTGTGCAGCCCAGTCTCATCCACCATCACCAATTCGCCGGGTTCCACATCACGCAGGTACTCGGCCCCCGTCTGAGCCATCGCGCATGTTTCGCTCGCAAAGACGTAGCCATCGCCCAGTCGGCCGATCGAAAGCGGTCTGAACCCGTGGGGATCCCGGGCGGCCATGACACAGTCCTTGGTCATGATTAGGAACGCAAACGCACCGCGCAGTTCAGCCAGTGCTCTCGCTACACGCTGCGGACGGCGCCGATACATCGGATCCGCAAGGATATGCACCAGCACTTCACTGTCCGTACTGGTCTGGAAAATCGCGCCGGCGTCCTGGTACATCCGTCGCAGCTTGTCCGCGTTCGTGAGGTTCCCGTTGTGAGCCAACGCCCAGATTCCGTCCACACACTCCACCACCAAAGGCTGAACATTGTGAATGCGGGTGGAACCGGTCGTGGAGTACCTGACATGCCCGATGCCGCGATTCCAGTCCTCGGGCAGAACGGTTGGGTCGGAGAACACCTCGCTGACGAGCCCCTGCCCCTTGTGAGAACGGACATGCGCGCCGTCGCTGACGACAATGCCACAGCCCTCTTGACCACGATGCTGAAGCGCGAAGAGGCCGCGGTGAACGTGCCCCGCCGCCTTCTCCACGCCGAAGACACCGAAGATACCGCACTCCTCTTTGGGGCTGTCTGACTGTCGATGCGGGCTCTTCGTATGCACAGGCTCTCTCGTCTTGTGTAGCTTACCGTCCGGTTCGCACGGTACGGTACAACACCCCTTTTCGGCAATCAAGCAACAAAGATCCGAGGGGGCGTTTTCCGGAGATAAGCGGCCCGGCCAAGGCGCGGCGAGAGGGAATCGGAAACAGAAACCGCAGTCAGGCTGACCGGCCCAACATACGGACCAGCAGCAGTTCCATTACCACGTCATCCGGAGTTCGACTGCTCACCAGTTCAGCATGGGCCTGCACCAGCGCCTGTCGGCATCTTTCCAGTTCCTTACCCGTGAACTTCGAGGCCTGTTCGGCCAGCAACAGGAGTCGATAAGGGTGTTCCTTGCGTGGATCCCGGCCCACATCCTCCGTCAGAATCGCGTCTACTTCGGGCGGCAGGTCCGTCCAGACCGCCTGCTTGCCACGTCCGCTGCCCTGGCTTCTCAACCAACGTTTGTTGATGGCCTCACGCAAGAGCTGTAGCTGGGCGATCCGGTTCTCGATGCCGCGAATCAGCATGAACGCGGGCTGACGCTCGAATAGCAGTTGCCTCAGAACTCTCAGTGCCCGGGGGAGATCGCGAGCGCCCACGGCATCGGCCAGGTCCCAGCCCACCGCTTCACGCGACGAGCTTGTAATGGCTTCTACGTCGGCCGGCGCCACCGTGTTGCGTTCACCCGTGTACGCCGCCAGCTTCTCGACTTCAGACGCAATCTGACGTGAATCCAGCCCCACACGGTCGAGAAATGCCCGCACAACGTCCCGGCTTGCCTTCAGCCCGGCCATCTTGAACCGGTCAGCGGCGAACTGCTCCGCATCCGCCTCAGCCATACGGGCTTTGGCGGCACGCGCGAATTCATGCAGCTCGCCCGCAGCCTTGCATGCCTTGAAAAACGCCGATCGCTTGTCCACGCCCGTGGCCGAGATCACCAGCGACTGTCCCGGCGGTAGCCCCGCTTTGATCAGGTCCGCCAGGCGGCCCACGGCCGTCTTGGCCGCCTCGCTTTTGGCGACTTGGGCCGTGCCGAGAAAGGTGGCCCCCTTCAGCCAGACGGTCTTCTCCGCACTGAACAGGCCTGATGTCTGCAGTGCTTCGAGGCATTTCCCGACGGCAGATGTCACCTCATCCCCATTGGCCGCGTCGGCATCTATGATCTCACGCGCCATCACGTCGTCGATGGGAGCCAGTCCGTCCATGATCTGCGCCGTCTTGGCCGATACTTGGTATTCGTCCTCACCAAACACTAAATACAGGTGTTCTGACATGAATTCACCATACGGTATCGGTCCTTAATCGGCAATCGACAATCGCCTGCGGGGTCCATACTATTCCCCTGTCATGAAGCACTCGGTGTCCAAAGAGCGTGCCCGGAAGATCCGGACACGAGAAAAACAGGCCGGCAAAACGGCATCCGACCACCTGCCAACACTGCAACGGCCGGTCTACGGCTACCTTCTGGCCATGCTCCTCTGGTTGGTGACCACCTTACTGGTGCATGCCGACCAGTTCTTCGGTGGCGCCGTGGCCAACGTGCCCGGGTTCAGTATCATGGGCGACGCCGTATTTCTGCTGGCCGGTCTCTTTGCTGTCGCGCTGGCTCTCCAGATGGTGGTGCCGCAAAAGATGCGCAATAACGCCCGCGTGCTTCTCCTGGTCCTGGTCGCGCTGGTAGCCACGGCAGCGGCGCGGGTTACGCTGTACGGGGTCCAGACGGCTTTCCCGATCAGGCCCGAGATAGTGGTATTCCTGATTCCGGTTGCACTGGCACCGCTCATGGCCACCATAATGCTGGGGGGAATCACCGGGGCGCTCCTCGGTTTCTGGACCAGTCTGGTGATGTCCGTGATGCTTGACCGCAGTTTTGCGGTCCTCCTCACGGGAATTGCTGCCAGCGTTGTCGCAGCACGAATCGCCGACCAGGTCCGGACACGTGCCAAAGTGATCCGTACCGGCATTGTCGTTGGCTTGGCCGAGGTAACCCTGGTCCTCGCCGTAACCGCCCTGCACTGGCGAAGCACCGATATAATGCTGGTTTTCGACCAAGCCGGCGCTTGCCTGCTGAGCGGGTTCCTGTCCGCCCTCGTAGTGCTCCTCATCCTCCCCGCGTTCGAGTCCCTGTTCCAGATCACGACGAACCTGACCCTGCTGGAATTGACCGACCTGAGTCATCCCCTCTTGCAGCGCCTCGCCATCGAGGCCCCGGGCACGTACCACCACAGCCTGATCGTCGCGAACCTGGCCCAGGTTGCCGCCGACGACATCGGTGCGAATTCGCTGCTGGCACGTGTCTGCGCCTACTTCCACGATGTCGGGAAGCTCACCAAGCCGGACTTCTTTGCCGAGAACCTCAACCAGCGGGGCAATCCACACGACGATCTCCCGCCCAGCATGAGCACGCTCGTCATTACGGCGCATGTCAAGGAGGGCCTCTCCCTGGCGATGATGCACAAGCTGCCCACGCCGGTCAGAGCAGTGATCACGGAACACCACGGCACGAGCCTCGTCTCCTGCTTCCATCACAAGGCCAAGTCACAGAAGGAGAACGAGATCGTCGGTGGCAACGAACGCGTTGACGAAGGCGACTTCCGCTATCCCGGCCCGCGCCCGTCGTTCAAGGAATCAGCTATCATCTGCCTGGCTGACTCCGTTGAGGCCGCCTCGCGTACCATTGAGAAGACCACTCCGGGGCACATCGAGCAGCTCGTGGCGGGGATCGTTAACCAGAAGCTGACAGATGGCCAGCTCGACGACTGCGCACTGTCACTGCTGGAGCTTACCCGCATCAAGCGATCCTTCGTCTTCACCCTCACTAATATGCTGCATGGGCGTGTGCCCTACCCGAAAGATGAAGATAATCAACAGTCAAAACCGGTGGCAAACGGACGAACCGAAGGTCAGAGCATTGGTCGAACATCTCCTGGACCGGGCCGAGGGTCCGGCGAAGGAAAGTCGTCCTCGTGAACTGTCCATCATCCTGATGGATGATGAGGGCATCACGAAGGTCAATGAAGCATTGCTCCAGCACGAGGGGGCAACGGATGTCATTACGGTTCGTTACCACGCCCTCCCGGGAGAAGATGAACGTGACGGCATTGCCGAACTGTACGTCAACGTGGAACGGGCTGTACAACTTGCCCGCCGCGGATGGCCTGCAGGCCGGGAGCTGGCGCTCTACCTGGCGCACGGCTGCGACCATCTTGCCGGGGAGGACGACGCTACACCGGTACAGCGGGCGCGGATGCGCCGGCGCGAGCTGAAATGGCTGCGTGAAGCAGAAGAGACAGGATACGAACTGGCCGCCATACTGGGCGATGAACACTGAGAACCACGGGACTGATGCACCATGATCAAGGGCTTCGCTAAACGGATCCGGGCCAATATCCTCGTCGGGTTCTTCCTGACCGTGCCGATTGTGGCTACGATTCTGATCTTCAACTTCCTTTTTGACCTGGCTACGGGCTGGCTTCCACCAAGCATCATGCCTCAACTGCGCTCGACGTGGGCCGGACAGCTTCTCCTCCAGATCGTTACGCTCCTGGCCATTCTGATCGCCTGCGGACTTGTAGGACTTCTCACGCGCAACTTCCTGGGCCGACACCTCTTCCGCTTCAGCGATACACTCCTGGCACGCATTCCCGTCATCAAGGGCATCTACGTCTCCGTTCGACAGATTAGCGAATCCCTCTTTACGCAGCGCAAGACGCTCTTCAAAGAGGTCGTCATGATTGAGTACCCCCGCAAGGGACTGCACTCCCTTGCCTTTGTAACCGCGCGCGTGCCGGATGGGTTGGCTGCCAACCTGACCAAGGGCCGTGACCGCTCCGAATGCGTCAGCATATTCATTCCCACAACCCCCAACCCGACTTCCGGCGTACTGATTCTTCTGCCGCGATCCGAGACCATTGCCATCGACATGGATGTGGGGGAAGCCCTGACATTCATCATGTCGGCCGGCGCCGTCTCGCCAGGCGAGGGGGGCAGCGCAGCCCCCACCCTCCTTGACAAGCTTGAGGCCTGGCTCAGACAGAGCGATGAGCCCCACACAGACGATTCACACGCCGTCCCGGAGGCCACGGAAAATGTCGACCGAACTCAAGGCTGAAGACCAGGTTCTCACACTGGTTGAGCAAGAGAACTGGGAACAGGTCGCTGCGGCGATCTCATCCTGGCATCCGGCCGACATTGCCGACTTGATTGAACAGGCCAGCGACGAAGTGCACCGCAAGCTCTTCGATCTCGTACGCGAAGACATCAAGCCGGATGTGTTGGCCGAGCTCGAACGTGAAGCCGAGACCGACCTGGTCGAGTCGATGACCAACTCCGAGCTTTCCGACATCGTCGAGGATATGGCCCCCGATGATGCCGCGGATGTTCTGGGTGACCTCCCTGAAGAACGGACCGAAACCGTCCTCCAACTCATGGAAGCAGAGGAGTCGGAGGACGTCCGCAAACTGCTCGAATACGAAGAAGACAGCGCGGGCGGCATTATGACGACAGATGTTGTCGTGATGCGGGAGCAGCAAACCGTGGAGGAAGCCCTCCAGGCCATCGCCTATCTCGACACCAGCGAACGGTTCCACTACGCCAACATCATTGACCGTGCCAACCGTCTGATAGGCTACATCGATGTCTGGGAGTTATTGCGCGAGCGCAATCGCGCCCGCAAGCTCGGCGAGCTGGCGCACCGCGATTTCAAGACAGCGGTAGTGACCATGGACCAGGAAGAAGTCGCGCACCTTATGGGACGCTATGACCTGGCCGTCATACCTGTTGTTGATCAGGCAGGCGTGCTTGTTGGGCGCATTACGGCTGACGATGTCATCGACGTCATCGAAGAGGAGGCATCAGAGGATATCTTCAAGATGGCCGGGTCTGACGATGCTGAGTTGGAGGACCGGTCCGTAGTCAAGAGCTGCATGGTTCGCTTGCCCTGGCTCCTCATAACCCTTCTGGGCAGCGTGGTAACGAGCCTGATCCTCCGGCATTTCCACGCCTACCTGTCGAGCCTCATCGTCCTGGCTGCATTTGTGCCGGCGGTCCTGGCGATGGGAGGCAATACGGGCATCCAGTCGTCAACACTGGTGGTGCGCAGCCTCGCACTCGGCACCGTACGACAGGGGAAGCTCTTCTCCATCCTGGGACGCGAGATCCTGACAGGAGGACTGATGGGGCTGATCTGCGGCACGATTATTGGCATCGTGTCCCGTTTCATTGTCGGACAACCAGGCACCCTCCCGTTCGCACCCGCGCACGTGGGAGCGGTAGTGGGATTGGCATTATTCTCGGCCATGACCTTCGCCGCGCTGTTCGGGGCACTGGTCCCGCTGGTCCTGGATCGCTGCCGCATCGACCCGGCAATGGCCAGCGGTCCATTCGTCACGATCACCAACGATATTTCCGCGCTGCTGATCTACTTCGGCGTCACCATCCTCATGCTGTCGAGGATGGTGTAGCGATACGCAGAGAAGATGTAACCGAGAAAAGGCAACGCACTACTGTGAGATCGCGGCTCGCTCGGAGAGCTCGCCCTACCTCACCCACGACACGTCAATGCCTTCGACAAGGTAGGGCGAGCTGTCCCCAGCGAGCCGTTTGCTCCCGCAAAAGCCTACGCTTCCGGCAGAGACTTGCCTTTAACAATGATATCGGCGCCTTCGCGCAGTGACTGGATGTACTCCCGGACAACCGTATCCTGCTTGCGCCGTTTCAGCATGTCCCGGACCTCGTCCTGCGTAGCCGTGCCTTCTGCCTCCTTGGCCGTCACTTGGACAATGTGGTAGCCAAACTGCGTTTCGATCACCGGTCCCACAGCATCGACTTCCTGACTGAATGCCGCATCCTCAAACGGCTTTGCCATGCGTCCGCGCGTGAAGAAACCGAGGTCGCCGCCCTTCTGTTTAGACGGACACCCGCTGTGTTCTCCGGCCAACTTCGCGAAATCGGCCCCATCCACGATCTGCTGGCGAATGTCCTCAAGCTCTTTCTTCTTCGCAGCCTTCGCCGCCTCATCGTCGCTTGCATCCGTCTTGATCAAGATGTGCCGCGCCTGCACGCGTTCCGGGCGCTTGAGTCGGTCGGTGTTCTCAGTCATGAAAGCCGTGATCTCATCATCCGTAACCACGAGGCGATCCTCCAGCTCCTGCTCCAGCAACTTGTTGATCCGCATGCCGTCGGTGATATCCTCGATCAGACCGGCCTCGCCTCTCGGGTTCCGGGCGACAAGCGTCTCCAGCGACTCTCCCTCCGGCAGGTTGCTCTTGATCTTCTCGATCGCAGCGTCGATCTCATCTTGCGGCGCCGTAATTCCTTTCCGCTCCACCTCTTCCAGAAGAAGCGTCTTAATCACAAACTGGTCGGCAGCGGCGAAAGCCAGCCGTTTGCGGCTTTCCTCGAGCTGATCTTCCGGGACGCGACCCCGCATGGCGGCCATCTGAATCTGGACCTGCTTATCGACCTCAGCCTGTGTCAGGGTCTTGCCGTTGACGGATACGACGACGTCACCGGCCGCGCCGGTGAAAGCGGCCCCCTCTTTCTTCCCGCAACCTGCGGCGATCAGGACTGCCACGAGTGCAACGGATACTACGCGCCATCCAAGACTCCTAAACTGCATTACTTCACCCCTTCTCTGTACCTGAGGGTCTTGACGGCCACATCCCGACACTCCGGTCGCATTTCCAAGCAATAAGCGAGCATTGTACCTGTTAGGTCTTTCAAAGCCAATAGCTGTTTCGCATTGAGGACGGTGTTGCGGAGAAGGCCGTCTGCATTTGGATTCGACCATTGGCGCAGCACAGACTGTGTGTCCGGTCCTACCGGCACCACGTGTTCCGGGACCGGCTGGGGCAGGCAATCCAGGCAGAACGCCCCGCCGTGCGCGGCATCAAAACCAGCCCGTTTCTCGGCCAGCCTTACGCCACACGTCACACAGCGCTCGATGTGGGGGGCGTATCCGAGCCCCTGCAAGAGGCGCAGTTCAAACCAGTGCATCAGTACCAGGGGGTCCTGCCCCTCATGACAGAGGGAATCCAGCACCTCGCCAAGGAGGCGATAGACCCCCTCCTGTCCCTCGTGTGTCGGCAGCGTGGCGTGGTAGACCAGGTCGCACAGATAGGAGGCACAAGCAAACGCCCGCCAGTCCCGTCTCAACCCGGCCCGCAGTTCCAGCGGGGTGCACTCCTTCGCCACATGCAGCCCGTTGCGCGCCCGTTCATAGAAGAGCAGTTCGCACGTGTAGCCAAGGTCGTACTGCCCCAGGAAAGCGCTCTTTGGGCGAACCGCGCCCTTCACCGTCGTACTGACGCGCCCTGCATGCTCCGTCATCCACGTGACGACGTGCGAAGTACGCGAGTAGGGCGATACACGGAGTACGATGGCGTTTGTCTTGGCGATCATAGATTGAGGTCACAGGTCAACGGACATCCAGCACACGCGGCTCGCTGGGACAGCTCGCCCTACCTTCCCAAAATCGCCCTGTGCGAGGTAGGGCGAGCTGTCCCTAGCGAGCTGTCACCCTCACTACACGAATCACGGCAGCAACTCAACAGTCAAGCGATAGAACGCGGGTGGGGTTGCATTGGTGTCCACCATACTGTCGGGACCCCCAATGCCGACACGAGGTCCATCGCCGAGGACATTGCTCCAGGCACCGTCGACCAGGTTGGTGCGGCTGGCCATCGTGTAGAGGCGGTTTGAGGAGGACTTGAAGTGGATGGTGACAGGCGAGGCGAAGGTTGCGTTTGTGATTCGAAAGTAGTCATTGCTGTTGGCGCCGTCCGTATCGGCGATCATCTCCTCGTAGTCATTGTGGGGATCACCGTCCGTGTTGCTATTCGTCGGACTCGTTCCGTACACCATCAGTTCGTCGGCATCAACCAGCCCGTCCCCGTCCGGATCGTACCAGCTTCCATCGTACTCATAGGCACCCAGGTCGATGACCGCGTTGATGACGCGCGTTGTACCGTCGAGGTCCGCTGTCAACGCGGCCACGTTCGTTCCCCGGTCAATGCAGGGCGAACTATAGAGCAGCCGGTAATTCTCGGATCCCGTGTTCGTGAACAGCGGGTTCGCGGTCAGATTACTGGTACCGCCCGGATCGGGAGTGGTGCAGGCATAGTCGAAACTGTGCCCCACACCGGTAATATCGATATTGTCGTTCGCACCGTCCGAGGTGTTGGCCCAGACGATCGTGTTGCTGACCATGCCGCCGTAAAGGCAACTTATCCCACCGCCATCTTGCGACGCGTGATTCGCGCTGACCGTACAGTTAAGGATCTCTCCGCCATACGAAAAATCCATCCCTCCTCCCTGCGCCGAGATGTTGTCGACCACAAGGCAGCTCTCAAGCCGGCCACCCTCATCGTACTCCACTCCCCCGCCGAAGAACCTGGCCGAACAGTCGCGGATGATGCATCGTCGCAGTATGCCGCCTCCATCAAAGAGGACACCTCCTCCCGCCCAGTCCAGCCACACGCCGCCGCTGATGAACGTATGCCCATCCTCGATGGTAAACCCTGTCACAGAGGCGCCATCGACAAGATAGAGGCCACGCACTGCGTAGGGACCATTGCCTTCGAGGTCGCCCAGGTCATCGTAATGGCCGACAATACGAGTCACCTCCGGGCCGTTCACGCTAACCAGCGATAGATTCGTGGCAATGCAGACCCGGCTGCTCAATCCCTGCCCGGGCGCCACCGCTCCGCCCACGTCATAGACGCCGTTGGTCACGAGGATCGTGTATCCCCCTGACGCCGCGTCCACCGCATTCTGTATAACGTGAAATGCGTTCGACCACGCCGTCCCGGGTCCATCAAGGACACTATTGGTCGAAACATACAACGTCTGGGCCGCAGCGCTCCATACACTACACCCCATCAACATCACCACAAGCGCAACAGGATGACTGCCAGACCTCATCCACCGGACCCCTACGCCAAGCAGCAACACTCTACTCCTGATCCTGCGTCCCAGTACACAACGCATATCAAGCTCCAGAAAAAAGTGGCCCCACCGGTTTTGCCGGCAGGGCCACTGTCTCTTCCTTAGTCTGTTTGTCGGTTACTTCCGGAGGAGACCCTTTATCCCCGTACGAAGTTTTCCACGGAACGTCACACCCAGCGAAACCAGCGCAAACGCCAGCACGGCATAGGTCCCGGGCTCCGGGTTGTGCAGTTCAAAGTTGTCGATGCCGTACTCTTCGCTGGAGAAGCCCTGGTAGGTCAACATGATGCCCATCTGAAGGTCACCACCGTTGTCTCCAAGCACTGTCTCGAAGTCGAGATCATCAGTTCCACCCACGTCTTCTTGCGTCCAGCCAGCACCGCTCCAGCCCCACCAGCCCACGGTTATGCCGGTGTTCCAATCCGGTGCCGTGATCTGATCGATGATGTCTAACCGCCAGTATGTCGAACCACTGTGGAAGAAGAATTCCAAGGCCGCAGGCGCGGTATCTCCACCATCGGAAATGTCCGCGTTCGCCCAAAAGTCGAACGTGACATACATCGCCGCCTCGGCCACGCTGTTAAAGACAACACTATCCAAGTCCGTTCCACTGGTACCAACTCCAGCATCGGTGAAGATTATGTCCGTGAACCCCCCGGCATCGCCTTCGTCCTCCAGGATCTGCAAGGCAGTCTGCCCGCCCAGCGAGGCGGAAGGCAGAGGCACATTAGCTTCTGGCGCTCCAGTCTCTCCTGGATAGTCTTCAGCACCCCAGCCGTCATTTCCCGAGTCAAACGTGTCGATGAAGGTGGCTGCTCCAGCACCACTGGCAAGGACGCACAGTCCCGCCATCAGCACACACAATTTCAATATCACTGTACCCTTCATTGTCTCTACTCCTCCTCGATTACAGATACGACCCTATAGAAGTACGGGCCGCCATCGGGATCAGCCGACGTGTCAACCCATACACTCATACCGTCCACGACCGCAAGATCAGCCAAAGTCAGGCCATCACCTACAAGCGCGAACCCTTCAGTCAAGCCCGTGCTGCGGAAGACATTGTACGACGCCCAGTCCACGGCCGACGCCCACTGAATCTTCACACCATCCTCGAGCAATTCAACGACTTCAGCAACAAAGCGCGAATCTTTATCGTCCGCGTCCGTTCCTGTCAAGGTCTCATCCAAGTCCGAAACACCGTCGCCATCGGAGTCCGCGCCACCAGCGGCACCGACATCCGCAATACGCGCAGCCCGGAAGCGGGCCCAGAGCGCCGCACCCAGCGGTGACAGTTCGCCCGGATGCTCGGTCCCGTTCGAATCCACGAGGACAAAGTCTTTGATCATGAACTGCTGCGCATCGCGATTGACCTCAGGCGTGATGTATACACCAAGAGCATCCACGTCGTTGAGGGCCTGCTGCCAGGCCAGGCTCAGGTCCGAAGCCCCCTGGGCACAGAACCATTCGTCGTCTGCCCGGTCAAAACCCACCTCGTTCTGAACCCACACGCCGGGTTCGGACGAGATCGTCACCTTGCCCGTGTACCACGTCTTTGTGCCATGTACCAGGATCACAGAGAACTGATCAGGCACGTGCCCGTCCGTAGCGATCTTGAATTTCAGGGAGACAATTCCCGCCTCAACGTAGTTTCCCACGAACGCACCAGAGGCAACGCCAAGGTTGGCTCCTGCCTTGAGTTCGGGGACATTGCGGTAGGTCGTCTTTCGCGAAGCGAAGTCGACGACCGTTTCGCCGTTGGCGCCAGTGCTGATTTCTGCCCCACTGGTCGCATATAGCTTTGCCAGGCGAGACACCTGTTGCCCGGGCTGTACCGCGGCGAGGGCGATGCCCACGCAAAGAGCAGTCAGCACGAAGCTCTGTAGTATGATCTTCTTGTAGTTCATAGTGTTTTACCTCGTATTTATCGAATTGTTTTTCATGTCCTATAGTCAGATGTCAGCCTATAGAGCCCATGTCACTTCGCCGGTACTCTTCCGGTAGTATGTGAACGCGGTGATACCGGGGCAGATCTCCTTCTCAATGGTGCTGCCCTTGTACTGCCACAGCGTATCATTCCATTTGAACTTCGTCGTGCGGTACGTGTCCGGATCGTAGAAGAACAGCTCATCGTCCTGCCCAGCATCCGGGAAGGGCTGCATGGTAGCATCGTTGATATCGAAGCAATCTCCCAGGTACGTCGGCACAGCAACGTCCGTGCGCCCCGCCGATGAGGCGCCAAGGGAGTCTGCCGTCACCTCGAAGTCTGTTACTAACGCCGTGACGTTGCTGTACGGGTAGAATGTCAGCGTGTCAGCCCCAGGCAGACGTGTCAGCAAGAGCGGAGTTCCTTCCGTCAATGTGTCATGGCCTGCCGCTTCCTTGGTTAGTTTGCCACCAGTCACTGTGTAGATCTTATTCGATACCAGTACCGTATCGTTTTCGGACAGGCCAAGCGCCAAATCGTAGGCCATCTCAGTCGGTAGGTCGGTACCACCATCGTCGAACAGCTTCATGACGTCATAGTTGTACGGCGGGACCTCGGTGATCTGCGCCTGACCGCCCAGACGCTCGAAGATCGCAAGGTTGGTGTAGGCCCCATCCGTCGGTTCGTGCGAATAGGAGACAGCAATGGCGTCCACATACGTCGCAACCGAAGACTCGTTCGTGATGATGAGCTCCGTAAATGCAGTACTGTTGCTACCGAAGGCCATCGGCGATGCATTAAGCTTCTGCATTGAATTCTCGAGATTACCACTGAACGTATAGTAGAGATCCCACTGGTCGGCGTTATAGTCCAAGTGCGCCGCCAACCCGACCCAAGTACCGTTCGTGAGGTTGTCATCGGTGAGTTCAGGTGTCGTCTTCGTCCACTCCTGCCCACTGTAGACGTAGAGCGTATTGCTCACGACACAGATAGCCGCCGCTTCGTCGGATACGGCGTTTGAGGGCACTTCCGGACACGCTACTGGCTGTACGTAGACCTGACAGAAGATGTTTGTCGCTGTGCCCGTTATGTTCGACACAACAACGCTGATGCCACCGCCCGCAAGCGAGATGCCTCGGCCGTCTCCGCTTGCGCCACTCATGGCGCCAATGTACTCGCTGTTCTGAATAGCAACGCCATCCACCAATTCGGTCAGGGCCTGGTAGGGAGCGTCGAGCTCACCCACACTACCGAAGGTGAACTGCTCGAAGTAGGGAATGACCCAAGAGGCGTCCGAACCGTCGTTGGGGTCGGTACCATCCTGATACTCCTGAGAGTCAGTCCGTCCGTCGCCGTCAGTGTCCGTCCCTGGACTGTGGTCGGCCACATCACCGAAATGATGCAACTCCCACGAATCCTCGATCCTGTCGAAGTCCTGATCGCTGCTGAATTCCACGCCCGATGCCCACGTGTCGGAGCCGGGGTAGTTAGAAGCACTAACAGTAATCATGTCGGCATAGACATCGTCCGACAATGTGAGCCTGGACAGCTCTGTGTTGCCTGTGTCGTAGAAGTCAATATTCTCTTCAACCAGCAGCCCTTTGATGAACAAGTCCCACGTGTCGTTGGAATAGTTCATGTATACAGTCACACGCTGCATGTTCGTCTCGCCGCTGTCATTGTCAGTAAGTGTGGCGTCAGTGAGCACAACCCAATTCGCGGGGGGGGTGTCACCGTCAAGGACTACGGGATTGCCATTTGTGTTGAAGAAGAACACAGCCGATGATCCACCGACATCAGCCACTGAGCGGTTCGTCTCCACTCCATCATACAGATTGGGCGAGATCCACATGTCGACCCAAACGTTTGATGTAGCGGTACCGGTCACCGGCGTACCGTTTGTCGCATCAGCATCCTGCGCAACGTACAACAGGTTTGTACCGGTGGGGTCTGGTTCAGTGCCAACCCAATCCGCGGCCACGGCCGCCTGCAATTGAGTAACAACGGCCGTGCCAGATTGAGCACCCCATCCGCTGGGAAGCGATCCCTCAGCGGTACCCTCGAAGCTGTCACTATACTGGGGTACGCCCAACACAGAACCAGTCGAGATGGCGATCGCGATCGCGATCACCCATGCACACACTTTACAGTGCGAATACAAGTAAGTCATAGTTGTAACCTCCAAACAGACTTTTACTATCTGGAACGATTATGGCAGAAAGGGGAGGCGCAGGTCAATGGAAAAATGGGCGGAATTAGGGAAAATCCCCTAGTGATGCGGCTGACCGGACAAGTAGCTGCAAATCAACGACTAACGCAGTGTAACGACATCATACACCCCTATGATCTCCGGGAAACGGTTACCGGGGGCAGCTCCATAGCCTGGTCGCCGGGGAGCACGGAGAAGCCGGGGCCATCGGCTTTGCCGTCACGGAACTCCCCGATGTACTCCTGGCCGTCCTCATATATATAGCGCCCGCGCCCATGGCGCTTCCCGTCTCGGAATTCACCGACGTAACGTGACCCGTTTGCGAAAACATAAGTACCTTTACCGTGCCGTTTGTCATCGAGGAACTCGCCCTTGTAGACATCTCCGTTCTGGAAGTAGAGGACGCCGTAGCCCTGCTTCATGTCATCCCTGAAATTCCCCTCATACCGGTCGCCGTTGCGGAAGTAGTAGACGCCCCAGCCGTCAAGCAATCCTCCGCGCAACTGACCTTCGTACCGGTCGCCACCGGGAAAACGAACGACGTGGATGTCGTCCATGCCGCCTTGCTCGTCCGTACCGTCCAGCTCGCGCTGAGCGGACTCGGGATCAACAATCTCGCGCAGACGGTCAGGCCCCTTCGTCACGGCCGGCGGCGACAGGTCAGTGCGCTCACCTTCCGCCTCGACCGGCTCGCCCTGCATAGCCAACTCGATGCCGTCGGCTTCTTCCCGCTCCCCTGCCGATGCATCTGCCACGCCCACGTTGGCCAGGGCGTCCGTGTACTTGCGGTTCAGCTCGTCCATCTGCTTCTGTTTGATGTCGAGCAGCGACTCCAGCCGCGCCAGTCGCGACTCAAGGGAGTCGATCGACTTGGCCCGGCGGTCGCCATTGGCCGAAACCCACTTACCAAACCGCTCGAGGTTGGTCTTGAACATCTTGTTCTCGATGACACGCGAGGTCTCCGACTGCTCCACCGTGCCGAGAATCTCGTCACTCTGGTTCTCCAGCCCGGCCACACGGCCCGCCACACCCTCGACTTGCGTTGCCGCCCGCCGGGCCTCCTGGCGAACGGTCGAGACGACCTCGGTGGCCTCACGGGAGTTTCGCACGACATAGATCCCTACAGATATAAAGAGTGTAAGCACCACCAGAACGACGAGCAGGAAGATCGTACTCGTCCAGACCACGAGTCGGCGGCTACGCAACCGCTCGGATTCCACGTAGCGACGGACCACGTCCATCGCCACCACAGGATCCATGCCGGCGGGAAGCTCACCTCCGTCGCGCGTGACCAGGGCCACGTCGGGAGCATTGTCGTTACGTCGGGATTCCTTCATCGCAGCAAGATAGCCTGAGTTGGTTGAGCGATCAGTGGGCGTGGACAACACGGCCCAGTGGTTACTGTTCGCTGCTTTCCTCTTCCTCTACCCGTCCGGTCGGGATAAGGATCTTTGAGATCACCACGGACCCTTGTACTCGCTCGTCATCGGCACCGGGACCGATCGTCACTTTCCGAACCCGCATCATACCGGGCTCCTGCCACACCTGGTGCAGGAAGCCGAGAAGCGCGCCCATCGGCGCCTCGAGCTTTCGGATCTCAATCACGTATTCTGTGAAGCCGGCCGACGCGGTCGGCGTGCGATGCTCCATCGAGACCAGCTCCACGCCGGCCCCCCGTGCCAGGTCATCGATCTCGCCCTTGATGAGGTCAATCGCCTCGGAGTCGGACACGTCAGATGTCAGAATCGCTTCAATCCGGGCATATTCCGCCTCAATCGGTCCCTTTGAGCGCAACACACCGTGATTGTAGTCCAACTCCTTGGAATCGGTTTCCGCCTGCGCTTCGATGTCCTGCACACGGTCCGCCACCATGCCGACAACAAGACGGTCCACCAGGAGCACCAGAACGAACACGAGCGCCAGCCCCAGGCCCCACCGCTCGCGCGGGCCCAACTTATCCAGCTTCAGAAATGCCATAGTTACTTGCCTGTACCTGTCTCGAACTTACCCATAATCTGGAAGCGGAACCGACCGTCCCGGTCACGCGTGGTTCCCCCGCTCTCTTTCACATCCGCAAGCAACGGGGATTTCTCCAGGTTATTCACCAGTTCGCGCACTTCGCGACGCGTGGGGCCTGCCCCACGCAATGTCACCAATTCCTGTGCCATGTCAACGTCGACGGCATCGAAATGCACATCTTCGGGAACAGCCGCATGCACGGCCCCCAGAAGCGATACGGCCGAGAAACGTGCATCTTCCCGCGCGCTCACGGTATTGATCACGGCCTGCATCTCGCCCACACGCTGTACGGACGGCTTCGTACGCTCCACCTCGGCCCGCACCGCACCGGCCTGCGCCCTGCGCACCACATACTTGGATATCCCATAGAACGACCCGCTGAACAGCGCTGCAACCAGCAGGACGCCGAGCAGCGTCAACGCCTTTGCCCGCGAGATCATCGAACGAACACGCAGTGTGGCCTCGGGGAAAAGCTTGAGCGCAATGGGATCCGCATCACGCGCCACCCCGGCCATCGCCGTGATCGCGACGGTCTGCCCCACGGCATCTTCGAGATCCACGCCGGAAGGATCATCCTGCAGCGATTGCCCGAGACTCACGTACTCCACGGGAACCTGGAGCGACCCGCCCAAGGCCTCGACCAACGCGTCCGGGACCTTGGCGTATCCGGTCAGCAGCAGGCGGGCCACCTCCAATTCCGGGCTCTCGGCCCGACAGATCTCCAGGGCCTGCTGCGTCTCGGATGCGAGATTCTCACACCAACGCGCCTCATCTTCTTCAAGCTGCTCTGCCCCGACAAGGATGCTGCGCGTGTACTGGAGTTCACCGTCCTGCGTCACAACCAGGTCGGCGTGACCGGTGTCAATATCCAGCACCGCCTCGGCCTGATCCGCCATCGCCGCCGACCGTCCCGCCGCCCACTGCGCCAGGCCGTCCGAGCCGATCGTCATCGTCTCAATATCGATGCCCACGGCATCCACCAGGTTAAAACACTCGCGCAGCGGTCCGCGCTGAATAACCACCAGCACCACGCGCGTGTACCCGTCGCGCGGCTTCAGGACCCGGTAGTCCGCCACCACCTCGTCACGCGAATAGGGAACCTGCTTGCCAAACTGGAGGTCCACCATGCCGGCGATTTCAGCCAGGTCCATCGACGGCAGGTCGAACATGCGCACGGTTACCATGTTGCGGGGCAGACAACCGATGACGTGGTGTGTGTCGAAGCCATGGACCTCGACCGCGTCCGTCAGGGCCTCCTCGAACGAACCCTCGGCGGGGGCCTCGCAGACATGGAATTTTGTGAGGGTTACGCTCCCGGACCGCACGGCAAACTCGGCCAGCTTGACACGCTCGGTTCCCAGCTCGATGACGGTACGCTTACCTTTAGAACTCATGCCAGTACTGCCTCTGTCCGCTCTTATCCACCACAAACTGTATCCGGGCGGCTTCGCCGCCACTCGCCGTATACCCCACCGCAGTCCCGTAGAACGCCGTGGAGCGCACCGCCAGGAATGCGATGCTCGACAACTCCGACGTCTTGGTCAGCGGCTCGCTCTCGCGCTGCGCGATGATCTCCCCTATGCGCTCCCTCGACGCCGTATAGGCTTCGGCACAAGAAAGCAGCAGCTCGGCCGACGCCGTATTGGCGTTGATCTTGCCACTGCTGCCGTAAACCGTCACGTAGGGCTCAATCAGAGCGAAAACGCCGTCATCCATTCCTTCCACCAACAGCAGTTCGTGGACGGATTCCAACGGAGCTACGCCACCACTATCGGGCTCAACATAACCGCGCGCCGCCCGAATTGTCAATAGATGTTGCTGCTTGGTCTCACGGTAGGCCTGAAGGGCCTTGTGCAGCGCGTCCGCCTGTCCCCCTCCCAGTCCCCCAACCCGAATCATGAGCTGCTCGAAGATCAGCTCATCTGCCCGGTTCAAGTTGAGACGGCTCTCCGCCCCGACCAGGCCAACGTTGGTTGCCGACCCGTCGGGGGTCTGGTGCACATTGATGATTGAGAATGTGCCGCCATCGCCCACGACCTGGGCGATGAACACCCCTGGATCAGCATTCCATGCGCCCTCACTCCAGGCATCCCACTGATTCGTATTGCAGGCTACCTGCAGTGCCGCGTGCGTCACCCCGGCGCGCGCCAGATGGTACGCGCGCACGTCCTGCTTCATGAATCCGGCCAGCTTCAGACTTGCCGATACATGCGCCCCCACGGCCAGCGCCAGCGCCGCCAGGAAGAACAACACCCACAGGGCCAGGATCAACACGCTGCCAGATCTCTGGCGGCCATCCGCCGCTTGCCCGCCGTAGCCTCGGCGAAGGCGGGACTTCCGACTTCCGATCTCCGGCCTCATTCCTGCCCCCCTCCTGCCAACGGAACGAGGAACCATTGGGTCATCGATGTGCCTCCCACGGAAAGTTCAGCTTCCACCACGGCGGGGAGGTTCGTGGGATTCTCCCAGTCATCAGACCATCCGCTTGCGCTAGTGCTGTCTCCATCCTCCGGTGCGGCCGCATAGCGCAGCGCGACACTGTCAACGTCCGAGACGAGCACCTCGACGATCTCTGAAGGCTGATGCTCTCCCCAGCCCAACGGCGACACGGCCCGGCACCAAGCCTGTCGGTTACGGTCCAGGTAGTACCTGACCCGCGCCAGTCGCGGGACGGCTTCAGAGAGACCCCCGGCATCGGGCACGGCGGCTACCCCTGTGAACTGCAATCCATCGCCCGCGCCCTCAAGCGGCGCGGCCTCGAAGGGCAGGACCCGGCCGATGTCCCGTCGCATGAGTTGAAATCCCACCAGGGCATCCGCCTCGTGGCGATTGAACCGACGCGCCACATCCCACACCCGTATGCCACCGGCCAGGCAGGCCCCCACGGCGCCGACCACAACGCCGAGGATGGCGGTCACGACAAGAAGTTCGATAAGCGTGAATCCGTAACGACCGGGTCTTGAGCTCAAACTTTCACGTCTACCGCTCACGGGTCACTTCTCTCTTCTTTCTCGCTCTCAACCTGCACCCAGCTCACGGCCTCAACTTCCCGGCCGGTTACGTCGTGCTGCACCATGACCACGACTTCATGCTTGAGCCATGAGGCGTTCGTGCAGGCCGCGTCGGAGTCGGAGCGCGTATCAACGCGCCACCAGTAGTCAGGATACCGCGATTGGAGAATGTGATCGTCAATGACGCCGCTGCCGCTGCGTGCGTCCATCTCGCCCTGCACCACCAACGCATGGCTGAGCGCGGCTGCCCGCATGGTGTCCCGCGACTCGGCCAGGGCGACCATCGAGGTCTGGAATGCCTGCAGAATCAGGACGATACCCGTGGAGAGAATGACCACGGTCACAAGGAGTTCAATGAGAGTGAAGGCGGAGGCCGATGCTGTCTCCTTCTTCCTCACATCAACCTCCACCATATGAGAACGCCCTGAAAGGGCACCTACCCCAGCGGAGGCCAGGGGGTGCCTTTCGCAGGCCTATTATGCGAGCGCAGCGAAGCATACTCCAGCCAAGAAAGGCACCCCCTGGCCAGAGCGCACCCCCTACTCTCCCCAGTTGGTGACGTCGTCGTCGGCGCCTTGCTCATCGGGACCGAGCGACCAGAGGTCGAATCCAAACGTGTTGCGGGCACCGGGATAGCGGTACTGGTACTTGCGCTTCCATGGGTCGTACGGCTTGCTCTCGAGATAGGGCTCTTTCCACGTCTTGGACGTTGACGGCTGCAACAGAATATCCAAGCCCTGTTCGGTCGAAGGGTAGGTGTCATTGTGCAGCCGGTACATCTTCAGGGCCACACTGATGTTGGCGATGTCGCCGAGCGCAATCTTGCTCTTGGCATCATCGGAAGCCGGCAGCACGCGCGGGAGCACCATGCCCGCCAGGGCCGCAATAATAATCACCACCACCATCAACTCGATCAATGTAAATCCGTCTCGTCTCATTCTTTACCTCGCTTAGACTGTCCTCGGGGTACAACCGCACCCCTACCTAACACCTGACACCCGCCACCTGTCACCTATAATCTGGTGCCAAGCTCAAAGATCGGCAAGAGCATTGCCGCCACAATAAACCCAACAAGCGCTCCCACGACAAGAATCAAGACTGGCTCAAGCAACGAGATCGCCAGCCGGCACTGTCGTTCGATCTGGCGCTCGTAGAACGCCGCCACTTCGTCGAGCGCCTCGTCCAGACGGCCGCCCTCCTCTCCGACGGCGCTCATATTGGCCACGAAAACAGGAATATGATGTGCCTGCTTCATCCCCTCGGAGAAAGGAATGCCTTGGCTGACCGTCTGTTGCCGGACACCGTCAATCTCCTCGCGCAGCACGTGGTTGGATGCGGTTTGGGCGCCGAGCAGCAATACACGGTCAATCGACAGACCTGACTGCAACAGCAGTGCCAGGGTTCGACTGAAACGCGCGATGTCGGTCAGGAGGATGAACGTCCCGATCAACGGCAGCTTGAGCTTCAGCCCGTCCACGTACAGACGTCCCCGCTCATGGGTCGCCATGCGGCGGAAGATAGCGGCAACCAGCAACGCCCCAAACACCAACCAATACCAGTTGGCCTGGCAGAAAGCGCTCGTTCCCACGAGTATCCGTGTGGGCAAGGGCAGCGACTCGTATTCATCGAAGAGACTGAGCACGCGCGGGAGGAAGAAAGTCAGCAGAATAAATACAGTCAATAGCCCCACCGACAGCGTCAACAAAGGATATGCCACGGCAGACTGGACACTACGACGGGTCTCTTCTTCCTTGTCCATGGCCTCTGCAAGCCGTGTCAACACCGTGTCGAGGACGCCACCGGACTCCCCTGAACGCACCATGCTGACGTAGAGTTCGGGAAAATGGGCTCCGTGACGCTGCAGGGCCTCGCTCAACATCTGGCCGTCGCGAATGCTGCCCTCAATGTCTCCAACCAGCCGCTTGAAGCGGGCATGCTCGGTTTGGGCTCGAATGGTGGAAAGCGCCCGCAGAATGGGCACGCCCGAACGCGTCAGGCTGGCAAGCTGGTAGGTAAAAACGACCACGTCCCGCTGCTTAATCCGACGGGCCCACCGCTTCTGCTTCTCTGCACCGCCGCCCTGTTTCTCTTCTATATATATAGGAACAAGGCCACGGGAGCTGAGCACGTCGGCGGCCTCCGCACGTGAGAAAGCATCAATCACCCCCTCCTCGGTGCGGTGCGGTCCCTGTTTCGCTTTGTAGGTGAATAGCGGCATGTTTGAGGCCTGGCCTCTATATCGATGTAACTCTCAGCACTTCTTCGAGGGTCGTCACGCCTTGCGCTACCTTGGCCATACCGTCGTCAGCCAGTGTCGGCATGTTCAGTGCGTCGGCGGCTACCCGGATCTGGGCGGCCGAGGCCCGATCAAGGATCAGCGTCTGGATCTCCGGCAGGAGCGGAATGAACTCCGCGATCGCCACGCGCCCGCGATACCCATGGCCGTTGCACTCTTTGCAGCCGGCTCCCCGGTAGAGCGTCTTGCCGTCAGCCTCGTACGATTCCTTGCAGGAGCGGCAGATCACCCGCACAAGGCGCTGGGCTATGAATGCGTGCACGGTCGATGTAATCAGGTAGGGATCCACCCCCATGTCGCCCAACCGAACGGCACCCCCCGCCGCGTCGTTCGTATGCAGCGTGCTGAGCACGAGATGCCCGGTCATGGCTGTCTGGATCGCAATCTCGGCGGTTTCGCGATCACGCACCTCGCCCACCATCATCACGTCCGGATCATGTCGCAACATGCTCGGCAACGCCCGCGAGAAGGTCAGGCCGATCTTTGGATTCATCTGCGTCTGCGTGATACCGTGCAGCTCATACTCAACCGGATCTTCCAGCGTGATGATTTTGCGCGTCCGCACATTGAGGCGGCTCAGACAGGCGTAAAGCGTTGTGCTTTTCCCGCTGCCGGTCGGCCCCGTCACAAAGATGATCCCGTGTGGACGCGCCACGTAGGACTCGAGCAGTTCACGATGCCGATCGGAGAATCCGAGATCCCCCAGGTCAAACAGCATGGTAGAAGGGAGAATACGGATCACGACATCCTCGCCGTGCACCGACGGCACTACGGAGACGCGCAAGTCGTACTCGCTGCGCCCGATCTTGACCCGCGAACGGCCGTCCTGCGGCAGACGCCGCTCGACAATGTCCAGGTGCGACATCAGCTTCACGCGACTGATGATGGCCGGATACAAGTGCCGGATGTTTCGCGGCACACTCATATCATAGAGAATGCCATCGATGCGGCGCCGGATGGAAACGCCGTCGCGATGGGCCTCGAAATGGATGTCGGTGGCCCGGTCGTCAATCGCATCGCGAAGGACTTGGTTGACCAATCGCACCACCGATGCATCTTCGGCCTGGCGCTCGAGGTCATGCGACTCCTCCGGACGCCGCATCGTCTCACGCTCCGGACTCTCCGCCAGAATACGCTCAACGGTCTCCGCGCCCACACCATAGTAGCGGTGCAGCGCGTCCAGGATATCAGACCGGCAGGCCAGCACACGTTCCACGTGACAGCCCAGGTTGGTTTCGATGTCTTCGACGGCCGACATATCGAGCGGATCGGAAACGGCCACGGTCAGACTGCGGCCGTCATAGCGGATCGGCATCACCTTGTAATGGGAGACGAGTTTGGCCGAGACGGCACGGACCGCGCCGGGCTCGACGGACTCATCGGCCAGCCGCACGAAACGCATGCGTTTCTGTTCAGCCACAACCGGCAACAGGTCCTGCTCGCCGATGAAGTCCCCGCCAACCAGTGCGGCAACGAGTGACTCCCTGTTGGCTCTTGCACGCTCGCGAGCGCTGGAGAGCTGCTTCGCCGTCAGCAGGCCCTTCTTTACCAGGACATCTTCAAAACCGGCCATAGGTTACTCCCCGGCCTCAGCTGATCGTCCCGATCATGTAGAAGTCATCTTCGGGACGATCATCCATTTTGCCGTCGATGATCTTCTCGCAGTCATCAAGTGTTTCGCCGACCTTGACGAAAGCGCCCTTCTTGCCGACATAGGACTCCGCCACGAACATCGGCTGGGTCATGAAGTACTGCAGTTTGCGGGCGCGCTCATACAGCGTGCGGTCGTTCTTTGATAGTTCGTCCAGCCCGATCACCGCCACGATACGGCGCAACTCGTCGTATTTCGTCAGAATACGCAGCAGTTCCTGGCTGATGTCGAAATGGCGCTGACCGACGATTGCCGAGTCGAGGTTCGAACACGACGAGGCCAGCGGGTCAATGGCCGGGTAGAGGCCAAGCTGTGTCCGTTCACGGGAGAGCACCATGATGGCGTCCAGGTAACTGAAGATCGTCACCACAGCCGGGTCGGTCAGGTCGTCGGCAGGCACATACACGGCCTCGAATGCCGAAATAGTGCCCTTGATTCGCTCATGCACATCACCGACCTCCGAACTCAGCGTCGGCTGATACCCGGTTTCGGAAGGCGTGCGTCCCAACAGGGTCGAGATCTCGGCGCCGGCCTGGACAAAGCGATACACGTTGTCGATGAAGAGCAGCACCTCCCGGCCCTGCTCCTGCAGGTATTCGGCCAGCGTGATACCCGACATGATGATGTTGAAACGCGCACCGGGCGGTTCATCCATCTGCCCGAAGGCCATCATGATCTTATCCAGGATACCCACCTCTTCGAACTCGAAGTAGAGCTCATTGCCCTCACGGATACGCTCGCCAACTCCCGTGAATACACAGGCACCCTCGTGCTCTTCCACGATGTTGTGGATCAGCTCCATGATCAACACCGTTTTGCCGCAACCGGCACCACCGATAACGCCGGTCTTGCTGCCGCGAACCACCGGGAAAAGAAGGTCGACCACCTTGATGCCTGTTTCCACGATCTCGGCCTTGCCGCCGCCCAGGTCGCCCATATCCATCGCCACGCGGCCGGAGTCTTTATGGATCGGCGCACGCTGCTTGGTCAGAATGGGACCTTTCCCGTCGATCGGATCACCCATGACGTTGATGATGCGGCCAAAGAGCTCGTCGCCAACGGGAATGGTGAGTGTTTCGCCCTGCGCTATGGCCAGTGCGTTCCGCTGCAGGTTCAGCGTGGATGCCAACGAGACGCAACGGGCGATATTGCCCTCCAGGTGCTCGGCCACCAGCAGGGTCACCTCGCGCTTATCGAATGTCTTGGTGTTGATCGTTTCATGCAAGTCAGGCATGTCCTCGATCGCCACGAACTGGACATCGACTACCGGCCCCTGTACGGCGATGACCTTGCCTTCACGCTTTCCTCTGTTTTCCATAGCCATGATATCTCTCCCCGTTCTAACCCGACGTTAAGCCGCCGAGCGGCGCCGTTTCGTCTTCCCACGCGACGCAAAACTCTCGCGCATGCCCTTGTCAATCAGCTCATGCGCGGCCTTGAAACACTTGTGCTCCAGCTTGGCACGATCTTTTTCCAGTGTCTGCCCGCTTCCCTCCAAGTGCATCGCGCGCGCCGAGAACTCCGCCAACTTGCTGTCCTCAAACACCTCGAAGAGCTTGGAGGTGACCCACACGCCGGAGAGATACTCCAGCATGTCTGAAAGGGTTGACTCCACGATGATCTTGCGTGCATCCGCCATGAACCCCTTGTGGCCCAGATGCTGAGTCACTTCACTCTCGGCCTCTTCGTCGAACAGCTCCGCACAGGGCAGCAGGTTGATCGTCTCGATGGTTTGCGCACTGAACGAAAGTGGCCGCGGATAGACGATGATCACCTTCCCCATGCGCTGGGCCAGCACCTCCTTGACAATGTGATCCTTCACCGCCAGGGCCTGCTCGTAAATCGTTTCCTGGTTGATCCCGCCGAATCCGGTGAACTCCACTTCGTTGTCTTCGAATGTCCCGCAGCCCTTGTCGCCGACCACAACGTAAGCCGTCCGGTCGCTTCCATGCCGGTCCGCCTCGGCCTGTGCCCGGCGGATCACGCCCTGGTTCAACCCCCCCATGAATCCGGAGTCGGACGTAATCACCACGATACCCAGCACATCGGTCATCACGCGTACGAGCGGATCGTCTACATCCACCAGGCGGACCACCCGAAAGAACTCAGAAAAAGCGTCCATGAAACGGTCGAACCGCTCCTTCTCTTTTTCCATGACATGATACTGCGCCGCGGCAATATTCTTGAGCGTCTCGATGAGCTGCACGAGCTCCGTATTGAACTGGAGCTCCTTTCTAAGTTCGCTCAACTGCATCGCTAATTCCCTGGGCACTCAAGACGCGCCCTCTTCTTTCCACCTACCCTCAGCGGAGGACTGGGGGAGCCTCCCGCAGGCCTACCATGCGAGCGAAGCGAAGCATACTCCAGCCAAGGGGGCTCCCCCAGACCGGAGCGCGCCGCTACCCGCGGGCGTGCTTCTTAACCTCTTCGACCGCCTCTTTCATCCGGTTGCTGAGGCTGCCGTCGATCTCCAGGCTGCCCAGTTTGAAAGCCAGTCCAGCCACAAGATCCTCCTGGATGTCCTCCTGCACCTTGATGTCGGCCTCGAATTTCTCTTTGAGGATCGCCTCGAGCCGCGCTTTCTGCTCAGGCGCTATGGGACGCGCCGCCGTGAAGGCCACATCGTTGGTATCCACCGTGATACTCGTTGAATCCAGGGCATCGAGCGCATCCAGCAACTCACCGGTAAACACCTGGTCAACGGCCTCGGCCATCTTCTCCGTGAAGACCAGGTCGAAGATCTCTCCGGAGTAGAGTACCGCCTTCTCCTCCATGTCCTGGGAGATCTGCTGGCGGAACTTCTCCTCGTTGCGCTTGGCCTGCTCGATCAGCCGATCGGCTTCTGCCTTGGCTTCGCCCAGAACCTGATCACGGGCACGCGCGACCTCCTTGTCGGCTTGGGTTCGGTGCTCGTCGAGTTCCTTCTCAGCCGCGATCTTCTGCTGCTGGAACACCCGTTCGTGTTCCTCGATCTGCTCCCGAATCCCTGCCTCCTTCTTCCGGATCTCGGCCTCCACCTCACGCACGCTCTCAACCGCCTTACTCGTGTCGCCAAGCAGGATGCGTTTGATCAACACGATAACGACCACCAACACCACCACGTGCGTCAGGACAATCGGCAACAGCAACTTCCACATATCAGACATCTCTCATCTCCTTCGGGCCCTATCCCCGGGGCAAATCCAGGCGGTGAATTCCTTCTCCCAATCTTAGCCCCTACCAAACAGCTGGAACAACACGAGCAAAGCCACCACCGCAATGGCTTCCGCGAAAACAAGCGAGATGATCATGGCCTGCAGGATCTTCGGCGCCGCCGACGGGTTCCGCCCGAGGGCCCGAATACTCGCGTATCCGATCGCCGCGATCACGCCCGAGGGACCGATAATGGTCACGAACATCACCAGAAAGATAATAAAATTCTGCATAACCCTCTACTCTTCCACTAAAACCATGCACTCATCGCGGTCAAATGTCACCATGCCCCGCTTGATCGCTATGGTCTCGCGACCGCCATCCACAACCACTTCGCCGGCCCGCAACAGGCTCACAATCGGCGCATGGTGTTCGAGCAACTCAAATTCCGCCGAATCTCCGGTCAGACAAATACTCTTCGCCTCTCCCTCAAATATCACATGCTTAGGATTCAGGACCACCAACTTCATCATGTCCCGACATCCCCTACTTCTCCGCCTCGGGGGCGTTCGCCTGTTGATCCATATGCTCGGTCAGCGCAGTCGACAACATCTGCTCCAATTCCGGCGTCAGTTCGGTCGCATCCCCGACCAAGTCGTACAACGCACCATGGCGCTCGCGCACAAACAGGGGGAACTCCCTGCAGAACTTATGGCGATGAGGGTCGGTCATCTTGTTGAGCACACCCTCGCGCAACCCGAAGAGCAACAGGATCTGGTCGTTGACCGGCACCGGTTGGTACTGCATCTGCACAAAGATCGACGCGATCGACTGGCCGCGATCGACGATCTTCTGCGCCTCATCCGACAGGCCGGACTGCAGGCGGCTGAGGGCCAGCACTTCGTTGTACTGCGCGAAGTCGGCCCGCAGCCCCAACGTCAGCTCCCGCATCAATGGGCTCTGTACGCGCCCGCCGATAATCGACAGCGAGGTCGTGATATCGATGGCCGGGCGGACACCCTCGGCGAAGATAGCCGAACTCAAAAAGATCTGTCCGTCGCACATCGAGGCCAGGTTCGAAGGAATGAAGCCGGTCAGGTCGCCCTGCAGCGTCTCAGCAATACCGAGGAACGTCATCGATGCCCCGCCATGCGCCTCATTAAACCGGCCGGCACGTTCCATCAACTGTGTCTGCACATAGAAAATATCACCGGGATAGGCCTCGCGTCCCGGCGGACGCTCCAGCAGAAGCGAGAGCTGCCGATAGGCCCAGGCATGCTTGGTCAGATCGTCGAACACCACCAGCACGTCCTTGCCCTTGAGCGCAAAATACTCGCCCATTGAGGCCGCTGCAAACGGCACGAGGTACTGCTCACCGACCGGCGCGTTATCCGTGGCCACCATCACGCACGTGTAATCGAGTGCGCCGCCATCCTTGAGCACCGACATGATCTTGCTCAGACCTGAAAGCGATTTTCCCACACAGCAGAAGATGCATACGATGTCACGCCCGAGCTGATTGAGGATGGCATCCACCGCAATAACCGTCTTGCCGGTCATGCGGTCACCCAGGATCAACTGTCGCTGCCCCTTGGCCAGCGGAATCGCAATGTCGATCATCTTCGTGCCGACGGGAATGAACTCTTCGACAGGCGCCCGCCAGACAATCGGGGCCGAGTCGCGGAAAACCGCATACATATCGTCCGGCACCACGGACTCCCCCTGGTCACAGGGCTCGCCCAACGCCGTCACCATGCGCCCGATGAAGCGGTCGCCCACAGGAATCTTGAACGGCTCACTGGCACCCGTGACTTCCTTACCCATGCGCAGGCGCGTCTGATCGCCCAGGACGAGGACCAGCACGTCCTCCTCATCAAACCCCATGATGATACCGTTCACCCCGTTGCCGAGGTCCACGATCTGACCGTTGAGACAGGTAGGCAGACCCGTGATGCGGACAATGATCTCCTTGATGTCCTTGATCACGCCCTTCTCGTGGACCTTGATCTTAAAGAGCGGTAGCGCGGTACCGAGCGATTTGCTCATCGAACCCCTCCTTGATGCTGTCGGACATTTCCTGGTTCTGCCTCAGTTCAACCAGTAGCTCCGGGCAGTTGAGGTGAACCAGGTCGACCAAGCTCTTCAGCTTGGCCTGAACTTCCTCCGGCGTGGTGTCCTCCAGGAACCCCTGCTCGAGCGCATAGAGCACGACGACCTCGTCCTCCATCGGAATCGGGTTGTTCTGATCCTGCTTGAGGACCTCCTCCAACACCTTGCCCTGCAGCAAACGTTTCTCCACATCGGGAGACATGCCGGCCTTGATACGCGTCAGTTTCTCCAGCTCCTTGTAGCGCACAAACTCGAGTTGGAGCATGCCGCACAGTTTCTTCACGGCGCGCCACTGCACCTTGCTGCCGATACGGGAAACCGACAACCCCATGTCGATCGCGGGTTTAAAACCCTCGCCAAACAGGTTGGTGCTGAAGTAGATCTGCCCATCGGTCATCGAAACAATGTTGGAAGGAATATACCCCGCCAGATCGCCCTGCAGGGTCTCGACGATAGGCAGGTGCGTCATCGACCCCCCGCCACGATCCGGCTTCAACTTGCCGGCGCGCTCCACAAGCTGTGAGTGGATATAGAAGATGTCACCGGGATAGGCATCGCGTCCGGGCGCGCGCTCCAGCAGGAGCGAGATCTGCCGATAGGCCCAGGCATGCTTTGTGAAATCGTCAAACACCACCAGCACATGCTCAGCCTTCTCGTACATGAAATACTCGCCGAGGCTGGTTGCCACGTAGGGCGACAGGTATTGCTGTCCCATGGGATCGGAAGCCGTTGCCGCCACACTGATGGTGTAGTCCCACGCATGTGCCTGGTTAAACACTTCATGCACACGGCCGAGCGCTGCTTCGGATTTCCCGATGCAGCAATAGATACAGATCACGCCTTTGCCGCGCTGGTTCAGGATCGCATCCACCCCGACGGTTGTCTTGCCGGTCATGCGGTCGCCGATGATCAGCATGCGCTGCCCCCGCCCCACCGGCTTCATCATATCGACAATCTTGGTACCGGTCTCCATGACATCGCCGAGCGGAATACGCTCCAGTACAGAAGGCGCCTTCATGAAGATGGGATACATGGCCGATTCACGTATCGGCCCCTCGCCATCAATCGGCTGTGCCAGGGCATTCACGCGCCGGCCGAGGAACTCTTCGCCCACCGGAACCTTGAAATCGTCAATTGGGGTGGAAACCACGTCGCCCGGCTTGATGGGATGACCCGCCTTGACAACCAGGACCAGAACGTAATCGGCATCAAAACCAACGATAACGCCCTCGGAGTCGCTTCCGATCCGGACCAACTGCCCATTCATACAGTTGGTCAACCCGGTTGCATGGACCACGTCCTGCCGCACTTCGGCGACGGTGCCTTTCTCCGTCATCTTGATCAGGTCGAGTTTGAGAGCCATCTACTTTCCCTTCCCTCCGAACCAGCGCAGGAAGAACAGCAGGCTCATGATCGCGAGAAAGCCCAGGATGATGTAGATGATCAGCCAGGTCGTCTTCATACTGGGTGGCTTCGCCTTGAAGCCATATTTGGTGTTCTTGGTCTGGGGCCGCAGCGCGCTTTCCACACGCAAAATCCGTTGCTCGATTCGATCCAACTGGTCGTTCTGGCGACGATAGAAGGCTACGTAGCGGTCGGAAAATGTTGTGGGTCCCTTCTCGGCTTCAACCGCATCGAGTTCTTCCAAGAGTTCCTGGATGCCCGCTTCCACCGCCTTGAACGACCCATCGACACCTACCCGTTTCAGCAGCGCCTCGGCTCGACTGCGCAGGTCAGGGATGCGCAAGCCGGAGAGGTTCCACTTGTCGCGCATCTTGACCTCAAACACGCGTGTCTCGCCCGGCGGTATTTCCACGCTGTTCTTGAAGACGTAGCAGATCTCCGTCTCCGGATGGGTCGATACATCCAACTCGCCCGCATCCAGAACGTCCGACAGCTTGATTTCCTCAGGCAGATTCTTCTCGATTGGGACGCGGCGCGTCTCCTTCGGCGACGTATTCCTCACCGAGATCTTGAGGACAGCCACGTCGTATTCGCCTTCCAACACCACGTCCGAGCCATCAGGCAGCGGGGCCTCCTTCACATCCCCCATCAGGTTGCCGATGTCTTTTCCTGTGCTGAGCACGAGGTTTTCCATGTAACCGAGGTCGGTCTTGATGCGCTTCAGGGTTTCCAAGTTGGCCTCGTAGGCGCGGATGTGCTGCATGGGCTTGATGCTCGGGCCAATGCCGCTTTCGCCCTGCAGGGCTGTGACAGAGCCCAGGTTCTTCTCGATCTCGGCCAATAGCCCCGCCGCGTTCTCGTGGAAATCGGATCCTTCCAGTTTCGCGACGAGCTGCTTGGCGTGCTCCCGGAGCAACGTGATCTCGTCCACGTCGACCATCCAGATATCGCGGATCTGGACGTCAAATTCGCGAATTTCCTTGGCGCCAAGCTCCATCTCGCCGAACACGTAATAGCGATCGCTCTTGATGTCGTAACCTAGCTCCAACCCAACGGGAGTGGTTACGTCGTTCGTACCAACGCGAGCGGGCAGATTGGCCTTGATTTGCACGGTCTGAACCGTGTTGATCGGGTTGGCGGCCCGGATGCGCAAAACCACTTTGTCCGCATGCGCGGTCCCCGCCAGAAGCGCGGCCAGCAGCAGCGTAGAGAAACAGAGACGGCCCGGCAAAGGGCCGCCGCCCGAATGATGAAATATTATCCTGCCCATAGTATGCGTGGGATACTACGAAACCCAACACAGGAGAACAAGAGGGAAGTGGCGTCTTTTGGGGCAGAAACGCGCTCGCTCAGGGAATGACCCATTCCGTCAACGCAAGCTGCTTGGCGGCGCCAAATTGCCACTCGCGCGCCCCGCCCTGCAGGTGCGCCTCACCGTCGCCAATGACCAGTGTCAACGCCACCCCGGGGTCACGCGCACGCAGCACGTTGGCCACCAGCACGGCCTTCTCGAGTCCATCACCGGTCTGAAAATTCCAGACCTCGTCCGGTTGCGCCAGGCGTACCGGACCGTCATAGATCGACGCATCCCCCATTCCGTCCAACGCCGCCTGCAGCTCAGCGTCCGAGAGATCCCTGGTCGCCTCAACCGACACAGGGCAGCGCTGCACGGCCGCCACAAGGAACGGTTCCGGTTCGGTGCGACTCAGATCGCGCCAGGCGTGGAAGGCCATGTCCGCCATCACGTTGCGCTCGCGGATCGATTCCAGGCGATCCCGGATCTCCTCGCGCGTCATGTCGGCATCCAGAGCGAGGGGCTCCTGCCCTTTTACGAAGGTCTTGCCGCCAAGGTCGGGCAACTTCGGCTGCGTCCGGCAGAACCGCACAAGACTCTCGATCGCGATCTCGGCGTTCAGACAGTCACTCGCGAACTGCTCCTTCAGCCGGCGCACATCGTCATCGCGCGCAATATCAATACTTTCCTGTTTCACAAAGGCCTCGAGGTCGTTGAACACGATTCGACTGGGAAGCCGCCGATCACAGAACTCCTCGCCCTCGATCTCATCCATCAATTTCGCGCGCGTGTTGTCCGTGACACGGTAGGGACTCCCGTGCTCATAGGCGAACACGCGATCCATCGGCACGTAATGATCCTGCCCGTGTTGCGGCCACCGAATTTGGAAGCACTTCTGGATCTCGTGCGTATGACGCAGGAAGTTGCCGAGGACCTCATCACTCAGGGCCGTGCAGAGAAACCGGCTCAGCCGCTCGGCAAAGCGTTCTGCCTGCGCAGGCGCCAGCGTGGCCTCTTCATACATCGTGTGCAACACGCCGGTTTCGTGCGCCACAATCGTTATGCGCTCGTTCTCCAGCGCCCGCCGCGCCTGGGCCGAGAGCGCCGTGCCGTTGAACCACATTTTCTTCGTCACGAGTCGCCGGTTGTTGGTCAGGATGCCGTCGACCACGTCGACGAAGTTCTGTGAATGCAGCGGTGTGGCCATCAGGAAGATGTCCTGCAGCGGAATCCGCGCTACGATGAACAGCGCGGCCGCATAGAGTGTTGCCAGCGACACGCATTCACCCGCCCCGTTGGCGTAGTTGGGCTTGAGGCGGAACGCGTCCATCGCCTCCACGGTCTCGGTCTTCCAGTACGGAATGACGTCGCCGTCGTACTTGTCCAAACCGAAGTGGGTGCGGATATCGATATCGAAGTAGTACTTGTCGCCCTCGTAGCCGAACAGGGCGTTGGACTGCGCCAGCGTTTCGGGGTTGATAAAGGACTCGAACCGCGCCAGCTCACGGTCGCGCGTGGTCAGGCCCCACGTGTCGAGGTCCAGGTTGAAAGCGTAGTGGTCCATGATGTACTGCTTGAGCCGGGCGATACGCCGGTACGGCTTCATCCGCTCAATGCCGTCGAACCAGGGATCGTCTCGCCAGGCCCAGATGCGTGGCGACATCATGTTGGCCAGCACCAGGCTGTAGATCAGCTCCGGAAAGATGAACATCTCCATATCCGACAGCGTCACCGCTGCCGAACGGCGTGCATCCTCATGCGTCAGGCTCATCGTCCCCCTTCGCCGCGCCCACCACAAAATCGCCGCCATACTGCGCCAGGTACTCCACACCGTAGAGGCGGAAGAACACCGTCACCGGCAGAAGCAGGACCGCCCCGAGATACGGGATGCCCATCAGGCAACCCGCAATGAAGCACGTCACCAGTATCGCCGCGAGTATGGCCATCCCTGCACACATCTGCAGCACGAGCATGAACAGCCCATAGGTCAGGAATCGGCCACTGTTCGAATGATAGAGCCCCAGGAACTTCCGCCATGCTTCCGTCGCCGTGAGATCATGCCGATACATGATGGGAATGATGAAATCGTTCAGAAACCGGCTGATATAGAAGGTGACGGTACCAAACACGAGGAACAGCAGGATGATCATAGCGATTCCACCCGCCATTTCAGGTACGTATGCCCGTGCCTCCACGCAGGGCTTGATCACGAGCGGCCAAGCCAGGGCCAACAGGCCAAGCGTGATGACCAGGCAGATGATTCCGTAGCCCAGCGACCAGCGGAACAGCGAATTCGCGTGCTGTTTCCAGGTTTGCCACGGCTCCGTCACCTCGGCCTTGTTTCTAAGCACGTTGTCGAGCAGCATGAATTTGCCGCGTGAGCGCAGCCACAGAAACACAATGCCGGCCGCCAGCCCAATCAACACCAGCACCACTACGAGGCCGATCACGATGCCGCCATACTGCTGAAAGAATTCGCGCACCGGCGCCCATGCCTCCTCCATACCCGTGAGCATCCCGTCTACAGAGAAGTCACTGTCGCCTCCACCCCCACCACTGCCGCCTGAGCCCGTGTTGAAGGATCCGCCGCTCTCCCCCAGGGAAGCCAACCAGGCACAGAAACCCAGGGCGAACCACTTGCCGATTTCAAAAGGCTGGAAGAGAATCAGGACCATGCGTCGCCAGGCATACTTGACCGGATCGATCAGCTTGATCGCCCCGGGTTCACGCAGATCGCGCCCGTCCTGGCCGGGAGCACGCAGTTGCAGCTCATGCTGTCGGCCCGTGAAGAGCCCCACGACGCTATCGGCGCGCGCCCACTCCTCGCCCATGGTGCTGTTCCACACCAGGTCCTCGGGTCTCAGCTCCCCGTTCCCCGCCAGGCGCGTCAGTTCATCCCGGTTGACCGGCCCGCGCGATTCGCCATCTTTGACGTAGTACCACTCCATCGTCACTCTCCTGCAAGAAGGATGGACGCACCCTACCCTACTCACTTAGAATTCTCAACGACGTAACCACATGAACTATCGACGCTTTAACATTGTTGTTCTGCTCGCCCTGCTCGCGCTTGGACCCGCGCTGCTGGTTGTCCCGTGGGCTCAAGAGCATCTTGGACTGCTCTACCCCGGTTGCGCGCTGGAACAGCTCACGGGGCGCAGCTGTCCGATGTGTGGATTGACCACCGGTCTGCGCGACCTGGTTGCGTGCAACACAGGTCACGGACCGGCTAATCCGCTCACCGTTCCGGTGGCGATCCTGGTCCTTCTCGAAACCGCCGCCCGCGCCATGCTCTGCACACTCCGGCTATCCGCGGCCTCAGTTGAGCGGACCAAGCGATGGGATCTGAGGCTTCACGCCGTCCTGCTGGTCGCCTATGCGGCGTACTGCGTGACCTTCTATAGTGGCCATGCCTGAGGATGCCGGCGCGTCTCTACTTCCGAGGCAGCGTTGGTGGCTTCGGCATGGGCGCCGACGATGTACGGACAGGGCGTTGCGATACGAGGCTCAATCTGCTGCGACGGGACTTCAGCGTGGAAACCATCATCTGTGAGCGGTTTACCTGGTGCTTCACCGTGACCACGCCGTCGTCTCCCGCCGACATAGTCGGTCGCACCACCCGCATGAGTGTTCCCAGGTGAATCGGGGCAAACGTGCGACCGGATGGCGCGTCGGAAACGCAGAGAAACACGTGATCCCTCCGCTGCCGCCCCCAGTAACGTAACGAGTAGGTGCGACGCACCCCCGGTGCGTACGGAACGTTTCCACTGGTCCTGATCAATTCGATTCCCGGCACCACGTCGATCACTTTGAGGGACGATCTTGCTTCGACACCGCCACCGTCCAGCAGGGCCCGCACAAAGTAGCTGCCCGACTGGGTCAGAACGAAGCGCATCGTGAGATCCACCTCCACCGTCTCCACGCGCCCGGGCGGCACCATGAACGCAGGCAACGCTCCGCCTTCCCGACGGACAGCCGAAACACCGCTGTCATGCTCCACACCAAAATACAGTTGCGGCCCCGAACCGTCCGCCGCGTTAACGGCCAGAGGCAGGGCGCCGTTGTTCACGACCGTTACCCGCGCCGTGAGAGGCTCGTGGGTGAGCACCGTCGATGTCGCAATATCGAGCCGCAGATCCACTTGGCCTGTCGCCATCGCGGCAGCAAACAGAAACAGAACCATTCCAAGCCTTAGCGGTCTACACTGCATCGTCACTCCAGAAGGCGCGCTCCGCGGCGTCAAGTAACAGGTGCACGATCACCTGGTGGGCTTCCTGGATGCGCTCGGTTGCATCGCCCGGGACGATAATCTCATGATCCGCTGCGCCCGCAAGTGGCCCGCCATCGCGCCCCAGTATCGCCATCGTCACCATGCCCGCATCGCGGGCCGCCGCCAGGGCTCGCGACAGATTGCGCGCGCTGCCGCTCGTGCTGAAAACCACGAGGACATCGCCCGCCTTGCCCAGACCTTCAACCTGGCGACTGAAGATCTCATCGAACCCGAAATCATTGCCGATACAGGTGATCGCCGTCGGATCAGCCACAAGCGACACCGCTGCCAGGGAACGGCGATTGTTGCGGAACCGTCCCACGAATTCCTCCGACATGTGCAGCGCTTCGGCCGCGCTACCGCCATTACCCGCCGTCAGAACCTTGCCACCGGCCTCGAGCGCGCTCACGATCGTCTCGCCCATCTCTCCGATGACATCGGCCGACTCCGCAAGTCCCCCGATCATCGCCGCACTCGCCGCAATCCCGTCTCGAATCCACTCACTATCTGTCGCCATGGCCACCACCTTCGACTCCGTCACCAACTCACTGAATACTGGTCACTGATTACTGATCACTTCTCCCGTGGCATGCCCGGGGCGGGACTCGAACCCGCACGCTCTTGCGAGCAGGGGATTTTAAGTCCCCTGTGTCTGCCAATTCCACCACCCAGGCACTAAACACGTCTTAAATCCGCCCCCATACTGGCAGATCGTTCAGCGAATGTAAATCCGCCTGTCCTTGCCCATCTATCTTGTGGCAATCTACCCGCACTATGCACGAGCAAGAAGCACCTCCAGGCCCGATGGCACTGTTCTCCGACTGGCTGGAAGCCGCCAGCGACTGGTTCCTTGAACGCCTGGGGCCATGAAGGGAAAAGTGAGCAGTGGGCAGTGAATAGACGGTTAACACGAGAGTTTTTCGGAAGACCGACGCTTGAGGTGGCACCGGACATGTTGGGCAAGGTGCTGGTGCACCGTGTTGAGGGCGTCGGGCTGGCCGGCCGCATCGTGGAAGTAGAGGCCTATCTCGGGCCAGAGGACCTTGCTTCCCACGCTTCACGCAAGACATCCAAGCGCGCCCGCATCATGTTCGGTCCACCGGGCATGGTCTACGTCTACCTCATCTACGGAATGCACCACTGCCTCAATTTCGTAACCGAGAATGACGGCACCGCCGGCGCCGTGCTGGTGCGGGCTGTCGAGCCGCTGGACGGCATCGAGCAGATGCGCCTCAACCGCGGCTCCGGAACAGCGGACCGCAGTCTTGCTGACGGCCCCGGCAAGCTCTGCCAGGCCATGGCCATCAATCTCACGCACAACCGAGCCGATGCCTGTGGTGATAGGATCTGGCTGGAAAACCGAGGTCACGCGGTCGGGCGCGTGGAACGAACACCTCGCATCGGGGTTGACTACGCAGGAAAATGGGCTCAAAAGCCGTGGCGATTCAGAGTGGAGAACTGATGCGTACGTTCATAGCCATTGAGATTGGAGAGCATGTCAGGCGAGAGCTCGCCTCTTTTCAGAAGGAGCTGCGCGACACCGGTGCGCAGGTGCGATGGGTACGTCCCGAAACGATGCACCTGACGCTCGCCTTCCTCGGCGAGACACCGGAGCCGGGACTCGCTCACGTTCGCGCGGCCATGGAACTGAGCGCCGAAGGCTCCCCTGCCCTGCATCTCGATGTATCAGGCGCGGGCACGTTCGGTTCCAGTCGCTCACCGCGCGTCGTGTGGGCTGGGCTGAGTGGCGACGTTGTCGGATTGCAGGCATTACAGGGCAGACTGGCCGAGGTGCTGCGCTCGGACGGATTCGAGACCGAAGACCGCCCCTTCTCCCCGCACATTACGCTCGGCCGCATCCGCGGAAAACGCAATCTCGACGAGATGATAAAACGGATCGACGCCGCAGCAGATCACCCCTTCGGCACTATCGAAGCCACCGCCCTCACCCTCTTCAAAAGCGACCTCCGTCCCGAGGGCGCCCTGCACACACCCATCTACCATGCTCACCTGTCATGCCCCCCGTAGACCAACCCGCCAGCACCCCCGCACTCCTGCGCAACAAGAGACAAAACCTGTCAAATAGACTCACGATCGTGAGTCTATTTGACAGGTTTCTTATGCGCGCTGGTTGCAGTGGAGACGTAGCGATGCTGCTTTATTGCGACTTATCTGCGGTTTCGAGGTGGAGCAAACCGTTCTGTACCGCCAAGTCGAGAACCTTGCCATCCCCTGCCTCACCGGCAATGATGGTGCGGGAGATGGGGGTTTCGACCTCGCGCTGGATAAAACGCTTGAGGGGACGGGCGCCGTAGAGCGGGTCGAAGCCCTGCTCGGCGATGAAACGCTCGGCTTCCTCCGAGACCTCCAGATTCAGTCCCTGCGTTTCGAGGCGACCACGCAGTTCCGCCAGGAGCAGGTCGACAATGCGGGTTATTTCGTCGAGCGTGAGCGGCTTGAAGAGTACGGTCTCGTCCACCCGGTTGAGAAACTCGGGACGGAACCGTGCACGCAGTTCGTCCATGACCTGGCGCCGTGCGCCCTCCGAGATATGCCCCTCCTTGTCGATGCCATCCAACAGAATCGGCGACCCGATGTTGCTGGTCATGATGACGATCGTGTTCTTGAAATTGACCGTGCGTCCGTGCGAGTCGGTCAACCGTCCCTCGTCGAGGATTTGCAGCAGGATGTTGAACACATCCGGATGTGCTTTCTCAATCTCGTCGAGCAGGATCACGCTGTAGGGCTTGCGCCGCACGGCCTCGGTGAGTTGGCCGCCCTCTTCGAATCCGATGTACCCCGGAGGCGCGCCCACCAGTCGCGAAACGGTGTGTTTCTCCACATACTCCGACATGTCAATCCGTACGATGTTCTCCTCGCTGTCAAATAGAGCCTCCGCCAACGTACGCGCCAGCTCGGTCTTGCCCACGCCGGTGGGACCAAGGAACAGGAACGACCCGATCGGACGATTCGGCGCCTTGATACCCGCCCGTGCCCGCAGCACGGCATCGGCCACGGCCTGCACGGCTTCATCCTGGCCTACCACGCGATGATGCAGAACGTCATCAAGCTGCAACAGCTTCTGACGCTCGCCTTCCAGCAGCTTGGTTAGCGGTACGCCCGACCACCGGGAGACGACCTCGGCGATCTCCTCCTCCGACACCTCTTCGCGCACCAACGTTGCGCCGCCCTTGTCATCCTCGTCATGTGCCTCGTACTCGGACAACTCCTGCTCAAGCTGCGGAATCACGCCGTGGCGCAGCTTGGCGACGCGGTCCAGATCGTAGGCCCTCTCGGCCTCATCGCTGTCCTGTCGGGCATGCTCCAGCTTCTCGCGCACGCCGCGCACAACCTCGATCGCCTTCTTCTCCTGCTCCCACTGGGCGCGCATGGCATCGGCATCGGCTTTGGCGTCGGCCAACTCCTTGCGCAGGGCGGCGAGCCGATCTTTGCTGGCCTTGTCCTTCTCTTTCTTAAGAGCCGTTTCCTCGATCTCGAGTCGCATCACTTTGCGTGTGATGGCGTCCAGCTCGGCCGGCATCGAGTCGATCTCGGTGCGGATCGAGGCACACGCTTCGTCCATGAGGTCGATTGCCTTGTCCGGCAGAAACCGGTCGCTGATATAGCGGTCAGAGAGCACCGCCGCCGACACCAGCGCCGCGTCCTGGATTCGGACACCGTGGTGCACTTCAAACCGTTCGCGCAGTCCGCGCAGGATCGAGATTGTGTCCTCCACGTTGGGCGCATCCACGACGATCGGCTGGAAACGCCGCTCGAGCGCGGCGTCCTTCTCGACATACTTGCGGTATTCATCGAGCGTGGTTGCCCCGATGCAATGCAGCTCGCCGCGCGCCAGCATCGGCTTGAGCATGTTGCCCGCATCGGCCGACCCCTCGGTCTTGCCTGCGCCGACGATTGTGTGGACTTCGTCGATGAAGAGAATGATCTGCCCTTCCGCGGCCTTGATCTCCGTGAGCACGGCTTTCAGCCGCTCCTCGAACTCGCCGCGGTATTTGGCTCCGGCCATGAGCGCGGTCATATCGAGCGCGAAGATGGTGCGGTCTTTGAGCCCCTCCGGCACGTCGCCGCGCACGATCCGGTGGGCCAGTCCCTCCACGATAGCCGTCTTGCCTACGCCGGGTTCACCGATCAGAACCGGATTGTTCTTGGTCTTGCGCGAAAGAATGCGGACGACGCTGCGGATCTCCGTGTCGCGCCCGATCACTGGATCCAGCTTGCCGTCACGTGCCAAGGCCACCAGGTCGACCCCGTATTTCTCCAACGCCTCGTACGCGCCCTCCGGGTTGTCGGTTGTGATACGCTGATTGCCGCGGACCGCCTTGAGCTCTTCGAGGAGAGCCTTCCGTTTGACCCCGAACTCGGCAAGCAACCGCCCGGCAGGTGTCTCGCTGCCTTCGTCCGTGAAAGCCAGGAGCAGGTGCTCAACCGAGATATACTCATCGCGCAACCGCTTCGCTTCGTCGCCAGCCTTTACCAGCAGCTTGCTGAAGCGCTGGGTCACGTAGACCTTGCCCGCCTCCGTGCTCCCACCGCTTACAGAGGGCATTTTCTCCAATTCCTGCTCCAGACGGGCCTGCAGAGTCGGAACCGGCACGCCAATCCGCTCCAGAAGCCGGGGCACAAGCCCACCCTCCTGCTTAACCAGCGCGAACAGAACATGTTCCCCTTCCACCTGCTGGTGGCTATGGCGAACCGCCAAAACCTGCGCTGTTTGCAACGCTTCCTGCGCTTTTTGGGTCAATTTGCTCAAATCCATGGTGACCTCTCCTTCGTACGCCTGTAAACATCAAATCCACTACATATACATGCAATTTGCATGCCACGCGACCACACAATCACTCAACATTTCGTAATGAGTTTATGCACAACAGGATACAGCATTCACCTATCCGCACCAAGAGAGTCATTATGACACTACTACCAAGAGTACATAGTTCAGACATGAGTCACAATGACCCCACTTACATCCGCAGGACACGTTGGAGTGTTGCATACAGAACCACGATCGTGGTTCTGTATGCAACATTCAAGGCCGGCCATTCGCTTAATTTGTGGGGGGTGAGGCCTGTTGCGTTGAGCTTATGAGCTGAGTGCTTTGATGAGTTAGTCTTCGGGGTGCAATCGGACTTGATCAGAAACACCGGTTTTGCTAATAAGAGCGCCTTTCTCTCCGTATAGGTAAGAGGAAAGCGAGCAGGCTCTTTTGTGCCGGTTTTTTTCGGCTACAGAATGGAATTCAAGAATGCTGCGACGATTAATCGTCTTGCGGCAGAGAAGAAGATACACAGGAGGTAACTATGCTCGAGGTCGACGGCCTCAGGAAACACTTCGGGCCCATCGAAGCCGTTCGCGGCGTTTCGTTCCGGGCTGATAGGGGGGAGGTGTTGGGATTCCTTGGTCCGAACGGAGCAGGCAAGACCACCACCATGCGCATGATCACGGGATTCCTCCCCCCAACCGCGGGCACGGCACGCGTCTGCGGGCATGATGTCGGGAGCGATCCGGTGGCAGTGAAACGCTGCCTCGGCTACCTGCCCGAGAATGCCCCGGCTTATGACTCGATGACCGTGACGGACTTCCTGCGCTTCGGGGCAGGCATTCGCGGCTTCCGCGGCAAGGTCGGGCGCGAACGCGTGGATGAAACGATTGTCACCTGCCGACTGGAGAAGGTTCGACACCAAGTGATCGGCACGCTCTCCAAAGGATACCGGCAGCGCGCCTGCTTTGCGCAGGCGGTCCTGCATGATCCGCCCGTGCTGATCATGGACGAGCCGACCGACGGACTCGACCCCAACCAGAAGCACCTGGTGCGCGAGATGATCCGCAACATGGCAAAAGAGAAGACGATCATCATTTCCACCCACATCCTCGAGGAAGTGGAAGCCGTGTGCGACCGCTGCGTCATCATCAGCAGCGGCAAGATTGTCGCCACCGGTACGCCGGGCGAATTGAAGGCCCAGAGCCCGAGTGGCACGCTGGCCGAGACATTCCGCATGCTGACACTGGACAAGGAGGACGAGAACAATGGGTAACATGTACAACATTGGAACGATCTTCCGCCGCGAGTTGAAGGCCTACTTCCAGTCGGCAGTCGCCTACGTGTTCATGGTCGTATTCCTTATACTAACGGGATTCCTGACCTTCTCCGTAGCGCGCTTCTATGAGCGTGGCGTGGCTGATCTGACACCGTTCTTCTTCTGGCATACGTGGGTTTACCTGATGCTGGTTCCAGCCGCGACGATGAGCTTGTGGGCCGAAGAAA
>JADHWE010000039.1 GCA_016783675.1 Kiritimatiellia bacterium
GGGGATGAATCGCAAAATAAATCTCGTCACGAGAAAATCCTTCGGCTTTCGGAGCTTCGATGTGCTCAAAATCGCGCTATTTCATACAATGGGTGAGCTACCTGAGCCTGAGTTCACCCACAGATTTTGCTGAGGAACCATAAAAAAAGGTAACGGCAGAAACTCAACTTGCCCGCCCTGTCCCCCTTACATACTATCCCCGCCATGGACACACAGATCTACCCCTTGCTTCTCACGCCTGTCTATAAGGACTACATCTGGGGCGGCACCAGCATTCCATCCCGATTCAATCGCGAGCCGCAGCCGGGGCTCTGCGCCGAGTCGTGGGAACTGTGCGACCACGCAGACGGCATGAGCATCGTCAGCAACGGCCCGCGCGAAGGAACATCCCTGCACGACCTGCTCCTGGAGATGGGCGCTGACCTGGTCGGAACCGCCTCTCCCACAGATCACTTTCCCCTGCTCGTCAAAATCATCGACGCCGCGCAGAAGCTGAGCGTGCAGGTCCATCCCAATGACGACTCCGCGCCGGTCGTTGGTGGTGAAGCCAAGAGCGAGATGTGGTACATCCTGGACGGCGCGCCCGGCACCCAGTTCTACGCCGGCCTCGTCGCAGGAACGACCGTGGAGACTTTCGATGCTGCCCTCGAGGACGGTACGGTTCAGAACCTACTCAAGTCACACCCCGCGTCACCCGGCAACCTGACCTATATCCGTGGCGGCTGTGTGCATGCCATAGGCGAAGGCTGCCTCATTCTTGAAGTACAACAGAACTCCAACACGACCTACCGCGTCTACGACTGGGGGCGGGTCGATGCCGAAGGGAATCCGCGCGAGCTACACGTTGAGAAGGCGCGCCAGGTCATCGACTGGGAACTGGATCCGGCCGGCGCCACGCCATCGGAGCCGATCGTAGATGGACCGAATCGATCGCAGGATCTGCTGGTCACGCCCTACTTCCGCTTCGGGCGCCTGAACATCGAGACGCCCTTCCACGTTACAAACGACGGCCGCAGTTTCCACATGCTCTTCGTCACGAAGGGCACGCTGACGGTCGCAACTGAAGGCGGTAAAGAGACCGTTGGTGCCGGCACCACGTTGCTGCTTCCGGCCTCGATTAGCGAGTACGCCCTGGCGCCGGAGGAAGGTCCGTGTGAGGTGTTGCGGGTGAGTGTGGTCTGACCTACTTCGCGCTTGGAGTGACGTGCAGATCGCGGCTCGCTGGGACAGCTCGCCCTACCTGACGCCTAGACTCTTCTGAGCGCCCTTCGCAGCAGGCCCACTCACATTTCGTAGAGCGTCTTATCCCGTTTCGGTTCCCCGCGCCGTTTCCCCTTCGCGCTCGCACTCCCCGCCTGTTTGCCGGGCAGCACGAAGGGATCTTCGCTTTCCATAAGGTCACCCATCTCGGCTTCGACTTTGTCGGGGTCTTCCCCGGCCTCCATACGACCGAGGGCTTCCTGCATGCCCTTGCCGAATTCCATGCCGGTCATGTCTGAGAACTTGCGCATCAGCTTTGCCGCTTCACGGGGATCATCCTCGTTCATGCTCTCGGCTTCAGAGGCCATCGCCTCCATGGCGCGCTCCATGCGGCTCTCGTCGATTGGCAGGTCATCCATGTCGCCATCTTCGCTGGCGTGACCGGTGGCGGCAAACAGGGACACCTGCTTGTCCAGCTTCTTTCGCTTGCAGCGCGGACAGGCGGGACACTTCGATGTATTGATCGAACGCGACAGAAAACTGAAAATCACATGACAGTCGGGACAGTAAAACTCGTAGATCGGCATCTCAGTCGACCACCTCCTCAATCAGTTCACACAACATCTGCACGGCATTATCAGTACTCGTCTGCGCCAAGGCATTGCGCTTCTGTTCGAGGTAGCCGGTCTCCTGCATGCACCGCTCAAGGTACGGCAGCAGGGCATCGATCGACAACTCGTCCTGTTCCATTATATCGGCCCCACCTGCCACCGCCAGGGCGCGTGCGTTCTCACGCTGGTGGTCATGTGCCGCCCACGGCAGCGGCACCAGCAACGACGGCACACGGCAGAGCGTCAGCTCAGCGCAGGTAGCCGCACCGGCGCGACAGATCGCCAGATCGGCCGCGGCATAGGCCGCCCCCATATCCTTCAGAAAACCGAACACCCGGGCAGGGACACCCGCGGCTTCATACCTTGCCCGAACATCGGCCTCGTCCGCGGCGCCACTCAGGTGAATGACCTGCAGCGTGATGCCCTGCCGGATCGCCTCGCACAGCGCATCGGGAACAGTCACGTTCAACGCATGCGCCCCTTGGCTGCCCCCCATAACCAGCACAGTGAAGCGCTGCGGATCCATTCCGGTAAGTGGCGGTGATCCCTGCAGGTCGCTGCGCAGGGGGAATCCCGTTACGACGCGCCGCCGCCCCGTGAAATAGGGCTCGGCTCTTTCGAAACCCAGCGCAACCACTTGGGCATACTTTGCCAGGAACAGAACCGCTTTCCCGGGCACGGCATTCGATTCGTGCAACACGAGAGGGATGCCAAGCATCCGCGCCGCCAGGCCCGGGCCCACCGAAGCGTACCCCCCCATGGCCAGCACCACGTCGGGCCGCGCCCGCCGCATGCGACGCCGACACTCGGCTACGGTCAAGAGAAGCCGCAAGCCGACGGTAAGGGTGCGCAACGAAAGTCCGGAGGGAAAACCCGACGCCTTGACACGTTCAACCGGACCGTCCCAAGTCGCCGTCGAGAGGTCCTCGACGTTACGCGCACCCAGCCACAGTGTCACCTCGTGACCGCGTGCCCGCAGTCCCTCGCCCGCAGCAATTCCGGGGAAGATATGCCCGCCGGTACCCCCACATGCAATGGCAATCTTCATACGCCAGAATCCATGATAAGATCACTGTGCTGCAAGGAATGCGCCTAGCTTCATGTCGACTTCGCGGATGTGCTTGATCAGCCAGTTACCCAGAAACGTCTCAACGTCCCCCGCCAGTTCCTCGGTCGGACCGTCTTCCCTGAAGTCTTCGACAAGACCATTCAACGTCAATCGTATGTCGTCATGACGATCGCGGTGCGCCGGCATATCGGGATACCCCGTCTCAGCCATGCGGGCTTCCTCCGTACCGAAGTGCTCCTCGGTATAGTCCACGAGGAACCCCAGCGTCTTCGAGATCTCGGTCGCGCCACGCCGGTCACTGACCGCCTCTACCACCTTGTTGAACCGGTCAATCCAGGTTCGGTGCTGCGCGTCAATTTCCTCCACGCCCACCGATAAGCTGTTATCCCATTCTAGCGTCTGCATGTCAGCCCTTTCACATCCGTATTGCCGCCAATCTAGGTTTTCCTTCCCTATAGGCAAGACAAAACGGTATCGGCTCGCTCGGAGAGCTCGCCCTACCTCCCCCACAATCAGGTAGGGCGAGCTCTCCGAGCGAGCCGCAGTCCTCACTTGCCCACGTGCACAGGAATCAGTACTGTCACCATCGCATGAACACGGCATGGATCATCTCGAACGGAACGCTGCTTGACCCCGCCTCGGGTCGGCGGGCGACCGCCGACCTCTATATAGAGGATGGCCTCATTGTCGCCGATCGTCCGTCCAACGCACGCGAGATCGATGCAACAGGCCTCACCGTCATGCCCGGACTGATTGATGTGCACGTCCACTTCCGCGAACCCGGCCATGAGGGCGCCGAGACCATTGCCACCGGTTCACGCGCGGCTGCACGCGGCGGGTTCACGACCGTTGTCACGATGCCCAATACACGTCCGGCGGTCGATACGCCGGAGCAGGTCCGATTCCAACTGGAGCGCGCGGCCGAGGCCAACGCGGTTGAACTGCGGCCTTCCGCCTGCATCACGAGTGAGCGGCGCGGCAGTGAACTGGCCGACCTTGAGGCCCTGGCACAGGCCGGCGCCGTGGCCTTCACGGACGATGGCTCAACCGTGGCGAACGATGCGCTGATGCAGCGCGCCATGGAACAGGCGGCGAAGCTGGACATCCCGATAATGGACCATGCCCTCGACCCCGTGCGCGCCGGCAAAGGTGTGCTGCACGATGGCGACGCCGCGCGTCGACTCAACCTGCCCGGCATTCCCTCCAAGGCCGAGGACATGATCGTGGCACGCGACATCGAGCTCGCCGCGGCCACCGGTTGTGCCATGCACATCCAACACGTAACGTCCGGAGCATCCGCCCGGCTGATTGGCCAAGCCGCCGCGCGTGGGCTGCCTGTAACCGGCGAGGCCACACCACATCACCTGGCCCTCTCCGATGCCGACATCACCGAAGACGATGGCAACTTCAAGATGAACCCGCCTCTGCGCAGCCCCAATGACCGCGAGATCCTGATTGAATCCGTGCTCAGCGGCGACCTCAGCATCCTTGCGACCGATCACGCTCCGCATCTTGCCTCTTTAAAGGCCAAGGGCATTCTCAAGGCACCGTTCGGCGTCGTGGGCCTGGAGACCGCCATCGGCGTTACCTATCAGCTTCTAGTCGTCGAACGAGGCATGGCTCCGCTGGACTGGTTGCGGCGCTGGACCGAAGGTCCGGCGGCTCTCCTTGGGCGCCCCTGCCCCTCCCTGGCGGCCGGCGCCCCGGCTGACATTGTCATCGCAGACCTCGCGACGGAGTGGGCCGTAGACCCGTCCGAATTCCTTTCCCTTTCGGGGAATACGCCCTTTGCAGGGCGCCTCTGCCGGGGCCGTGCGGTGCATACGCTGAAATCCGGCGGGATTACATGGAGCGGTGTTGACACGTTCTCCGGATTGTGAGACAAACGGCTGAATTATGGCTACTTTACGAATGCAGAGCGAAGGGTCCGAGGATCGAGTTATCACACTCGACCAGGAAGAAACTGTCATCGGGCGAGCCTCCGACAACGCCGTCACCATTGAGGATCCGGCTGCCTCGTCGCGTCATTGCGCCATCCTTCGCAAAGAGAACCGTTACACCCTACGGGATCTCAATTCGACTAACGGCACCTATCTCAACGGCGGCATGGTCACCGAAGTTCCACTGGCACCCGGCGATGTCCTGACCATAGGAAGCATACGGATAACCGTGGAAGGTGATGACATCGACACGGCCTCGAGCGTCGCGTCTTCCGATACCGGGCCCCAGGACACGATTCGGACCGGACCGGTCCGTCAAGCCCCGCCGGAGTTCGGGGTACGCAAGAGCCGCGCCGGCATGTGGATTGCCATCGCGATCGTCATCGCTCTTGGCCTGCTTGGGCTGGCCTACTGGTTCATCACCGGCCTCATGGGCTAGCAGACAAGTCCCCGATTTTTCACTCTCACTGAATCAAGCGAACAGAAATAACGCCCCAAGGAGGAAAGAAAATGGCAGTTATCGATTTTGGCGGCACCGAGGAAACCGTCGTCATGCGCAAGGAGTTCTCACTTGCCAAGGCGCGCAAGACTCTCAAGAACGAAGTCGTTGCCGTAATCGGCTACGGCGTCCAGGGCCCGGCCCAGGCGCTGAACATGAAGGACAACGGAATCAACGTTATCATCGGTCAGGCCAAGGCCTTCAAGAAGGACTGGAACCGCGCCAAGAAGGATGGCTGGGTTCCCGGCGAGACGCTGTTCACTATCGAAGAAGCCGCCGAGCGTGGCACCATCATCATGATGCTCGTGGCCGATGCCGCCATGAAGCCGGTCTGGAAACTGGTCAAACCCTTCATGGACGAAGGCGATGCACTCTACTTCTCACACGGCTTCGGGCTGGTCTACAACGATCTCACCAAGGTTGTTCCCCCCGCCAACATCGATACGCTGCTCGTAGCTCCCAAGGGATCGGGCACATCCGTACGCCGTAACTTCCTCGCGGGAGTGGGCATCAACTCCAGCTTCGCCGTCGGTCAGGACTATACCGGGCGTGCTGAAGAGCGCTGCATGGCCATCGGCATTGCCGTCGGATCCGGCTACCTCTTCCCGACCACGTTCGAGAAGGAGGTCACCAGCGACCTCGTTGGTGAGCGCGGCATCCTGATGGGTGCTTTGGCCGGCGTAATGGAAGCCCAGTATGACGTGCTCCGCAAGAACGGGCACAGCCCCAGCGAAGCGTTCAACGAAACCGTCGAGGAGTTGACCCAGAGCTTGATCCGCCTGGTCGATGAGAACGGCATGGACTGGATGTTTGCCAACTGCTCCGCCACCGCCCAGCGTGGTGCGCTGGACTGGCGCCCCAAGTTCAAGAAGGCTACGCTCCCGGTCTTCAAGGACCTCTACAAGGCCGTCGCGACCAAGAAAGAAGCGGCGCGCGTTGTCAGCTCCTGTGGGAAAAAGAACTACAAGGAACAGCTCACGAAAGAGCTGGATGCGATTGGTAACTCCGAGATGTGGCAGGCTGGCAAAGCCGTACGCAAGCTCCGCCCGAAGGAGAAGGCCCGCACCATCACCAAGGACACCAAGGGCGTAGGCGGTCGTAAGACTAACTAGTTCCTGGTGGATATGACGTTCGAGGAGGAGTGATGGTGTCCATCACTCCTCCTTTTTTTGCCGTGTTCTCACTTGGTCATTGGATTTGAGTGTTGGATATTGGATATTCTTCCCTTCAAGAGGAATTTTTCACTCCATGCGACAGTTCTGGACAGTCACCATCCTCCTCACCGGACTTCTTCTGACAGGCTGCCGACCGTCATCTGCGCCTCCACCCCAGGAGGAGATCCGTATTGTATCCCTGGCACCGAGTCTCACCGAGAGCCTGTGCGCCATCGGCGCCGCAGATCTTCTTGTCGGCCGCACGTCGGTTTGCGATTACCCACCCGAGATTGTTAAGGACATCCCCGTCATCGGAGGCTTTGGTACTCCATCCCTTGAACTCCTCGCCCGTGCGCAGCCTACAGTGGTCTTGGATACGGCCCTGGCGGACGAGACCGTTGCCACACAGATCACTCGCATGGGCATCAGTCACCGTCGCATCCGCTGCAAAGGACTGAATGACATTGTCCCTATGCTCCGGGAATTGGGCACACTCACCGGCCACACGAAACAAGCCGACGCCCTGGCCGCAGACATCTCTGCTGCCATTGCCGATGCTCACGCCGACATCCGACATCCAACATCCGACATCCGACATCCGCTCTCCGTCTACGCCGAGGTGTGGCACGACCCCATGGTGACAATCGGCAGCCACACCTTCCTCGCCGACCTCATCCGACTGGCAGGAGGACGCCCCATTGCCGATTCCGTCAAGAACGACTACTTTCAAATCGCGCCTGAACAGGTTATCGCAGAGAATCCAGATATCATTCTCTGTCTCTACATGGGCCCGAGCGATGGTGCGACTGAGATGATCCGGCGTCGCTCCGGATGGGAGCATATCAACGCGGTAAAGAACGGTCATATCTTTGACCAGCTCCATTACGATGTCTTACTGCGTCCGGGACCGCGACTGCTGGAGGGCCTCGCGGCACTACGGGACTGCGTGCGCAAGGCGCAGCAAGGGGACAAGCATGATCTGTGAGCCAAAAGCACCGTGTTGCTCATCGCGATGGCTCATCGTCCTCCTTGTGCTCGCCGGCATGCTGATACTGGTCTTATGCGCTCTTAGCGGCCCGTCAGGGTTCGGGCTCCCCGCCATCGGGACCCCTGTCGGGCGAGCCATTCTCTCGCTCCGACTCCATCGTATCGTCACCGGTCTCGTTGTGGGTGCAGCGCTCTCGTGCGCAGGCGTGGTGTTTCAGGCACTATTGCGCAACCCGCTTGCGGAGCCATACATCCTGGGAGTGAGCAGTGGCGCCGGTCTCGGCGCAGCCGCGGCCATCCTAACCGGGTTCGGTGGTGCGGTCACCGCCTTGCTTCTGCCCACCACCGCGTTCGCAGGTGCCATGCTGGCCTTGTTGATTGTTCTCGCTGTAGCGGGTGGCACCCGTGCCTCCGTGTACAGCCTGATCCTCAGCGGTGTTATCGTCAGCGCCATCGCATCAAGTATCCTGATGTTTCTCGTGGCCACCGCCCCGCGCGAGGGGCTACACAGTGTCATCTGGTGGATGCTCGGAAATCTCCAGCCCATGTCCCAGGGACAGATGATCATTACGGCGGCTGTTGTTGCGGGAGGCGTCGTCGCCGCCTGGTTCATCGCCCCACAGCTGGACGCCCTCACGCTCGGGCGCGAAGTCGCCCACCACGTCGGCGTCCGCACTGAACTGGTAACAGCCATAGGCCTGCTGCTTGGCAGCCTTCTTGCGGCGGCGGCGGTGTCGCTGGCTGGCTTGATCGGGTTTGTCGGGTTGATCGTCCCACACGTCATGCGTAGCCTGCTGGGCCCGAACCATCGACGCCTCATTCCGGCCACCGCACTGGCGGGAGGCGTGTTTCTCGCCGCCTGCGATGCGCTTGCGCGCTCCCTCTTGGCGCCGCGCGAGATTCCCGTCGGTGTTCTGACAGCCCTGTGCGGCGGCCCATTCTTCCTTGCCATTCTCAAACTGCGAGGACGAAAGGGGTGGATCGAATGAGCATACCCGCCCTCCAGTTCAGCAAGGTAACCGGCGGCTATCGTCACGTGCCGGTGTTCGAGGACCTCGCTTTCAGCATTGACCCCGGTACGCTCTGCGGTGTGATTGGACCCAACGGTTGCGGCAAGACAACGCTCATTCGTGCAGCGACCGGACTCCTGCCGCGACTAAGCGGGAGCGTCTCCCTCTTTGGCAAAGACGTCGTCAACCTGAAGGCCGCAGAACGCGCGCAGCGCGTCGGTGTCGTCCCGCAGGAACTCAGTACCCCCATGGCCTTCACGGTCGAAGCGCTCGTGGCAATGGGCCGCACGCATGCGCTTGGCCGCCGCCATACGCTCAGCGCCGATGACCGCCGCATCATCGAGCAAGCCATGGTCTATACCGATGTCATGGAAATGCGTCGCCGCCCCTTCCCCGAGCTGAGCGGTGGCGAGAAGCAGCGCACCGTCATCGCCATGGTCCTCGCACAACAGCCGCGCATGATTCTGATGGACGAAGCCACATCGCATCTCGATATCAACCATGCGCTTGAGGTGATGCAGATCGTCGAGCGCCTGAATCGCGAGGCCGGTGTCACAATTCTGACGGTCAGCCATGACCTGAACATAGCGGCCGAATTCTGTGAGCGACTGCTACTCCTGGATCACGGCCGGCTCGTTGCCGATGGAGCGCCGGCCGATGTGCTGACCGAGGAAAGACTTCGCGAGGTCTATCATTGCGATGTGCGGGTACAGTCAAACCCGGTTAACGGATCCGTCATGGTGACACCCAGTCCACGCCTGGCTCCCGGGCGCAGCGGCGAGGGCATCCACGTTCACTGTATCGCCGGGGGCGGCAGCGGCGAAGAGATCCTGCGCCGCCTACACTTGTGCGACTACACCGTAACGTGTGGGGTGCTTAACGAGGGTGACAGCGACAGCCTGACCGCTACCGCGCTTGGAATAGAGGGAACGTTCGAGCAGCCGTTCTCAGCCATCGGCGCACAGACCTTCGTCGAGGCAGAGGCTCAAGCGCGCCAGGCTGACGCCGTTGTCATCTGCCCCACGCCCTTCGGTCCCGGCAACGCCGTAAACCTTGACCTTGCCGCACGTGCGCTGGAGCAGAATATCCCGGTCTTCCTTGCCGCCGGCGTGGGCGATCGCGACTATACGCCTGATCGGCGTGCCACCAAGACCGCGGCGCAATTGGTTGACCAGGGCGCAAGAGAGTGGCAGTCCGTGACTGATCTCTTCACGCTGCTGGGCGAGCTCATCCCACCACAAGACCCATCTACTGAGAATGACGCCGACCATGCATCTTGACGGCATTCCAAGTGTGAAGGGGCGTTTCCCGTTCCGGGTGGGCACGACCTCCTACATCATTCCGGCAGACATACTGCCCAATGTCAGGGCACTGGCGCCGCTCATTGACGATATCGAACTGCTCCTGTTCGAGATACCGGAGATGACAAACATCCCCTCCCCCGCATCCATTCGGGAACTCCGTCAGCTAGCTGAAGAGAACAGCCTCAGCTTCACGGTCCACCTGCCCATCGACCTGCAACTGGGCCACAGCGATGACGACGGACGCCTGCAGTCGGTCAATGCTTGCAGGAGCATGATTGAAGCGACCGCCAACCTGGAGCCCTTCGCCTACGTTCTGCATGTCGATGCATTCGATACCACATCCAGGGAACCCACTCCCGCAGCCGACATTGCATCCTGGACTGAAAACGTATCGCACTCCATTGCGGACATCCTGTCTACCGGTGTGTCACCCCGCCACCTGTGCGTGGAGACACTGGCCTACCGTTTCGAGTTTCTCGACCCGATCATCGAGTCGTTTGACCTCGGGGTCTGTCTCGATATCGGGCATATCCTGCTCTATGGATTTGACCTTGATGAACATTTGGATCGGTACCTCACGCGCACACGCGTACTCCATGCCCACGGCATCCGCAATGGGAAGGACCACCGCGGACTGGAGCACCTGGACCCGACCGCCCGCGACCGCGTGCTCCAGGCGCTCAGCGCCGATGCCGACACGCCGCGGGTCCTCACGCTGGAGGTCTTCTCGGAACCGCACTTTACCTCATCCATGCGCACCATGCATTCCCTCTTGCCCGCCGAGCCCGCATAGAGGAGACTACGACTCACCTGACTCATGAGCCCGAAAGCCACCACACACATCACGTTCGTCACCGGCGGCTGCCGCAGCGGCAAGAGCCGTTACGCCCTTGAGCAGGCATCCGCCGCAAAGCATCCCGTCTTCATTGCCACGGCACAGGTGTATGATGCTGAAATGGAGGCACGCGTCGCACGCCACAAACTCGAGCGCGACCCGAAGTTTGTAACCATCGAGGAGCCCTACGACCTGGCCGGCGCCCTTCGCTCACTTCTGCCCGAGACGGACATCGCGCTGGTGGATTGTCTGACCATCTGGATGAGCAACCTGCTGTGCCGTCCTGAAACCACAGACGAGCCCCCTGCCGAGATCGACGAGCTACTGGCCGTTCTGCGCAACCCGCCGTGTGACATCATCCTGGTCACCAACGAAGTCGGCATGGGCATCGTGCCGGAGAACGCCCTCGCCCGTCGGTTCCGGGATGAAACCGGATTCTTAAACCAGTCTATCGCCGCCCTGGCCGACACGGTCGTGTTTACCGTAAGCGGCATTCCAACAGTCATCAAACCACGCAAGGAGCCAAACCTGTGAGCGCAGAACAAGCCGTCACGAACACCCTTAACGCCATCAGCTCCGCCGACGGATCCCTGTCCGACGTCATCCAGGCCCATCTCGACGACCTTACCAAACCACAGGGCAGCCTCGGCCGACTGGAGGCCATTGCCATGGTCTACTGCAGGGCGCGCGGAACGGCGACCCCCACCTGCGAGCGCAAGCGCGTGGTGGCCTTTGCCGCCGACCATGGCGTCGTGGCTGAAGGCGTCTCGGCTTTCCCTGCCGAGGTGACCCCTCAGATGGTCATGAACATGCTCAGTGGGGGCGCCGCCATCAACGTACTGACCCGGCACGCCGGTGCAGAGCTTCGAGTGGTGGACATTGGCGTCAACGACCCACTGGAAGCCGCCGATGACACGCTCTACCGGCGCAAAGTGCGTCCAGGAACCGCCAACATAGCGCAAGGCCCCGCCATGACCGAAGATGAGATGCTCCAGGCCGTCTCTGTGGGCATCGATATCTCCTGCCAGGCCGCGACCGATCGGGTTGATCTTCTGGGCTCCGGAGAGATGGGCATCGGCAACACAACGGCTTCAACGGCGCTCTTCTCGGTTCTTCTGGATCTTCCGGTCGAGGAGATTACCGGGCGCGGCACCGGAATCGATGACAGCGCACTTGCACACAAGATAGAGATCATCAAGCGTGCCATCGACGCAAATAGGGCGAAGCTCGATACTCCGCTTGGCGCGCTCGCTGCCGTGGGCGGACTCGAGATAGCCGGCATCTGCGGACTCGTTCTTGGCGCGGCCGCCAACCGCATTCCCATGGTTGTTGACGGTTTCATCTCAACCGCCGGTGCACTGTGCGCCATCAAAGCGAAACCGGAAGTTGCAGACTATCTCTTCTTCAGTCACCGTTCTAACGAACAGGGCCACCGGCGTGTGCTTGATGCCATGAACGTTGACCCCATCCTCGACCTGGACCTGCGCCTCGGCGAAGGGACGGGCGCGGCGTTGGCCATGCCGATCATTGAAGCCGCCATCAAGACCTACAACGAAATGGCCACATTCAGCGGAGCCGGAGTGAGCAACCGGGATGAGTGAGAACCAAACCAAGGGCCCATTCCTGGGCGGTCTCGTGACCGCCGTGCGGACGCTGACCATTCTGCCGATTCCCGGTCGTGATGCCACCAGTCCTGCTTCATCGCTTGGCTGGTTCCCGGTGGTGGGCCTGCTCCTCGGGAGCATTGTCACTTTCACGCTGGGAGCCGTTGCCGTTCTGCCCGTACGCCTGCCTTCCGGCATTGTGGCTCTCTTCGTACTGGCGATCAGCACGCTGTTGACCCGGGGCTTTCACCTGGACGGCCTGGCGGACTGGGCCGACGGTTGGTGGGGCGGTTACGACCGGGAACGCATTCTGGCAATCATGAAGGATTCCCACATCGGGACCTTCGGCGTCGTCGCTCTGATCTTCGCCATACTCGGCAAGCTAATCTGCTATGCACATCTGTGGAGCCATGGGAACCACGAGTGGATTGCCTTGTCTTTCGTTCTGGCCCGCATGGGTATGGTGGACCTTGCCGTTGCGCACCCCTACGCACGCCCCGGGGCCGGCACGGCCGCACGGTTTGTGGGAGAGGCGCGTTCGCTGCACTGGCTGCTCGCCGCCGCCCTGACAGCAGCAGCCCTGCTCCTCTGGCCCGGCTTACCACTCCAGCATGCGGCCATGAGTATTCTGCTGGCTCTTCTGGTCGCCCGGCTGTTTGGGTTGCGCTGTCGGACACGCATCGGCGGCGTAACGGGCGACATTCTGGGGGCGGGCGGCGAACTGATCGAACTTGCCACCCTCTTACTGGGTGTATTGCTGCATACCCGCTGAACCTGTTCTACGGTTTGGACCGGCCCGGTCGCCGCCTCAATCGTCTAAGGGACGCGTTCAGATCGATCCATGCTTGACTCATTCTCAATAACGATTGATTCTGTGCCCACAAATTGAGCCTGTATTCGGCAGATGCCGGACATGGGCAGACAGCTTCCTGTTGAACGGAACACGGTGCGAATCCGTGGCGGTCCCGCCGCTGTAATCGGGGACAGGATGCCGTAACGCAAGACCACTGTTATATAGCTGTAGCGGGAAGGTCACGGCATCCTGGCTGATCCGAGAGCCAGAAGACGCGCAGGAGCTAGGTTAGCGAAACACAATGGTAAAGGGTTTCGGCAGTCGATGACTGCCGGAGCCCTTTTTCTTTGCCCAAAAGGAGTTTGATATGAAAGCGGTGATCGTGAGAACGATTGGTAGCTTTGAGTATATTGACACGCCGGTCCCGCAGCCCGCGCAGGGAGAGGTGCTTGTGCATGTTGCTGTTGCCGGTCTCTGTCGCACGGACATTAAGTTGATCGACGTCGGCCATCGTGACCTCACGCTTCCCCGCATCCCGGCCGAGGAGGTCGTGGGCAACGTAACAGCGCTGGGATCAGGCGTGGACCCTGCGTGGCTGAACAAGCGCGTATATGTCTATCCCGGCACAAGCTGCGGCACGTGCCGCCCCTGCCGACAGGGCGCCGGTAATCTCTGCCGGAGCATGCAGATCATGGGGTTCCATCGCGACGGTGGATTTGCCGAGTACGCGTGTGCGCCCGTCGATAGTCTCATCGAAATCCCGAATGCGTGCGACTTCGATCTCGCCGTTACGGCCGAACCGCTGTCTTGCTGCCTGAATGCGCTTGAACTGGCGCAGCTGAAAGCTGCCGAAAGACTGGGAATCTGGGGCGGAGGACCCGCCGGTGCATTCCTCTCGCGTGCCGCCCTGGCCATGCGTGCTTCGCCCACCATCTTCGAGCCAAACCCGCACCGACGCAACATGCTCGAAGCCGAAGAACAGGTTCAGCCTGATCACCCATTCGATGTCGCCGTCGTCGCCGTGGGGTCGACCGAAGCCTACCATGAAGCCCTGGCGCACCTGGCGCCACGCGGGCGGCTGGTTCTCTTCTCCGGTCTTTCGCCCACGGAAACGCTTCAGTCCGTTGACTTCAATGCCCTGCACTACCACGAGCAGACCCTCGTGGGCGCCTACGGTTGCAGCTATCGACACGGCGAACAGGCGCTGGACTGGATCAGCAGCGGCAAGGTGAAAGTAGACGATTTGATATCCCACCGCATGCCTCTCTCGCAGCTTAACGAAGCGATCAAGCTGGTGCGCAACCAACAGTGCATGAAGATTTTGCTCTATCCCGAATCCTGAAACAAACAGAAGGACACACCATGAACGAAGAAACCATGAAGCAGTTCGGCGCAACCATTCAGCGTTTGATCAACAAAGAGGACCTGACGCAGGAAGAGACCTACAGCATGTTCAAGGAGGTGCTGAACAACGAGCAACCAGACCTGCAGCAAGGTGCCTTTCTGGCAGCACTGGTCAGCAAAGGCGAAACCATCGAAGAGATCGTGGGTACCTGGCGGGCCATCGTTGAGTTCGATACCGTCCCGGCCATGATCGACGGCGAGGGCCCGTTAGTAGAGAACTGCGGCACGGGAATGGACTCGCTGAAGACCTTCAACGTCAGCACCGCCGCCGCCATTGTGGCGGCAGCCTGTGGCGCGACCATGGTACGCCACGGTGCACGGGCACTGACCTCATTCTGTGGAACCGTTGACATGGCGGAGGCCTTGGGCGTTGATGTTGAGTGCGAGGTAGACACCGTTGTTGACAGCATCAAGTCGCAGGGCATCGGGCTCTTCAATGGAATGAGCCCGAATGTCCATCCCGGCGGCCTGGGACGCATCCTCAGCCAGATCCGCTTTGGGTCTACCCTCAATATCGCAGCATCCCTTGCCAATCCAGCACGACCCTCACATGGCGTTCGCGGAGTTTACAGCGAGAGTCTTCTTGAGCGCGTGGGCGCAACCATGTCGGCCATTGGATACTCACACAGCCTTGTGGTCCACGGCAAGGCAGAGGAGCAGAAGGGCGGAATGGATGAGTTCTCCGTCTGCGGTGAATCCCTGGTGCATGAGATCAGCTCAACGGGAGAATCGTCCACCTATACACTGATGCCGGAAGACGTTGGACTTGCGACGGTCCCGTTCGCTGAGATCGCAACCACCGGCAACTTTCAGCAGGAGCAATCCCGTTTTCTTGAGGTGCTGAGCGGAAGCGGTCACGAAAGCTGTATTGCATTCACCTGCCTGAATGCCGGCGCGGCTCTCTATGTTGGCGGCCAGGCGGATACCATCGAGACCGGCGTCACGTTAAGTCGAGATGCCATTGACTCAGGCGCCGCCATGCGCAAACTCCGCAACTGGGTTCAAGCCCAGAATCGCGAACCCAATCAGGGACTGGCAAAGCTGGATGCGCTAATAGGTCCGTGAACAGGAATGCCACATCAGTTTCTCAGTTCCCGAGCGGAGCGATAAGGCCGTTAAAAAGAGGGCCGAGATCCAGATGCTGATCCATTGAGTCGGCCAGGCGATCAAAGGCTGCCACCTGGGATGCCTCTACAACAGATACCTGGTCTTCCTGGATTCCTTTGCGTTGGCATAACCAACGCCACAGGTGGCTGCGCAGGACATGGCTATCGAAGAGCCCGTGCACGTAGCATCCGAAAACAGTCCCATCTTCTGACATATCGCCAGCCGGCTCCCGCACGTTGGCATGGCGACGCTGTGTCACGGTAAAGGGGCAGCTGCCGACACCGGTAGCAACGGACTCTCCTGCGTGAATCTCATACCCGTGAAAAGGGGTGCCGACTGGGCAGAAGGGCAGGTGCTCTTCGGTAACGCCTTGCACCTGGGCAAGTTCTTTCTGATCGGTGAGCCGGGTTGTCACCGCCAGGAGTCCGATCCCCGCGGTCGTGCCAGCGACCCCCTCCGCGCCCTCGCCATCAGCCACACTCGTGCCAAGCATCTGGTAGCCCCCGCAAATTCCAATCAGCGGAGTTCCCGCCGCATTGGCCTTGTGTAGTGCATCCGTAATGCCTTCGTCATGCAACCACTGCAAATCGGCTCGGGTATTCTTCGTGCCGGGCAGAATAATCAAATCGGGAGTTCCCAGCTCTACAACGCGCTCGACGTAGCGGATGTTGATGCCGCGATCCCCCTCCATGGACTGGAAGTCCGTATAGTTGCTGATGCGCGGCAACCGGATGACGGCAACATCCAGAGCCGTCCCGCCGGTACCGCGCGGACGCTCCAATCCCAGAGAGTCCTCTTCTTCAATCCCCAAGTCCCGGCAATACGGCAACACCCCCAGGACAGGAACTCCCGTCATCGCTTCAATGTCACGAATACCGGACTCCAACAACGAAACATCGCCTCGGAACTTATTGATGATGACGCCGGTAATCAGCGCGCGATAGCGGGGAGGAATCAGCGCGAGGGTGCCAAAGATCGTCGCGAAGACGCCGCCGCGATCGATGTCCGCCACCAGAACCGTGCGAGCACCGGCATAGGCCGCCATCGACATGTTGACAAAATCCTCTTCCATGAGATTGATTTCCGCGGGACTACCCGCCCCCTCAAGCACGATCATCTCGTACTGCACGGCAAGCCGGTCATAGGCTTCGTGTGCTGCCCGGCGCATCTCGGCCTTGGCGGCATAGAACGCGCGTGCTTTCAGGTTACCGATAGGCTGTCCGTTAACAATCACTTGCGACCCGCTCTCCCCGAGCGGCTTCAGTAACACGGGATTCATGTCGGTGTGTGGCGTCACGCCAGCGGCGTGGGCCTGCGTAACCTGTGCCCGTCCCATTTCCCCGCCTTCTCGGGTAACATAGCTATTGAGGGCCATGTTCTGTGCTTTGAATGGCGCTACTCGCACGCCTTGCCGCGCGAGCAACCGGCACAGGCCAACCGCGATGATACTCTTGCCTGCATCAGAGGTCGTCCCAACCACCATGATGGCAGGCCGTTTAGTTGGTCCGGGAGTGGTCGTGTCATGCTCCCCACCCAGGAGTTCAGACAGCGCCGTTAGGAGTTGCTGCTGTTCGTGGAGCGGCCGCACGGCCAGGCGGCAATAGTCCTCCCCCAGCCCCTCGTAGTTTGCGCAGGAGCGTATGAGGATGCCTTGTTTCAGCAGGGCTTTGCAGAGGCGTGCCGCAGGCCATTCCCGGGGCAGCCTGACCAGAAGGAAGTTTGCCTCTGACGGAAACACCGTGACTCCGGGGAGCGACGACAGCGCCGTTGCAAATGACGCGCGCAGCGATGGCACCTGCGATCGGGTCTGTTCAAGATACGCGTCATCGGCATAGAGCCGCAGCGCCAGCTCCTGGGCTAACCCGTTGACGGACCATGGCAAGCGCACCTGCCGTATCCGATCCATGAGCGAAGCTCCCCCCCAGGCCATACCTAGCCGCAGACCCGGGATGCAGAAACACTTGGTTAGTGATTTGACCACGATCATGTTCTCAAGGAGTGGATCACCGGGTGGCGAAACCGTCATGGGATCCGAAAGGAAATCAGCAAAGGAGGCATCAACCACAACCGTGCAATGTGGGTTCTGCGTGGCAAGCGCCAGCAAGACATCACAGGAAACTGTCACACCGGTGGGATTGTTCGGCGATCCAACAAAAAGCAGTTCAACGCCATCAGGCAGCTCAGGTGTCTCCGCAAGCCGGAACTGCGCCTCCGCAGAGAGCGTCATCACACGAGTCATCGGGATCCCGTTCGCATCACAGACTTCACGGTACCCGGCATAACAAGGCTCAACGACTCCCACCTGCGCGGGGCGCAGTGCCTGTAGAATCCAACCGAATACTTCGGTCGACCCATTCCCCACGACGACCTGCTCAGGCAGAAGACCATGCGCGGCAGCCAACGCACGGCACGCATCGGCGGCGTATTCATCAGGGTAACGGGCCGCAATTCCCTCGCTCTGCCACAGAATCCGCCGAATCGCGGGAGCAGGCCCCAACGGGTTGAGGTTCACACTGAAGTCGAGCGCGATGGCCGGGCACTCAGGGAGGCCAAGGGCATCGGCCAAGGCTTCCGCGTTTCCGCCGTGTTGATTCTTGTTCATGCAAACACCTCGATAAGCAGCAACGCCACGACAACAGAAACGATGCCGGTCACAAGTATGAGTCGCCCGCAGGAATCGATGTGCGCAGGTGTGACTGTTTCAAGACTGTCCCCGAGCCATGGCTTATCTACCGTGCCATGGGCATAGACTGTAGGTCCGCCCAACCGGATACACAAGGCCCCGGCGACAAAACTCTCCGCGTGTGCAGAATTCGGCGAGGCATGCTTCAGGCGGTCGCACATCGCAACCGACCAACCTGCGGCCGCTTTCATTCCCAGCAAGAGGGCTCCCAACCAAAGGCCTCCCAGCGAAAGGCGAGCAGGCAGGAAATTGAGCACATCATCAGCCCGTGCGGAGGCCCACCCGAAACGGAAGTAACGGTCGTTACGGTAGCCGACCATCGAATCGAGCGTATTGACACAGCGATAGATCAGCGCCGCTCCCACCGCATACGGCAACGGCCCCACCTCGCCCATGGCGGCAATAAGATAGGCGACGACAAACCAGAAAATGGGTGCCAGGAATCCGTCAACCAGGCTTTCGGCCACACTTTCGACAGCAGCCCGCGCCACGCCGGCAGCATCCAGCAACGATACGTCACGCCCCACGACTTTCTGAAGCTGCGCGCGCGCCATAGCGATGTTCTCCTGGCGTAGGGCCGTGGCAACAGGACAGGCATGCCGAAGCATATCCCTCAACGCCACGCACGAGGTAAGCACATAGATATCCCACGCGACGGCAAGGTAAGGCGACAGCCCCGTCAACACAAGACGTATGCCCTGTTGGACAGCGAGCGCCACAGTAAGCACGCCGGCGAGCAGCAGGAATCCACCCGCAACACCGTCCGCACGAATGTGGCGCAACCAGAGTTCCCATCGCTGTATGAAACGACCAATCAATCGGACCGGGTGCAATGGATAGACCGGATCCCCCAAGACAAGATCAAGAACGGAAGCCGCGAGCAAGACTATGGAACCGTCATGCATGGATCAGTATTCAATCCCCTCACGTGCCGGGATGCCTGCATCAAAACAGTGCTTTACCTTTTGCATCTCCGTCACCAGATCCGCGTGATCAATCAACTCCGGGGGAGCATTGCGCCCCGTGATGACCAGCTCAACGGAATTGGGTCGGGCCTCAACGAAGGAGAGCAAGGTCTCGACGGTGATCAGGCCAGCCCCGAGAGCCCCGTTGGCCTCGTCAGCAATAACCACGTCGTAGTCGCCACTTGCCAACACGGCCAGTAGTCGCTCCACACCGAGCCGTGCCGCCGCTATGTCTTCTGGAGACGGCTTGCCGCGAATAAGACGGCCTTCCCCAAACTGCTCAATGGTAGCTTCCGGGCAACGCGACCGTAAGACGGCCATCTCATGCGAGTCCTTTGCCTTGATGAACTGGCCAATGAAGACACGCTTCCCGGCGCCGACGGCCCTGAGCGCCAAACCGGCGGCCGCCGTGGTCTTGCCCTTGCCATCGCCCGTATAGACCTGAACACAACCGCTCATCTTATACCCCCCCTTTTGAAGCGCCTCTACCCATCCGCGGACGGCCGATGGGGCTGATGCGAAATGGACGTGTAGATAAGAGGCCCAGACCCGACGCGTGTGCAGCCAGCCGTGAGCGGTGCAGCCACCACGGACCGGCTTGACATCGAAGACAGGTACTCCTCACACTCAACTACCCTTGTCTGCATCTCTATCCCTTGCGCGAGCTGTTCCTCTATTTCGCACTGCTGGAGATGCTCCCGACATGATAATCCAGAGCCCAGTGTCCACCATGTTCATACACCCCACCCGCTTCAAGCTCGAGCGGTGTATGGAACATGGGGCCGTTGACGACAGCCGTATGGAACTCGCCATTTTCACCGCAGGCATCAATGCCCTTGGCTTCGAGCGACTCCGCCAGCTCACGGGTCAATGCCTTACCAAGATACTCCCGCCCCATCAGCTCGGCCTTGCAGGACACGATGCGACAGTCAATGCCTGCATCGATACACTCACGCACCATGTCGAGGCGCGGCTCATTCCAGAGCGGCAGCATGGCCTGCATTCCCGCTTTGGCACATACCCGTTCAACCCAGTCGCGGTGATCCTGAAGATCTATGTCACCAAAGATTCCTGCCTCCATACCTGCGGCCTGCACTTCAGCAAGCACATCAATGAAGCTCGCCTCATACTCGCTCCATGATGTTGCACGGCAGAACAGCGGCAGCCCCATGGCCGCCGCTTGTGCATCCACGACATCCTGGCGCAGACCATGCGAGCGCGAGCGCTGGCCGTCTTCAATCATCATCGTGATGAGGCAGGCCGGTCTTGCACCGGCCTGCCTGGCCCGGTGGAGAGCCAGGCAGGAATCCTTGCCTCCACTCCAGGAGCAAAAGGCATTGCCATCAAGTTTGCGTGAATCACTCATCGCTGCCAGCTCACCTTAGCGCTCATCAACTCCAACCCACTACAGCGTGACGCGAATACCACCATAGCCGGAGAGGCCCGGCGTTCCGTAGCCCGCTATCTGTTCATAGTCCTTATCCAGCAGGTTCTCGATCCGACCGAACAGCGTTACCGTATCCGACACATCCCAGGACGCAGCCAGGTTCACAACAACATGTCCCGGGAGTTCCTCATCAACACTTGAGAACATGGTTGAACTGTAGAAGGAGTCCTCGCGGGAGCCGACATAGATGCAGGTCAGGTTGACGCTGACATCTTCGGTCCACTGGCACCGGATATCCGCCGAAGCCCGGTTGCGAGGGCGGCGGATCAGAGCATTGCCTTCGCCATCCTTCGCGTCCGTATAGGTATAGGTCGCAGCAACATCAACATGATCGCAGACCTTCACCTGGGCCGTCACTTCAACACCTTGCATCTCGGCCTCATCCTTGTTGACATAGCCTCCGTCGAAGTCGATCAGATCCTCGTAGTCGCTGCTGAAGTACGTGATACCGATCTTGGCGCGGCCATCACTCAGGCTCTGCTCAATGCCGGCATCCCACGCCGTGCTCGTTTCAGGGGAGAGGTCCTCGTTGCCTACCGGCCCGAACATGCCGGCAGGTGCGTAGAGCTGGTAGAGTGAAGGGGCCTTGAACCCCGTGCCATAGGTGGTCTTCAGACGCGCACCCACGTCTTTCAATGCGTACGACAGACCAATACGACTGGTGACCTCATCGCCAAACGTGTCGTGGTCATCCAACCGCAGTCCGCCAATCAACACCGCGTCGCCCAGGCGCAGCTGGTCCTGGAGATACAGGCTCTTGATCTCGCTGTCTTCCTCGCCAAACCCGTCCGTCTCGGCCGATTCATCTTCCACTTCCACACCGGCAGACAGCACGTTCACGTCCTCATGATAGAAGTCGTGCTGCCAACCGACCTTGACAAGCTCGGAATCAAACCAGCTCGCGCCCCAGTCCGAGGTGTAGTCACGAGCGTGCGTGGCTACCGAAGCACTCAGGCGCTGCTGCCACTGCGAATCCAGCAGACTCAGTTTTGCCGATCCACCCAGGAACATCCGCTCTGTGTCGGCTTCGTTATTCTCAGAATCACCGCCTTCCCCCGCACCGGCATCGTAATCGGCACGGGACTCGCTGTAACGAGCAACCAAGTCGAAAGCAAGGTTCTCAAGCGGAGTAATGCCGATGCGTCCGGACAGCCCGGTGCGCTCGTAACCGTCCTCTTCCGTGTTGCCATCACGCTCGTTGGCCGCCGAAATGCCATCGGATTCGACATGTGTCGCGGTAAAAGCATAGCTGACCATGCCCGTAGATCCTTGAACCGATGCCGCCCCACGATACGACTCAAACGATCCTGCCTCGGCGGACAGCGTCACCTTGGCCGGTCCTTCGCCGCGCTTCGTGATAATGTTGATTACACCACCCAAAGCATCAGAGCCGTAGATCGCGCTCTGCGCTCCACGCAGCACCTCAACCCGCTCGATATCGGCAACGTCGAGCATGGACAGGTGGGCAGGTCTCCCGCCCCCAGAGGGATCATTGATCTCGATCCCATCGACGAGCACGAGAACATCGTCAGAGCTCGCCCCGCGGACAAAGACGCTTTCACGCTGCCCGAGACCACCATTGCGAATCACATGTACGCCCGGAACCATCTGCAATGCTTCCGGAAGCGCCGTGACCTGCAACCGCTCCAAGTCGGATGCCGATATCGATGTAACCGAACTCGATACATCCTCGGCCGCCGTCGGCACCCGACCGGCACTAACGACCACCTCTGCTTGCAGCATTCCCGCGAGCAGCATGCATGCGCTCGCAACTGTTGCGATCTGCTTCTTCATTGAACCCCTCCTGTTTGTTGTGTGATGCAATATCGGTCCTCCCCCCCCCTACCCAAAGCGGAGGCCAGGGGGAGGGTTCCGCAGGCCTTTCCGCGTGGTACGCCACGCGGTCCAGCCAAGGAGCCCTCCCCCTGGCCGAAGCGCCCCTGGGCACAAAAAAAGACCCTTGCGCCTTCCGGATGTATGGCGCGAGGGTCTGTGCAATCGTGCAACAGCCTCATTCACTCCTACTTACCCGCGAAGGAGCAGGATACCCGCCGGTATCCCGATAATGAGCACGATGAGCAACGTCTTCTGGCTTTCTCCCGCTATGGGCAACCTTCCGGGTTCGTTTCCGAAACCGTGGTTCTACAAAGGCCCATAGCGTTCTCCGCGCTAACGCAGAGAGAGATTACAGCGGCGCGACCGCGTCTGATTCTCACAGACTTCCGTTCGCTCCCCGTGGAAAATTAGATGTACCGTCAAAGAACAATCAACAGCGCGCAACCTACCGCCCCGCACGCGTGCCGTCAATCTGTTTTACTGAAAACGCCACGATGCCGCGACCCAGCCGCGGCGGTCGGGTGCGGGCAGGTCTACGTAGGAACCGAACGCGTCGTTCCAGAGATTGTCCACCCCGGCCCTGACGACCAGCCCATCCGGCGTGCCGGCATACCACTGCAGCGCGAGCCGTCCGTCGGCACCTGTGGCATCCTCTTCCCGGGCCTGAGTCTCGCCGTGATAGCGGAAGGTGTGCCCCACCGTCAGGCGCCAGTCCGAGGCGAACATCCAGTCGAGATCGACGGACAGACGGTGCTTCGGGTAGTCCAGCACATAGCGGGAACCATACACGGCCCACTCGTGGTCTTTCTCCAGCCAGGTGTAGGCCGCGCGAACCCGGAGCTGCTCGCCCAGTCGGCGGCTCCCGTTGCACTCCACACCCCAGGTCTCGACCGTTCCGAGATCCGTGGCCGTCCAGCGCGCGGTGTCCTGGGTGGCCTTGATCCAGTCTACGCTATGCTCGGTCGCGCGATGAAACACACTCACCGAGGCCGCCATGTCGCGGCGCGGTTGCAGCCGCCAGCCACACTCCGCCTTGCGTGAGCGACTCTTCTCCAGGCCCGCATTCCCGAGACTCCCCGGCGACTCATAGTTCAGCTCCGTGTACGAAGGCTCGTGCATGGCCTCGGTGTAGGCCGCGAACAGCTCCTGCCGGTCCGTGACCTGCCACGCCAAGCCCGCCTGCGGCAAGGCTACAGTGTCGCCGTCAGAGAACGTCTCGCCCATCACACCGGCCGAAACGCTTAAACGCCCTTGCTCCCAGCCGGGGAGCAGCAGCGCCGTAACACGCTCGCGGTCATGGTCGCCAAGATTGCTGCCGTCCACGCCTTCGTAGGCATAGGCACCGCGCCACCGTAGGTTCCAGGCATCGTCGAGCCGCTCCCGGCCATCCGCGGCCAGGCCGGCCATGCGCGAACGGTGCCGGTTGTGGAAGGGCGCCTCGGGATCGATGAAGAGGCGATACTCATCGCGTGTGGCGCGCCAGAGACCGGTCACCCGCCGGTAGGACTCGTTGGAATCCCCATGACGAACCGTGCCGAGAAACATGGTGTCCTCGAACTCCTCGATGGCGGACCACTCCGGATTCACCCCGTAGTATCCGCGAGCACCGAACTCTTTGCGGGAGGTACCGAGGATCCAGTCACTCGACCAAGCACCGTGGCGCGTTTTCAGAGCGGCGCCGCCGCCCACGCGCTTCAAATCGTTATCCGGATAGTCGAGACCGTAGGCCTCCTCGTGATGGGCGAACCCACTTAGCCCGACGACACCGTCAGCCGAGGATGACAACAGACCTTCCAGAAGACCGGACTGCCACGCCGAGCCCTCCTCGCCCAACCCGAGGTCGACGTATCCGCCTGATGCCGGGTCGCGAACGTCGAGTGCAATGCCACCGGCCGGGTGCACGGTCGACCGCTGAACCTGGTCGAGCCCGGTCAGAACTTCCGGATCATTGAAGATAGAGGCCGGCACAGGAAGCTCGGAATGGAAATGTTCGGTCTGCGGATGGTGGAGCGCCATGCCCTCAACGAGCAGGCCTGCCTCACTGAAGCTGCTGCCGCGAATGGAGATGTCAGCCTGCACATCGGTGCCGCCCTGCCGGTTCAGCGCCACGCGCGGGTCCATTTCGAATGCAGCGGCCACAGAATCCGATCGACCCGGCATCATGAGCCGCTCCGCCCGGACCTCAACAACCTGGTTACTCGCGGGCGTGGCGCCGATGGCAGTCGCAGCCATCAACAGACACCAACCGGCCAAACCATGGATAGGTGATTTCATTGCTTACCCTTTCTTTGAAGTCAAGAAAGGCGCAACTATAGCGGGTGGCGAAGCGGGAGAAAAGCCTGATGATTGGCCGTCTATTCTTCGAGGATATACGTATACCGGCTGTTGGCGGCTACCTGGCGGAACATACCGGATGTCAGATCCCCGTCATCCAGAATCTTATCAAGCTGACGCATGATGTCCTCCGATGACGTAGCGCCGAAAATCGAGATGCCGGCGTAGGGGTAGGCATCGGGCCCCTCCCAGTTATAGTTGCCACCCACGCCGGTCACCGCCGCCCACGTCTCAGCATCGAGGTATTCCTCCATCGCTGCGTTGGGAAGGTTGTACGGAGCACCTTGGTGATAGTCGGGAGGATATCCGCCGCGCTCAAGGGCATAGAGGTCAAAGGCATCACCGAAGACCTTGATGTCGTTGGCCACGCCGGTCAGAAGGGCTTGGGTTCTGGCTTTGCGGAATCCCGGCAGGGCAATGGCCGACAGCAGCGCGATCGTCAGGACCACGATCATGATCTCAACCATCGTGAAACCACTCCGACGGAGATCAACGCCTTCTCTATTCCTTTGTAGACGCCTCTTCACAGTATTCAATCTTCTATAACCCGAACCGCCTGTAAAGATGAAAACCCACCTCAGGCCGAATTGACTCACGATAAATGTCACCGGGGCGAGAAAAGGTGGGCGAGCTGATCAGGGTTGTTGACTCATATTCAATGTCACCGAAGGGAGGCATCGAATATGACACGACAATCCAAGGAAGAATACCTGTTGAAGA
>JADHWE010000101.1 GCA_016783675.1 Kiritimatiellia bacterium
TCAAGTCCCGATTCTACTTGGTGCCGGTTGGGACGGCGTGATAATTTGCGGACTTACGTGGGAGATGCAACATGGGTGAGACGCTGAAGATCGGGGTATTGGGGTCGGGTAGCGGCAGTAATGCGCAGTCGATCATCGACGCTATTGACGCCGGTACGTTGGATGCCGAGGTGGTGTGTGTGCTGACGGATGTCGAAGGCGCGCGCATTCTCGATCGCGCGGCCCAGCACGGAATCCCCGCTCAGTACATCAGCGGCGCCCCGTTCAAGACAAAGCTGGAAGGCGAGGCCGAACAGGAATATATCCGCGTTCTGAAGGAACATGGCGCCAACTGCGTGGTACTGGCCGGGTTCATGCGCATCGTCAAACCGGCCATGCTGGCCGCATTCAATAACCGTGTTCTCAACATCCATCCTGCCCTCCTTCCAGCCTTTCCGGGGGTCGCATCCTGGAAGCAGGCGCTCGATTACGGCACACGCGTGGCGGGCTGCACGGTCCACTTCGTCGACGAGGGCACCGACACGGGGCCCATCATCGTCCAGCGCCCCGTTCCGGTGGAACCGGGCGATACGCCCGAGACGCTCCACGCCCGTATCCAGGTCGAAGAACACAAGGCCTACCCGGAAGCCCTACGCCTCCTCGCCGCCAACCGCCTCAAGATCGCAGGCCGCAGAGTTGAGATCCAGCCGGGAGATTGACCGCGGATGCTCGTCGTTCGCAGAGACTGCCCGCAGATGGCCGCAGATCTGCGGGCAGTCTCTCCCTATCCGTGACTCTCTGAGTAATCCGTGGTTTTCCCTTCTTTTTCCCATTTAGAGGTTCTTCGCTACTCGTATTGAGTTTCTACCTGTAATGGCCGTCTTCTCTGCTGTCATCCCGAGCTTGCCGAGGGATCTCCTACGCCACCGTAATGTGTTGCATTGGAGATCCCTTCGACAAGCTCAGGGCAGGCTCTTCGGCTTCGCTCAGGATGACAGATACAGTGCATTCGTCTCTGCCGATCGAGAGCCATCTTCTGTAATCCCCATAAAAAGTCTACGAAGAGCCCATTTAGAGGGTAGACGTGGGCGCACAATTGCCCTACTATCTCACGTTCCTGTTTTTTAGGGAGCAATAGGTACTGATGAGTAACACAGAAAGACAACTGGTTTTGGGGCTGCCCAAGGGGAGTCTCCAGGAATCCACCTTCATGATCTTCAAGAAGGCCGGGTTCAATATCCGGACCAGCTCGCGGTCGTACCTGCCCACTATCGATGATCCTGCACTTGATTCGCGCCTGATTCGTGCCCAGGAGATCAGCCGTTATGTGGAGCATGGCGTGCTGGATGCCGGCATTACCGGACATGACTGGATCGTCGAGAACGCCTCCGACGTGGTCGAGGTCTGTGAGTTGCTCTACGCCAAGCAGGGATTCCGCCCCGTCCGCTGGGTGCTTGCGGTTCCGGAGCAATCGGCTATCCAGTCGGTCAAAGATCTTGAAGGCAAGCGCGTCGCCACGGAAGCGGTCGGGCTGACCGAACGCTACCTGGCAGACAACGGCGTGAATGCAACGGTCGAGTTTTCATGGGGCGCCACCGAGGTGAAGTGCCCGGAGCTCGTCGATGCCATCGTGGAGCTGACCGAGACAGGCTCCTCCCTGCGCGCCAACAATCTTCGCATTGTGGAAACGGTTATCGAGTCCACAACCCGGTTCATCGTCAACCGCACCGCATGGGAAGATCCCTGGAAGCGGGCCAAGGTTGAACAGTTGGCTCTGCTCCTGACCGGCGCCCTCGCTGCGGAGAGCAACGTGCTGCTGAAGATGAACGCGAAAGCAGGTGATGTGGAGGTGCTCACCGGCATCCTGCCCTCACTGCACGCCCCCACGGTCAACCATTTACAGGAGACCGACTGGGTGGCGATCGAAACGGTTGTGGAAGAGAAGGTGGTGCGGGAGATTATCCCGCAACTGAAGAAAGCTGGGGCGGAAGGCATTATTGAACTGCCGCTCAACAAGGTCATCGCCTAAGCAAGGGAGAAGCAAACGTGGGTTCCATTAAGAAAAAGCGACTCAAGAAGATGTCGAAGCACAAATACCGCAAGCGTAAACGTGCTGATCGACACAAGAACAAGTAGTCTCCTCTCTTGCCGTAACAACCGCCTCGGGCGGGACGCCCTTCGTCCCGTCCCGGCGACAAGGCATGCCGCTATGCGGGCTCGCATTGTACTCTTTGGCGCGCTCATACTCGTCGGCGGATGCCGTACTCCCCGCACACCCACAGGGCCGATCTCACTCGCGCTCACGCCGGACGAGCAGGATACGGCCGCCGCGCTGGCGCACTTTGCCCTCGGTTCCTTCTATGAGCAGGACCGCGGCGCCAACTCGCCCGAAGCCATCCGCGAGTTTGAACTCGTCTCCGAGTACGACCCGGGTCGCCATCGCATCCAGTCCAAGATAGCGGTCGGCTACCTCATGCGGCGACAGCCATCCAAGGCGATTGCCGCGCTCGAAGAATCCTGCCGCAGCAATCCGAATCAGCTCGAGCCCCTCGTCGACCTGGCTGTGACCTACCAGATTGCGGGCAAGCTGGATCCTGCACTGGAGTGTATCGAGAAAGCCATCGTGCTTGCCCCCGACAAGAGCGCCCTCTACACGACCGCAGCGAAGATCCATATTCACCGCGATAAGGATGAGGCCGCGATCGACGTGCTCCGTCGCGGACTTCGAGCGGCCTACCATAAGGATCTCGTAGACCTGGTTACCACGCGCGGCCGGCAACGGATAGGCAAGCAGGATCTGGACGGCGCCCTGCCCTACTTCCTCGTCCTGCGCGACGAAGGGCGCAATACAGTCACCCCGGCCCTGCTCAACCTGATCGGCCAGATCTACCTGGAAACGAAGCAACCCGAATTGGCCGCGGCGGCGTTCAACGCGGCCAGCCAGGGACCACTGCCACCTCCCGCGACATTCACCAAGCTGGGGGCCACCCAGATGTTCCTCGGCCAGGAGACAGAGGCCGTGGCGTCGCTCGAAAAGGGCCACGCGATGCATCCCAACAACACGCGCCTGCTCTTCTCGCTGGCGCTGGCCTACAACGCGGTTGAGCGTGCCGACGATGCCTACCGAACACTCGTATCCATCAAGGAGCTGACCGATCCGGACCCGGCCAAGAAGCTCTCCATGGAATTCTACATCACGTACGGGGCGACGGCCGATCATACGGGCCGAACACTGGAAGCGGAAGAGGCGTTCCAGACATGCCTTGAACTCTATCCCGATACCGACCAAGCGCTCAACTACCTGGCCTACCTCTGGGCTGAAAGCGACCAGAACATCGACCACGCCATGGAGTACGTGACGCGCGCCATCAAGATCAAGCCCGACAACCCCGCCTACATCGACACCCTGGCGTGGGTCTACTACCGCAAGGGCGACTATGCCGCCGCGCGCGATGAACTGAAGAAGGCCCTCGCGCTCATACCCGACGACCCCACCATCAACGAACACATGGGCGACGTGTACGATGCACTGGACGCGCCGGAAGAAGCACGGCATTATTGGACCCAAAGCCTGATGCAGGCCCCCGACAACCGGGCCGTGGCATGGAAGCTTGAAGCGGCCGGCACCGACGTGGGGCCGATGCTCCGCCGGGCACGCAAGGAACAGAAACGCAAGAAGAAGGAGCAGGACTGACATCACTATGACAGCACCTCGCCCTACAGCCATTCATCAGTTCGTTGCCGGATTCAGCAACGGTGATGCCATCAGTAACGAGTCTCGTGTGCTGCGCGATTCCTTTCGCAAGTGGGGGGTCGAGTCGGAGATCTTCTGCGAGACCAAGCGCATCCTGCCCGAGCTGCGCAAGGATGCGCACGATGTGAGCACCTGCAACCCCGCGCCGTCAGACGTGGTGCTGCTTCACCTCTCCATCGGGTCACCGGTGAACGAAGCGTTTCGCGCCCTCGCCTGTCGCAAGGCGCTCCTGTATCACAACGTCACGCCGCCCGAGTATTTTCGCGCCATCAATCCCCAGACCGCCGACAGCCTCGCGCGGGGACGCGACCAGGTTAGGGACCTCGCCGGCGTTGCAGACATCAACCTGGCCGACAGCCGCTTCAATGCCGAGGAGTTGGAGTCGTTCGGCTATACCGATGTTCACGTGCTACCCCTCGTGCTCGACCTGGATAAGCTCGTCACGCCGCCAGATCGACGCGTCTTGCGACAGTTCAAGGATGGCAGGACCAACATTCTCTTCGTTGGCCGCTGCGTGGCCAACAAGTGCATCGAAGACCTGATCGGAGCGATTGCAGTCTATACCCAAACGATCACCCGCAATGCGCGCCTGATACAGGTTGGGTCGTATGCCGGCAGCGAACCCTACTACGCATTTCTGCTGGCCCGGTGCCGTGAGATGGGGCTCGATGCCGAAGTGCACCTGGCCGGTTCGGTCACCCAGGCCCAGCTCAATGCGTACTACGAGGTGGCCGACGTCTTCCTCAGCATGAGCGACCACGAGGGGTTCTGCATTCCTCTGCTCGAAGCGATGGTGCACGACCTGCCCGTGATTGCGCACGGCGCTGCGGCCGTACCCGAGACACTTGACGGTGCCGGAGTGATCTTCAGGGAGAAGAATTTCGAACTCGTCGCCGAGACGATCGACCGTGTTGTATCCGATGCTCCGCTCCGTGAAGCCATCGTGGCTGGACAGCGTGAGCGCCTTGCCCGTTATCGCAGCCGCGATCTGGAGTCTGAACTTCGCAAGCATCTCGAGCCATTCCTGTCGGCATAGGTCCGGAGGTCGGAGGCCGGAGGACATCGCATTTCATGCAAGACAATGAAAACGCTTCAGACAATCGGTGAAAGAGCTCTGATCGAGCGACTCGTTAGTCGCCTTGCGGGCGGTAACGATGTGGTTGTGGGGCCGGGTGATGATTGCGCCGTGGTTCGCGCGGGCGAAGAGGACTGGCTGCTGACGTCGGATCCTGTCATTGAGGGCGTTCATTTCACGGCGGCTGCCGATCCAGTGCAGATTGGGCACAAAGCAGTGGCGCGCGCGCTGAGCGATATCGCCGCGATGGGCGGTGTGCCGCGCTGGGCCCTGGTGGATGTGGTGGCTCCGGGCGAGACGGAGGCGACCCGGCTCGACGCCATCTATGACGGCATGGCCGCTACGGCAGCCAAACATGGACTGGTGATCGTGGGCGGAGACGTAGCGCAGGGGCCGGTGCTTGAACTGCACTTGTTTGCCGTTGGCAGCGTCCCCCGGGGCGGCGCGTTGTTGCGCTCCGCTGCCAGGCCCGGCGATGCGATCTACGTGACCGGCACGCTCGGCGGCAGCCACATCTCGGGGCGCCACCTCGAGTTTGTACCCCGCCTGCGGGAGGGACAGTGGCTGCGTGAAGAGGGATGGGTCACGGCCATGTGCGATATCAGCGACGGACTATCAACGGACCTGCATCACCTGGTGGACGCCAGTGGCGTCGGGGCCGAGGTAGAGATAGCCACCATCCCCCCTTCCGATGCAGCCAGGACCACCGACGATCCCATCTCGCACGCCCTGGAGGATGGCGAGGATTTCGAACTGCTCTTTACGGTCCCCGCGGACAAGGAAGACGCGTTCGCGGCGGCATGGGCACAAGCACACACCCTCTCCTGCACGCGCATCGGCACGATCAGAACAGACCGCCGCATTGAGGGCGTCGATCCGGAAGGAAACCGTGCTGCACTCACGGTGGCGGGCTATGACCATTTTGCCGGCGAAGAGAGCCAGTCATGAGAGAAGTTGTTTCGCATGGACCCGAAGACACGCACCGCCTGGCGGCCGAGATCCTCTCCTCACTGCCCGATCGGGCCGTGGTGGCACTCTACGGCGACCTCGGCAGCGGCAAGACCTGTTTCGTACAGGGGCTGGCCGAAGCCATGGGCATCACGGAGCCGGTGACCAGCCCCACGTTCACGCTGGTGAACGAGTACAAGGGCGGGCGACTCCTGACACATGTCGACCTCTACCGCCTCACCCACCCGGACGAAGCGTTGGCGATGGGGTTCGAGGAGCTGATTGAATCGGACGGCATCACTGCGGTTGAATGGGCCGAACGCGCCGAGGAGCTTTTCCCGGCCGGCACACTGCGACTGCGCTTCCGCACGCCGGAGGATGGCCAGACACGGGTGATTACGATTGACGAGGGGTGAGCACTTCGTGTGCTCTGGTAGGGCGCGCTCGCCGAGCGCGCCGCGGCCCGCACGGAGTGCGGGCCCTACCTGGCCGTGGATGTACCTCTGATGGTGAGGAG
>JADHWE010000040.1 GCA_016783675.1 Kiritimatiellia bacterium
CCGCCGATGGGACGCCGGGCTGATCCCCGCAAAATCATTCGGCACCCGATACGCGACACGCGCACCACTCAACTCACCAATTAACGCTTGCTGTAGGCGACTCTGCCTGCTCTGCTACCCCCCCGTGAACGGTTACGATTTCGGGAACCCCCCATGACCAAACCCTTTGCCGAGGTCTTCTGGGGCGTCAAAGGGCGAGGAAGTCTCGTGATCGATGGCGTGGAGATGATTCTGCCGCCCGAACACATCGCCATCTACCTGCCGGGGATGGTGCACGAGTTCACGGCCATTGACGAAGACTGGGAGATGCGGTGGTGGACCATGGACGGACCGCTTACCGCCGACATCATGACCGGCATGGGCCTGAATCCGGGGGTATTCGAGGCGGGCCCCGCCCCCATTGAACTGTTCGACCAGCTTGAGGAGGCGATCCGGGATCCTTCGCCCCTTGGCGAGCGCCGCGCATCAGCGCTCGCCTTCGAACTGCTGACCCTCACGCACGGTCTCTCAACCGCCGCCAAACACGACGCCCTTGTAAACGAGATTCTCGGCTACCTCACGGTGCACTGGGCCGAACATGACCTCTCGGTCACCTCCCTTGCCCACAGGTTCCACGTACACCGCTCCACGCTTGCCCGGAGATTCCAGGCCGCCCTCGGCACGCCGCCGGTGGACTACATCATCACCATGCGCATCCAGAACGCCATGTCCCTGCTTCAACAGACCTCCAACACGGTGGCCGAGATTGCCCACCAATGCGGCTTCAGCGAGCCAAACTACTTCGCACGCCTCTTCAGAAACCGAACCGGCTACGCCCCGCTGGAGTTCCGCAAACAGGAACACTAAGTGGGCAGGTCAAGGGATTAGGCGTTAGTTAGGCGCTAGGCGTTAGCCCCCTTCTCACTAACGCCTAATTCCTATCCCCTGTCCCCTTCCCCCTGGCCCCTGCTATCTGACCTTCACCGGCTTACCGGTCGCCATGCTTTCGTTGGCGGCGAGGCTGATGGCGAGGCTCTTGACGGCGTCGGCATAGTCGGAGAGGACGCCGGTGGGTTTGCCGTTCTTGACGGCTTTGATCCAGGCGGCATCCTCAATCTCGAAGATGTTTGTTTCGCCCTTGATCTGCTCGACATGTTGGCCGCCGGCGTGGGTGATGCGGACATCATTGTTCCATCCGGAGAACTCGATCATGTGGTCGCGCGAGAAGAGCGTCAGGTATACGCCTGTACCCCCCGCCTTGCTGAGCCAGGCGCTGGTGATGTTGGCGACCGCGCCGCTCTTCATCTTGATGGCCGCCGCGGAGGCGCAGTCGGCCGTGAAGCCGCGGGCGCCCCGGACGAAGCTGCGGTCGGCGGCATAACAGCTCACGCTCTCCGCCTCTCCACACAGGTAGCGCAACAGGTCCACGATATGCGTGGTTTGCTCTAAGAGTTGTCCCCCCGACTTCTCCTTCTGGAAGAGCCAGGGATGTTTGCCGGGGAAGCCGCCGACCCAGCCGCCGCAGATGAGACCGGCCGGATCCCTGGAAAGAAGCTCACGCGCGCGCTGAATGCCGGCCCGGTAGCGACTCATATAGCCGGCGGCCGCCATGACGCCCGTCCGCTTGACCCCGGACAGGATCTTCTTGGCTGTTTTCATATCGATCGCCACAGGCTTCTCGACCATGAAAGGTACACGGTATCGCAGGCAAGCCAGCTCGGCCGCTCCATGCGCAAAGGGCGGCAGACAGATGAAGGCCGTATCCGGTCGTGTGGCCTTCAGCATGGCCGCGGGATCCGTAAACGTCTCCCCACCGAACTCGGCCTGACGCTTGGCCAGCCGTTTCTTATCGACACCACACAGCCCGACGATCTCCGTCCCCCCTATAGTCCTCAGACTACTCAGGTGCTGCCCCGCAATCCCCCCGACTCCGATGAAGGCGACTTTCACTGACATAATACTGCTCCTGTCTATTCACCGTCACCGGCAGCGCGTCCCATCCAGCAGAGCGAGCTGGCGAACCAGGTGACGGTCGCGATCAGCATGAGCAGCTTGTTCGCGTCGAGTGTAATCTTGTCGGCGTAGAACAACGACGGGGCCAGAACGATCAAGAACAGGGAGAGCCAGGATATGATTTCGATGATCCGTTTCATGCTTCCGCTCCTTTCTGCGTCAGCTTGCTAATGACAATGTAGAGTGCCGAGGCGATGAACCAGCCCGGCAACGACACAAAGAATATTTGGAACTGCGGCTTGCCGGATTTAACCAGGGCTACACAGATGAGCAAGGTCGCGATCCATGCGATGCCCGCCGCCCAGTTGATCTTCAGACTGCGGTGTTCGGCGTAGTACTGCTTGAGTCCCAGCTTCGGCAGAATCCAGAAGTCGGTAAAGACCACCGCGCCCATCGGCATCAGGACCAGCCCATAGAGCGCCACAAAACCGAGCAGGCGCATGGCGATGGCCGGAAACATGCCGGCCAGCGTGGCCAGCAGGCCGGTGCCGATCGTCACGGCAAAACGCGACTTCTTCGGCATGATCGCCTGGAAGGCGAGACCGGCGCGATAGATCGTCGGGTTGGCCGTGGTCCAGCCGGCGACGATCACGCAGATCAGGCCGGCGACGCCCGCCGCGCGGTAGGCCAGCGGGCCGGGAAGGACGTTGGTGTTGGAGGGATCCAGATGCAGTTGCAGCGCATACAGAATCGAGGCCGCCAGCCAGGCCATGAAGTGGCCAACATACATACCCGATGCAGACGCGACCCCGTACCACGGTTTCTTCGCGAAGCGCAGCACCGAGAGATCGCTCATGCCGACGTGCATCGCCATGTTGCAGAACCAGGCAAAGAAGGTGACGTGCCAGAAGGTGAACTTTACCTGCCCCGGTAGCGGCGCCCCGCCCTTCCAGATGTGTTCATTGCAGAGGTTCCACAGGCTGGAAAGGGAGTTGACCTCCGCGCCCGTCACTTCGATGAACTGGCGCAGACCGATGATGCCGAAACCAAGGAACACCAGCACCATCCACGGCGCGGCGATGTTGGCCACCTTCGAGACCGTATCGTAGCCCCAGGCCGCGACCACGGAGATGATCGCCCCGATCCCGAGGACAGCCAGCACCCAGCCGACCGAGTTGGGATAGAGGTCGTTGAGCCCCGGCATGGGGAAGTTGAACCAGACACCCAGTGCCGTCGCCGACACGGTGATCATGGACCCGGCCAGGAAACAGAACATGACGCCGTTCGCCAGGTTGTAGAGCGTGACCAGGTGGCGCCCGCAGATCTTTTCGAGCTGGTAATAGAGCGTCAGTCGCGTACGCACCGCGATCGGCGCGCAGAGGAACATCCAGCTCAACACCGCCAGCAGGTTGCCCAGAAACAGGCCACCCAGTACATCAAAGGCGCTCACGCCCGCCGCCACGAACAGCGGACCGATCATCAGCTCCGTACCGGCGCAATGCTCGCCGGCATACATCCCCACGAAGGCTTTCAGCCCCCGCGTCTTCGACTCCGGCACCGGTTCACGCTCGAACTCATCATGCTTCTTCTGCTTCTCGTCGGTCATGCGCCCCCCCTGTTCATAGTGTCAATAGAACCGGAAGCATAGCATCCACTATGCCCCCCGTCCTTGATGATCACGACACGTTATAGCACGATCTGGCCATCGCCTGCTCCAGTCAATCCACTATCGTTGATGCAAACGCATACGCCCCGGAACCGATCTCAAACACGGCCCGGCCGCCTTCCATGTGCAGGAATCTGACACCGTCGGCCTGAGTTGCGGGCCGCCTGGATTCCGTCACTTTCGCCGCAGCGCCGGCAGGCACATACACCGTTGCCGTGGTATTGGGCGGCACAGTGATCTTCCAGGTGAACGCATCACCCTCTATATTCCAATCGCTGCTAATGCGCCCTTGAATCGAATCGTAATGGCCTTTTGCCCACCTGATTCCCTCTCCGAGCTCCGGCTTCATGATGATCTTCCTGAAGCCGGCCCCGTCGCTATCGATTCCGAGCATGCTGCGGAACATCCATTCGCCACAGGCACCGAGCGCGTAGTGATTGAACGAGTTCATCTTCACGTCACCAAACCCCTTGTCTTTGGTGTAGCTGTTCCAGCGCTCCCAGATGGTCGTGGCGCCCTGTTCGATCGAATACCCCCAGGAGGGATAGGTTTCCTTCTGGATCAGACGATAGGCCAGGTCGCTGCGGCCCATATCCGTCAGGAGGGCAAGGGGTCAGGCCTTGATTAGTGTTTAGCGATGCGGCGTTCTGCTTTGCGATAGAGCCGTGCAAGTCGCTTGTCTTGAGGGCAAGGGGTCAGGCCTTGATTAGTGTTTAGCGATGCGGCGTTCTGCTTTGCGATAGAGCCGTGCAAGTCGCTTGTCTTGGGCCATGACTTGGTTAAGTTCTGCAATGGCTCGAGACACACCGGAGCCATCGGTGAGTCCGAGACGATGCGACACGGCGCGCTGCGTCATGCCGCTGTAGTGAACCAACAGCTTCATCAACATGGCGCGCGCATCGCTCTTTCTACGACGCCCGCGCATTTCAGCCATACTGACCCGACAGACGGTGCACACCGCCTGCTCGACGACCTCGGGAGGCATCCCCGCCTCCATCCGTCTCATCGCCGCATCCTGCGGCGATCCTAGTGCTCCCACCTGTGCTTTGAGTTCCAACTCGACCTGCCGACAGAACTCACGCTCGCCGATCGCCTTACTGGACCACCCCATGCCTTTCTCAAGAACCTGGTCGTCGCCATCAAGGCCCGCCTCCACAAACCGCGCATACGCCGCAGTTGGGCGCGGTGCATTGACCGCCACAAGCGCCCGCAACGGCTCGTAGTCCATCCACTCCTGCCCGGCCTCAAGCCCTGCATAGGCTCTGTAACTGCTCCACCGGTATGCGCGCAAGCGTTCCACCCTCTCATCGACAGGGGTGTCGGCCAGTGCGGCGGTCCGCACCGGGTTGAGGTGGATATAGCGAGAGAGCCGCAGCAGGTAATCGTCCCCCTCCACCAGGGGGGCTTTGTACCGACCACTGTAGAGGTGACCGACGCGGTGGTGTTTCGTATTGTAGTAGACCGTATAGGACGTGTTGAACTGCTGCATAAACGCCGAAAGATTGCCGCGGGGTGTCTCGATTAGTCCATGCCAGTGGTTCAACATGAGGGCGTACGCATAAACGCGCACCTGGAATGTCTCCGCGCTCTCGCCCAGTTTTTCGAGGAAGCGCAAACGGTCCGTATTCTGCCGGAAGATTGCCCCCCGCTCATTCCCGCGAGCCACTACATGGTAGATAGCGCCTTCAAACTCCAGTCGTAGTGGTCTGGCCATAACAGCGTGACACTAACGTCATCACCTCTCCCTGTAAACACTAATCAAGGCCTGACCCCTCCTCCCGCGGTTGCCCGTTGACATGGCGTCTCTTTCGGAGGATAGTAAGGCAGACAATCCGATCGCGCATCGTGCACCCTACGGTTTAAGGGGGTTCCTGGTGAAGCTCCGCGGCAAACACAACACACCCACTCATGAGTCTATCCGAATTCCTGAAACCTTACCTGAAAGGGCCGGCCGTAGACAGGCTCCCTGCATTACCCCACGAGTTCCTGTACGGGCCTGACGCCTCGATGCGTCTTGCCGAGAGTTTCCGGGAGCTGACCCGGATGTCGTCTGTCCTGGTGTTCTTCGACGAGCGAACGCGGACCGTTGCCGGGGAGACGTGCATCGGTGCGATGAAGCACTCTGGTTGGGCTGTCTCGGAATGCCTGGTTCCCGATGGTGATGACGGATCGTTCCCCGTATGCGACGATCTGACGATGCGCAGGCTGCAAGCCTCTCTGCCCGCGGCCGATGCTTATCTGGCCGTTGGTAGCGGTGTGATCAATGACCTTGTCAAGTGGCTGGCCGCCGAGGCGGGCAAGCCTTACGCTGTATTTGCGACGGCGGCCTCCATGAACGGCTATGCAGCCTCAAACGTTGCGCCGACAATCAACAGTGTCAAAAGCCTCTTCCGGGCCAAGGCGCCGCTTGTTATCGGTGCTGACCCGAGCGTGATTGCAGCGGCCCCGATCAGGCTTACCACGGCGGGACTGGGCGACGTTCTGGCCAAACCGGTCAGTACCTCTGACTGGGTCATGAATCACCAGATTTTCGGCGAGCCCTTTTCCGAAGAAATCGTCGGCATCATCAGTCACACGGAACCGGCCTACATGGACTGTCCCGAGGGGGTGAGAACAGGTGATCCGGTCGCGCTTCGCGGGCTTATGGATGCACTCGTGCTTTCAGGATGCGCCATGACGCTACAGGGCTCTTCGCTCCCGGCCTCCGGCGGTGAGCATCTGATCAGCCACACGCTGGACATGAAAGCGCATGTCGAGGCGCGAACGCATGATCTACACGGGCGCCAGGTCGGGGTTGCGACGATCTTCGCAGCGGCCCTGTACGACAGGATTCTCAATATGGAACCCCCTGAGTTCAAGAACGCTCTGCACTTCGATGCCTCCTATTGGGGCTCGATCATCGATAGCGTACGGAAGCAGCATGATCTCGCCGTCACACGCATGGACGCGGCTATTGATGCGCTACGGAAACCGGGGGCATGGGATACGCTGAGGTCGAACTTGAAGTCCCGTTTGAGGTCTCCGTCGGTAATCAAACACTGCCTCGCGTTAGCCGGTGGTGCGCATCGGCTGGACGATATCGGATGCACGCGGGAAGCCTTCGGTCACGCCGTGCGCAACGCCGCCTCGATCCGGGAGCGTTTCACCTCTATTGATCTGGGCGTCGCGACCGGCCTGCTTCCTGCGGCCATTGATGAGATCGTCGATGAGTGGCTCATGTAGCGATGGATGCCGATCAATAGTGTCGTTCCACCCGGACCGGCCGGCCCTTCTGGCGAGCCGTGACTACCAGGGGAAACGTGGTCGGGCCCATGTAAACGACTGAACCCTCGTCTTCCGAACGCACAGCCCTGATCAGGGCATGTGTCGAGTTGAGCCCTCCCAGCCACCAACGCGTGTCGGAGATATAGAGGAGGTCGCCAATCTCCGCGCCAATCGTTTCGGCCATGTGCTGTGAGATGTCGATTACCGGCACCAGCGCTGCTCCCCGTGCCTCCGGTTCCACGTCCATCCTGGCGGCTTGTGCCCGTGCTTTGACCACCGCGTGTTCGCTTCCCGGTCGGCCCTTGTATCGCCGGATCGCGTATGCGATTGTGCCCCAGACAAGGCCGTTCTGGCGTTCGGCAGATTCCGGCCTGGTGAATAGGCTCACCACGACACCGATCACGGCGCATACGCTGACCCCAAAGCAGGCCCGCATGTATTTGTACTGTCGCATGCCCGACAGCAGACCTTCACCCACGTCCGCTTTCATGGGAACCCCGTGGGCGAAGGGGGTGATGATCTTCGGAAACAGGATTGAGACGAACATGGCGATGAGCCCGCCGATAATCGTCCAGATGGCAGCCTTGGCCGTGAACCGCCGCCAGAAGACGCTCAGCAACAGCGTCACGGCCAACGGCGGCGTGACGGCCGCGGTGAAGGCCGCGTGAGCGTCGTAGATGGATTTGAATGCGGAAAACAGGGGCACGAGCACCACCCCTATGATGGTCACGCTCAACGCGGTAATCCTGGCTACACGCATCAGTTCGCGATCGGTGGCTTCCGGGTTCACATAAGGCTTGTAGACATCGTTTACCGCCAGGGCGGAGACCGCCGTGATGAGCGTATCGACCGTGGACATCAGGGCCGCGGTCAGTGCGGCCAGTATGAGCCCGAACATGCCCGGACGGCTGAGAAAGTCTGAAGCGATGTAGAAGGCGTCGGAGGCATCGATGTTCCCCTGCAATGATCCACCGTGCGAGAGCGCCTTCGCCACCCATCCGCCGCCACCCACGACGCAGGCCCCCAGCGTCATCAGTACGACCATCATGGCCACGCTGGCCTTGCGGGCGTCGGCCAGGGACTTCGTGGCGAGGAACCGCATGATGATGCCCTGGTTCAGAAAGTAGAACATGGCGGAGTTTGCAATGCCATCCTGCCAGAAGACGCCCACGGCCGGAAAATCCGGGTCCTGGTTGAAGTTGGGGAAGGCCAGGCGATGGCCGCGTGGCAGGTGCTCCCAGAAGGCGTCCGCTCCGCCCATGTGCTGGATCCCCAGGAACAGAATCAGTCCGCCCGTCAAGAGCAGCATGACGCCTTGGAACAGGTCCGTCATGATGACCGAGGTCTGACCGCCGACGGTGACGTACGAGGCAGAGATAACAGCCACCAGGAGGGCGGAGAGAAACACTGGCCAGCCCACGAGATGATGGAGCACCTTGCCCATCGTAAACAGGTTTACGCCCACGTAGCCGACCAGGTAGATCAGTATGCAGATCGTTGCCCAGAGACGCACCCGGCCATTGAACCGACGTCCGAAGTACTCGGGCACGGAGGATACCCGGGAGAAGTAGAGAATGGGCAGCCACCCAAAGATCAGTAGTGGATACCACATCCAGTCATTGAGGTAGGTCATGCTGCTGGAGACGCCGTAGCCGAACCCCTTGTTGGCATACTTTACGAAACTGTACGAACCGACCGTCGTCGCGATGAGACTGAAGGCAATCAGCCACCAGCTGAATCGCTGGCCGCCGAAGAAGAAATCCTTGGTCGTCTTCTGTCGTCGGCCAAACCATGTTCCGACGAGGACGATCCCCACGAAGTAGCCGATCATGATCGCGTAGTCCAAGGGTGTGCCCCGGGCCTTGCCTTCCAGCTCCAGCACATGTTCCGCGCCCCCGGTATACGCGACCGCCGGTGCGGTCTTCATGGGAGCAAATTGCAGATAGCCCTGCAGCGCCATGAAGAAGAGGACGACGAACAGACTAACTGACAGGTGACGGAGGCCCTGGCCCTTCAAGCCGAAATAGCCCTGCCGAAAGGCGTAGACCATCCCTACTGTGAAAATGACACCGCCGATTCCGTAGGCATACCAGAACATATTCAGACGTCCATTTCCTCTGCGTCTTTCCGTATCCGAAGGTCATCCGGCGTCATGGGTACCCACCAGGTAAACGCTGGCTATTCAGCCTGCTATGACAAGCTTGTAGGCGCCGGTTCCAAAGGACATTGCTTGTGACTTGAAGATGGCAAACAGCTGCGGGTGAGTCAAGGTGGGAGTCATGAGACAGGATGTGTCCGAGACCGAGGGTCTGACCCAGGCGGCCGGGACTTTCTGATCTCTCGCTTTTGCGTTCTCCATGCGACTACCTGATCACGAAGGTGGTACCCTGCGGCGTCTGTGGGGGACCTGACTGGAGCAACTGAAGCAGCTCCCCATGGGACAGCGCGCGGCGCCAGATGGCCACGTCATCCACGTGGCCCGAAAACCGGTGACTGTTACCCATGCCATTTTGGCCAAACGTTGCGTGCTGGCCAGCCTTGACCCACTGGGTCAACCCCATGCCCCCGCCCCCATTCCCGGTGTGGATATCCTTGAGCTTACCGTCCAGGTAAATGGACGCCTGTCCGGATACGGGGCCGATATCTCCATTGTAAATGCCGACAACATGATGCCACTGCCCCGTCAGAAGATCCGCCTCGGGAACACCAGGCCGGGCGGCATGGCCATTGGTTGCGGTCACCTTGAAACGCAGCTCGCTATTACCCTTATCCTGGTACAGCTCATAGGAGTCCTCGAGGGAGGCGTAGACGCCTCCGAAAGGTTCCGGAATGCCCGACGGCTTTGCTTCCATCTTCACCCAGCAGGAGAAGGTGAGCGCATTGGTAGCGATATCGAGGCTTGCGCTTTGCGGAATGTCCACATAGTCGTCGACCCCATCCAGATACAGCGCCCCGTCGACCCTGGCCTGGACTCCGGTGGTCCAGGTGGGCGGTGAATCAAACCCCTCAAGCGTTCCCGGGTTGCGCTCCTCAACATCGGCCGCATGGGTGGTGTTGATGTCGGTCAAGCCGTCATCAAACTTCCAGTACGAAACCAATTCCTCGGCAAACGCTTCATTAGACGACGGCTGATGATCTAGGAGATACCGGACAAGACCAGGGTCATCGGAACTAATCCCGTCCACACCCAGGTCTACATAGGTCTGGACATCGGCGCCATTGGCGCCGGTAAAGATTTCTGCGCCCAGAGAACGCACCAGATCTATCTCGGAAGTTGAGACACCGTCATTACGCCACCATACGATATCTGCCCCTGTCGCAAGGATGTCCGTTACCAGAGCAGCATCCAGGTCTCCGTTCCGGCTATCGCTGCCAAGAGCTCCCAGCCGGATGGAGGGGTCAAGTGCATGCACATCCGCAAGGAAGGTCCAGTCAAAGCTGATCACCATAACATCAGAGGTAACACCAAGCGCCTGAATGGCTGCGACATAGGATGCCGCCGTGCCGGCTTTTCGTTCAATCACCGGGGTCGCATACGGCAGAATGGTCTGGATCGCTTCCTCGAAGGTGGAAATCTCCTCTCCGGCAAAAATGCTGGAGAACCACGAACCTGCATCCAGCGCCTTCAATTGGGCCAGCGTCAGGGCACTTACATTGCCGGTTCCATCCGTGGTGCGGTCCACCGTGGCGTCGTGCATAAGAACCAGATGTCCATCCGACGAGACGCGAACGTCAAATTCGACCATATCACATTTGTTGGAAACCAGCTCAAAAGCGGCCAGCGTGTTTTCAGGCGCATAGACGGCTCCGCCCCGGTGAGCCACAGTCAAGATTGGGATGCTATGACTGACATAAGTGTACAGCTGGATAGAGTCAAAATATCCATCGTTATTGGACCCGGCATTTCGTGCGGCAATCAACCGGACCTGGACCTGGCGCGTACCGGTGGGCGCAAATTGGGAATGCGTCAGTTGCAGCCACGTTGGGATCTCGTCATAGGCGTTGTATATAGCGCCTGAATCCCAGGAATCCAGGACAACTCCTGATGCGTCCTCAAATTCAAGGATAATTTGCGAGGTGTCGCCGGGAGCGCTCCAGCCGCTTACGTATCCGGAAAAATCAAAGAACTGAACACCGCTATCGATATCAGACGCATAAGCTGAGACGTCCACGGTCTGGGCCAACTCATGGTTGGCTCCGGCCCCGGCGAAAAAGTAATGCGACCCGCTCTGTGGTGCGGGATTGGCTAAGCGCTGCGTCCAGGTCGTCCCAACAATTTCATCCCATCCCGGTATTTCACCGCCAACTAGAGCAAGGTCATTGCCCCCGTTGGTAATCAAAGATGCCGGTGCGACTGACGCCAGGCACACAACGGCGACAACGGCAATCACGCTCAAACATTCACCCTTCCAGCTGCTCACAACTGCCATCCTACTCCTCATGCTTCACTACACTACGCAGCGTCAAGACGGCGCGCTATCTGGGACGTTTCTGAAATACCTGCGACTACCTGATCACGAAGGTGGTGCCCTGCGGTGTCTGTGGGGGTCCTGACTCGAGCAGCTGAAGCAGCTCCCCATGGGAAAGCGCACGTCGCCAGATGGCCACGTCATCCACGTGGCCCTGGAAGCGGTTCTTGCTCGCCGTGCCATTCTGGCCAAAGGCGGCATGCTGGCCGGCCTTGACCCACTGCGTAAGCCCCACGCCGCCGCCCCCGTTGCCGGTGTGGACATCCATGAGCTTGCCGTCCAGGTAGATAGAAGCCTGCCCGGATACCGGGCCGATACTTCCACTGTAAATGCCGACAACATGATGCCATTGGCCCGCCGACAGGTTTGATTCGTGGATACCGGGCCGGGCAGCATTGGCGTTGGTTGTCGTCACCTTGAAGCGCAGTTCACTGTTGGCCTTATCCTGGTACAGGACATAGGCATCCTCCTGGGAGTCATAGACGCCTCCGTACGCTTCAGGAATGCCGGACGGCTTTGCGTCCATGTTCATCCAGCAGGAGATGGTCATTGCGCTGGTTGCGATATCGAGACTGGTGCTTTGCGGAATCTCCACAAAGTCGTCGGCTCCGTCCAGGTATAGCGCCCCGTCGAATCTGGCTTGTGTGCCGCTTGTCCAGGTGGGCGGCGCATCGAACCCCTGAAGCGTTCCCGGGTTGCGCTCCTCGACATCGGCGGCCTTGGTGGTCGCGCTGTCGCTCAAACCGTCATCGAATTTCCAGTATGAAACCAACCCCTCGGCAAACGCTTCATTGGACGACGGCTGATCATCGGTCAGGTACTGAACGAGCCCGGGGTCATCGGAAACAACCCCGTCGACCGCCATGTCTACATACGTCTGGACGTTGGAGCCGTTGGCCGTCCAGACAAAGATCTCCGCCCCCATGGACCGCACCAGGTCGATATCGGCAGCTGAAGCATCGTCCTTCTTCCACGATACGGTATCTGCGCCTGTCGCCAGTATGGTCGTTACCGTGCCGGCATCCAGAGTTCCACTGCCAAGAGCCCCCAGCGGTATGGAGGGGTCGAGCGCATGTACGTCTGCGAGGAAACTCCAATCGAAGCTGATCACCATAACTTCAGAGGCAACACCGAGCGCCTGAAGAGCCGTCACATACGAGGTCGCCGTGCCGGCTTTTCGTTCAATCATCGGAATCGCATGCGGCAGGATGCCCAGGACGGCTTCATCGAAAGTAGGGATCTCCTCGCCTTCAAAATGGCTGGAGAACCACGACCCCGCATCCAGCGCTTTCAGCTCAGCCAGCGTCAGCGCATCAACATTGCCGGTTCCATCCGTGGTGCGGTCAACCGTTGTGTCGTGCATAACCACCAAGTGCCCGTCCGACGAGACGCGCACGTCAATTTCGACCATGTCGGCCCTGTTTGAAACGGCAGCAATAGCGGCCAGGGTGTTTTCGGGCGCATAGACGGCGCCTCCCCGGTGCGCAATAGCCATGCTCTTGTTCGCCTGCCCCGTGTCGAAAGTCAAAACCGTTGCCCGCGACACCGACGTCAGGCAGGCAGCCGCAACGCCGGCCAGCACCATGCGACACACGCACCCCGCACGAGCATGAAACGAATGATGCACCATATATACTTTCGGGTATGGCCCTGGCGTTGACATCGCCACTGAATGGAGCCCGTAGTGAGATAGAGGTCGTTCTGTTCGCCCCGGGAGACATCATTCCTCCGAACGGGGCTGTTCTGCCATGATGATGTCAGTAAATGGCAATCATGGTTCCCTGCGGAGGTCCCGGCACATCGAGAATTCCATCGTACAGGACGAAGGCAAAGACAAATTCCGTATCCTGCGCAAAGGTCCAGCTGGCCAGGTCATGACTCTGCAGGACGAAAGCACCGTCACCGTCGTCCGCGGTAGCATCGTATGCCCAGGCAATCGCGTTGTCTTCCACACCAGCCAGCCCACCCGGATTCCCGTCCACGCCTGGCTCACCGATCTCAAGCAACCTGGCAACCGTGAGAAGCAGGATGCCGTCACTGTCATCGTAGCGGCCGCCCGCGTCATCTGGGATCACGAGCTCGTACTTCCCCGCTGCCGTATGGTTCACGCTGAACTGACCGCGGGACGCCTTCTTAGTCCCGTTGGTGCCGATCCAGCCCCCGCACAGCCCTTCGGTGCTGTACGGCACATAGAGGAAGCTGACGTGTCCCTGTTCGTACGTATCGAAATTGTCGCTTTCATCGAAGGCCGCAATGTGCCAGCTGTCACCGCCTTCAATCGTGTCATCGTCGGGAACGCCCGCTACGGCAATATTGTTGTCGTTTCTCCCGTCAACGACGAACAGCATACCATCGGTTCGGGGGTCGATGCCGTCCAGCGTCAGCAGGAATTCGCCGCTGAAATCCGTGCTGCTAGCCACGGACACAGTCGACCCCGCCGGCAGGTTGCCGCTCCCCTCGAACCCGGTGCCCGCTGCGTTGATATGCCCGCCGATCCAGCCCAACGCGTAAGGGAACCACCCGAAACTGAAGTCATAGTTGGCCTCGCCACCGCCATCGGAGGTAAACGACGCGATCCACATTCCGCCGTTCTTGCTGTTCCCCGGCACGTTTCCCGTCAACTCACCCGTTACCGCCACGCTGCCACGGCTGCCGGATGTCACCAACTCGTTGCAGTTGGCGATGACAACACCATTACTCTGTAAAATTGGAGTTGTGCTGCCCGGATACCCCAAAGCGAAGTCGCCCCGATTGTCACCGCTAACCCACAGGTTAGCCCCCGTTGTCTGGTTAAGAATCGTAACGGAGGAGGGAGGATTGCTGGTCCGCCCCTCGACATCCACTCGTGCGGCGATCGGTGTCTGAATGGCGTCCAGTTCGAGCGAGTCGAAATACCCATCGTTATTGGTCCCCGCATTGCGTACGGCAATCAACCGAATCTGGATTTGGCGCGTACCTGCGGGCGCAAATTGGGAGTGAGTTAGTTGTTGCCACGTTGGGTCCTCGTCATATGGATTGTAGATAGCACCGGAATCCCAGGAGCCTAGGACGACAGCTGATGCGTCTTCAAATTCAAGTACAATTCGTGAGGTGTCCCCAGGGTCCTTCCAGCCACTTACGTATCCAGAGAAATCAAAACGCTGCAAGCCGGCGTCGATCGGGGCCGAATAAGCGGAGACATCCACAGTCTGGGCCAGTTCGTGGCTGGCGCCGGCACCGGGGTTAAAGTAATAGCCCCCGGCCTGAGGCGAAGGTGAGGCAGAGCGCTGCGTCCAGGTTGACCCAACGACTTCAGTCCAGCCCGGGATCTCACTGTCGACCAAGGCGTCGTCATTACCCCCATTGGTTATCAAAGATGCCTGCGCGACCGACGCCATTGCCGCAACCATCAGCATGACTGCAAGTGCTCTCTTCATTGTCCGTCCTCCATTCTTTTTGTGACCTAACCGAAAAAAGGCCCTGCAAAACAGTCTTCCACACGAGTATGGACCTCGTCCGGTCAAAAGACTGTTTTGCAGGGCCTTCTCTAACTCTCTGCCCGGCAGCTATTCAATTGTGCTGACACTGTGAATACTGTGACAGTGCTGAGTATGATACGTGGGTTGCTGGCTGAGGTCAATCAGAAACTTCTTTGTTTCTGGCCATGAAAGCTGTATTCCTGAGCCGTAGTTATACACCCAAACAGGATATCCTATGCGCGTGTCGATCCACTCTTGCTTGAGCAAGCCTGTCATTCCGGTGGTCTGGGATCTGTCGGAGAATAGTCTCGATCTTTCCTCTGCCAACGCGGTCTTTCTTCAGGGCGGAGAGGTCAGTGACTTGCCGCAGATTCTAGCTCAGTTCGACGCTGAACCTCTGCGGCACCTCGCCATCTTTGTCCACCTTGAGCTGCTCGACGGATTGGAGTCCAATGAAGCAGGGGTCCACTGGCTGGCCGGATTTCCGCGCTGCGCCGGAATCATCACCGTTCGCCATCGGCTCGTGCCCGCTGTTCGCAAGCACGAGATGCTGTCGATCATTCGACTCTTTTTGCATGATGGGCGCTCGGTGGAGCGCGGCGTCTCGATGATGAACCAGGCAAAACCGGACGCTGTTGAAGTTCTGCCTGCCATCGCCGCCACCGTTGCCGGGGGCTCGCTGGAAGCGCTGCGCGTCCCGCTCATCGCGGGCGGGCTGATTAAGGACATGCAAGTGCTTCAGGCGGCCCTGAAGAGCGGCTGTAGAGCGGTCAGTACAAGCAAGCAGCAGCTATGGCAATTGAATGACCTGTGATCCGCCGGCCTGGTCGGCTAGGGCTCGTCCGGCTTAAGGATTGGGTTTGCCCTCTGGTCCCGCGGACCGTAATCCGTACGCAGCAGAAAGAGGGGTATCTGGAGCGACTGGGGCGTTACATAGAGCGCAACGGGCTACGAGCCGGACTGGTGGAGGAGCGGCCGTGGGAGTACAGATTCTGTAGCGCCGGGGCCTATGTCGACGGGAAGGATGACGGGTTGGTGGCGGTCGCGCGACACCCGGTATGGGGTGACTTGTCCATGAAGCAGCCGAAGCGACGGCGTGCTTATGCTGCATTTCTATTCGACGACGCGGATGCAAGGGAGGATGATCCGGGGTTCAAATCGACAAAAGACGTGGTCGGCGACGATGCGTTCACGGCCAACACGCGCCGCGACAATGGCAGGTCTACATCGCGCGGCCAAGGGCGCCGCAGATTGACTGGGAAATAATTGCTGCGTTATACCTTCTGCCATAGTTGCTTCCGCTAGATGGCACCGCTCTCCTTCCGCTCTCCTTTCAGAAACTCTCAGGCTTGGGTTAGCCTGTCGTATTCGGCATGAGTGCCAATCCAGAACCAGATGATTCCATCGGGTGATTGAACTCCCATGGCACGGTAGTGGTCTCCCACGCGGACAGACCAGAATCGCCCGACCTTCTTGAGGTGCAACGATGGATGTCGCGGATTGTCTCGAAGGAGGGCGAAGTTGCTGTCCGCAAGCTCTTGGATGTGCCGCGGAAGCCGCGTGTATGATTTCCAGAATCGGGGATTGGCGCGGTGGCTCACAGTGCTGGGCACCGACCGGCCGTCGAATCTCGAAGGGCCTCGTCTGCGAGAGAGTCAAGCTTGCCGCTCTTTACATCATGCTCAAACTGCTTGTCCCAAGCTTTGGCGTCGAACTCCTCAAACCACGAGCGGAACCTACCTAAGTCAGGCTCTGCAAGATGAGCGACAGATTCTTCGATCTCTTGTACCGTAGTCATGTTTAAACAATATCAACTTGCCCATTACTGGGCAAGTCGGATTCTCCTGAGACGGTGGGGTCGGTCTTGGAAATAAGACCGACCCCATGCGCCCCCGCTCATCACCCGCTACTGACGATGCCCTTAATAAACGCCACTTCCTCCGCATCAAACGGTGTGCCGTCCACCCGGAAGATATCATGAAACCAGAGTTTGGGCTCGGGATAGTTCTCGCCGGGGGCCGGCTGATCGAATCCGTGGCTGGCTTCGATATCTGTCAGACTCCAATTCTCGCGAGATACAATCTCGTTGATGGGTTGCTGCGACGGCCAGCGCCAGACGGTTCCCGACTTACCGTTCACCAGCCCCCAGTTGATGGCGCCGACGTTGTTTTCTTTCAGGATCGGCAGGCAGCTCTGGAACGTACTGTCCGGTCGCCCCATGTATTCGGTGCAGATGATTGGGCGGTCGGGATGCAGTTTCCCCAATTCATCGATCTTCGCCTGCTTATGTTCACGATGGTAGCAGTGGAAGGAAAGAACATCCGACTGAGCTGACTGAAACGCTGCATAGTCCGGTCCGGCGCCGTGGTGGCATCCGGTAAGCGGCTGTGAGGGGGCCGCCTCCTTTGCCCAGTTCCATGCATCCTCAAGAAGACGTTTCGACGCAGGATGTCCCGGTTCGTTGTAGATGTCCCACATGAGAATACGCGAATCGCTGCGGTAGCGATCCATGATGTCCTTCACATAACCTTGTAGTCGGGCATGATCCTCTTCGGAAGCCGTGCCATCCTGGTAAGTCTGGTTGAGTGGCCGCCCCGGACATTTCAGCCAGCCGCTATTGTGCACGCCGGTGATGCGTGGGTGTTGCGCGCCCAGCGCGATGGTATGATCCCAATGGCAATCATCGAAGAAGACGATGATGCAGCGCATGCCCAGCGATTCGCAGATGCCCAGGAACGCATCGAAGCTAGCCAGGAAGCCTTCGCGGACCTCGTCTTTCCAGAGCATATCGTGCAGGTACACGCGCAGCGTGTTGAAGCCGAGGTCGCGTGCCCAGCCCAGCTCGCACCGGATCGTCTCTGGATCGAAGGTCTCCGGCTGAAACATCTCCACCTGGTTAATCGCCGTACCCGGCAAGAAGTTGCAGCCCACCAACCACGGCTGCTCCGCGTACCATTTCTGCGCCCGCTCAACACTCCATCGGTCCATGGTCAGTCTCCCTTGTCATAACCCTATCTCTAGCGGCTTGCCCCCCCTGGGGCGTATCAATCTCGTGCGGGGATTAAGGCCATTGAGGCCTGCAGGGAGAACTGGCAGGTGCAACCGGAACTTCCCTCGGGAATAAGGATAAGCCCGCCTGCCGGAATGATGTTAATCCAGCATCCGGGGCGTGTTGCCCTCAGCATCCGCTCTGCCTTCCCGGTCGCGAGATTCATCCGGAATGGATTGCCGCCCCGGTAATACATGGTCGTCGCTGACGTTGAGATGGTGCCGCAGCCGTGACCGCCCGCCCGCCATCTCATCTTGAGTTGTCGTTCCGGCTCGCCCGTCCTTAGATCATAGACGCCCTGCATGATATGAATCTTGTTGCCGACAATCGCGGGGTGCTGGTCCTGCTCGCCATGCGATCCGCCGGTCTTGGCATCCTCAGCAGAGGTCCGTTCCCAGAGCAAGGCTCCGTCTCCGGCATTGAACCCTTTGAATGTGTAGACCATGCGTTTGTCTCCATCGACTTCGAGATTCGCTGATCCCGTCAGCAGGAGCGTATCCCTTGCATAGCTGAGGTGGATGATATGATCGAACCCTGACAATGCATATCTGGTCTGCCAGGCCACCTCTCCAGTGCGCATGTCGAGGGCGGTCAGGTTTGCACCGGATGCGAGAAGCCCCGCGAGCTTTATTCTACCCACCGCATCCTGCTGTGTGTCGGGATTGCAGCTTTCCAGGAAGTAGACGTGACCGTCACCCCCGGCGATGGCTGGATTGATGATCACGCCGGACTGCGGTTGATACGTCCACAGTTGTTTGCCGGTGATCCGGTCGTAGGCAAACATGGAGTCACTGCACACCATGGGCGCGAAATCCCAATGCGTTACGGTCGTGGTCAGTTCCCGTGCCTGTAGTCGCCAGGATGCCGTCTTCTTCGCAATCGATCCCAGCAGGACGTTGTCATCGGTGGCCAGGTACCCCCAGGCTCCGGACGACGCCGGTGTCGTGAAGACCATGGCCTTCTCTCCGGTCTGGACATCAAGCGCATGACACTCGCTGCCGGCGGCGACGTAGAGATAGTTGTCCGCCAAGGCCATGTTTCCGCAGTCTTTGAGCGCGATGGCTCGCATGGACTCCGGAACATCCCGCTCCCACAGGATGGTGCCATTGTAGGCATCGAGAGCGAATAGGTGGTTTGCGCCGGAGACAAACGTTCTGCCGTTCTTGTAGAGGGGGGCAACGGTCCGGTGATGACGATCCACCATCTTGGCCGGTCCGGGTGTGCCAAACCACTGGAGTTCCAGGACGCCATCCGACCGGGTATCACCGCTACAGGCGCTGTTGCCCATGTCAGCATAGAAGTGTGTCCACTGGCCGGCCCCCTTCAGCGGTGGTCTTCTGGCAACACCCCAAACCGTATCCCCCTCATCTGTGAAGGCCCAGTCACCGAGAGCGGGGTGCCACTGCTTTACTGTAGCTTCTGACGCGGCCTCATGGGGGAGTTGCAGGACAACGAGCCCACCCGCGGGCCTGAGCAGGCGAAACATCTCGTTGGCATCTGACGGCAGGCGCCCCGTCTGCAACGCCAGCGCATCAACGACTAGATTGCCAACATATTTCTGGAGGGGGACCTCGCCAGAACCGGTCTGGATAAACGTAATCCGATCTGAGCGGATCCCGGCTTTGTTGAAAAGCCGGCGGCCCTGGTCAATCTTTGCCGGATCCTTCTCAACCGCGATGACCTTCAGTTCTGACTGTCTGACAATCTCATAGGCCAGCTCCCCGCTCCCTGCATTCAGCACCACGCAGTAGCCTTTCATGCCCTCGGCAAACTGTAACACCGACTTCGCCAGGGCATGATTCTGGCCCGTCTCAGGTCGCGTGACGGTGGGTCCATGTGACCTCGCGACCCGGTCGGCACTGTCCTCCTGGAAACAGGATATGATCCCTGTGTCGGTGCTGACGAACAGTTTGCCGTGGCTCACCGCCAGGCCATACACATTGCCATCTACCGTCGCTTGCCATGCGGTCTTGCCACTGTTCCGGTTATAGGCCGTCACCGTATCGGCACCGCCGCAAACCAGGTAGTTGCCCACCAGGACGGTCTCATAGGAGGGCGCGGCGGGAGTATCCGATTGCTTGCACGTGTTGAGCTGGCGATGCAGTTCAGCCAGGTCCGTCTTCTGTTCAGACGTTCGCCGAGCCTTCTTTACCTTGTTGATCTCGGAAATCTTTCGCTGCAGTTCCATGAACCGCGCCTTCTCCCAGACCTGCAGCGTGGAACCCGTCAGCAGGTACATCCTGTCGCCCTGCATGGTCAGGCTCTGTCCTCTGAGCGCAAACAGCCGATTGCCTGACGAACAATCGGAGATCTCCAGCTGTCCCCGTTCTGTCGGACCATTCACAACGACATCATTGAACACAGCAGCAAAGCAGCCGCCACCGGACATCGCTTTCAGTTTCTGGCCAGTGCGTCTGTCATAGATGCATGTGCCTGTCCGGCCGGATGGAATGATGAGTCTCGAGTCGGTCGCCTGCATATAGCCCTGGGCCGAGTGATCCAGAGATTGCTTCAGGACTTGCTCCCCCGTTTGCGCATTCACGACAAACAGATAGACGCCCTGCGATGGAAACACCCCTGCGGTGAAATAGAGATTCCCCTGCTCAACCATAAGGCCACAGCGTACCGGCAGACGAGAAATGATCGCCCCGTTTCCTGGCAGGTACTTCTCGCTCCCCGCAGCATCAAAGAGCCAGATCAATCTCCCGCTGGATGCATCCAGGCAGTACACCTTGCCATCGTCAGAGCCGGCGTAGATTCTCCCATCATGGTAGGTGGGCGCCAACCGCACCGGCCCACCGGCAGTGAAGCTCCATTCCGCTTCCCCGGTACCGGCATCCAGGCAGTGGATGCTGCTGTCGGAAGAGGATCCGTAGAAGAGTTTGTCTCCTGCAATGATGGTGTGGTAGGCGCGGTCGTAGACGGCGGTTGGCTCTATTCGCTCAAGGTGATGCCAGTAATCCTTCTTTGCAGGTCCCGGCCAGGCCGGGTTTGGTGCATGTGCAGATGCATGCGTCCACGCCAGCCGCATGGGGAATTCAAGCTCGTCCACCGCGACGCCACTGCGCTGGTTGTCGTGGCGATAGGAAGGCCAATCAGCGCCGCCGGCAGCCACTCCCACACAGGCAATCGCTAACAACGCAGGAATCAGTTGGGATCTGCTCATGGTGTCTTGATCCTTCTGTGTGAATATTCAGTGCGGTTAACATAGCGTATGAAGCCCGGATATCCAATGGGTTAGGATGGACGGTGGGGTCGGTCTTGGAAATAAGAAATAAGGATTGACTGCTGGTGCGGCAGTTGAGCGTCTAACGGGCATGGCCCGGCGACCCAGAGTGGAGTATGAAGGAGCGATCTATCACGTGACCGCTCGCATCGTCGGAGAAGGGGCGGGGCGTGGGGTGGAACCGTGGCATCGCCGCGCGGATGCTCTGCAAGTACGCGGGGCTTACGCAACGGCAGGTAGCTAGGGTGTTGCAGTTCGGGAGCAGTTCGAGCGTGGGAAAGCAGCAGCAGAGATTGTCGAAAGAGATGGCCGAACGCCAATCCGTACGCCGACGCGTACAGGAGCTTGAAGCTCGCCTAACCGAGCTGTCCCAGCCATGAAGGAGCCCTTATTTCTTATTTCCAAGACCGACCCGATGCGCCGATGCGCCCCTGTAGCCCATCGTGTCCCATGGTTGTTATCGAAAGCCGCCTCCTTGGGGTATTCTATGGGATCACCATCGGGCTCGTCATATTCACTGTTTGCTGCTACAGTCTGCCCGCTCAGGTTCAGCAACACCGCCTCGGCCTCCCCCACCGCCATCAGGCACACCACCACGATGCCCATCACAACCGCCGCGCTGAACCGCTTGAGATAATCCATCCGCTTCATGACAGCCTCCTCTTGAATTGCACGTTTACCGACGACTCCAAAGTTCGCTGAACAACCCAGCGCAGCTCAACTCTGCGTGCCATTATCGCTCAAATCCCGTCCCGAACACAACAAGAGACGTGCATCATCACGATGCGAAGCGGCATCATATTTTACAACCAAGGAGAGGAGCCAGCCGGTCGCGTGGGTACAGACCCCGTCGATGTTCGGATGTGCAAGCAAGAACAGCGCCGCTCTCTTTGCACACCAGTTGTGCAAACTAAACAGTTGACACTCTGTTTGCACAACTGTACCGTGCGCCATTATGTTTGTTGGTAGAAAACAGGAGTTGTCACTCATCAGGGAACGCCTTGCTGACCATGCAAAAGCACAAATGATCGTGCTCTATGGTCGACGGCGTGTAGGAAAATCGACTCTCATTCGCGAAGCAGTGAAAGGCGAGGCACGCGTACTCTACTTCGAGGGCATAGAAGGCGAGAGCACACAGGTTCAGATCAGCCAGTTCCTCGATGACCTTGCACATCAAACTGGACGGGTCCGGCTGGGTGCAAAGACATGGCGTGAGGTATTCCAGGGCCTGGGAGAAATTGTCGCGACCGGCCGATGGGTCCTGGTTTTCGACGAGTTGCCATGGCTGGGCGCGGGAAGAACCGCCATTGTCTCGCAGCTGAAGCTCTACTGGGACCGCTGGATCCATAATCCACAAGTTGCCCTCTTTCTCTGCGGCTCGATCGCCAGCTTCATGGTGCGCCATGTGGTACATTCCAAAGCACTCCACAACCGGAAGACGCTTGAGATGTGCCTCTCCCCGTTGTCGCCGAGAGAAGCAGGTTGCTTCATCAGCAGACGAAGTCATCGCGAAAGAGCCCTGCTCTACATGACCCTGGGCGGGGTGCCCAAGTACCTGGAACAGGTCGATGCACGCCGTTCGATCGAAAAGAATCTGAATCGCTTGTGCTTCAGTGCCAACGGCTTCTTCCTGACGGAATACGAGACGCTATTCAAAGAGCAGTTCCGAAGCATCAGAGTCTACGAGTCCATCGTTGCGTCCCTGGCAGGGTCACCCGCAAGTTTGAGCGAATTGGGCAAGCGCATTGGCGTGTCGCGGGGCGGGGGCTTTGGAGAACAACTCCAGAATCTGGTGAAAGCGCAGTTCGTCTGCGAATACAAGCCGGTCAGAATCGGCAATACCACAGGGGCACGAACACGCCTGTACAAGCTGACCGACCCCTTTCTGCTCTTCTATTTCCGATATATCCATGACAACCGCGAGTTGATCGGACGGAACCAGCACGGCGAGAACCTGTTCCGGAGCATCGTCGGGCCATCGCTCAACCAGTATTGCGGCTTGGCCTTCGAGCGCCTCGGAGAGGCATCTATCGACTGCATCCTAAAGCTGCTGGAATTGCAGCTCGTAGACATCAAACAGATGGGCACCTACTTCCGCCAAACACGGACACCTGGCTCCGGCCTCCAGATCGACTGGCTTGTCGTACGGCACGACGGTGTCTGGAATCTGCTTGAGTTCAAGTACGAGGGCAGACCGGCAGGGCTGGAGGTCATGCACCAGGTTCAAGAGAAGATACGCCGACTAAACCCACCAGTCAGCATCACGGTCGAGCCCGTCCTCGTCTCAGCCCAGGGCAGCACGAAGGCACTGCAAGACACAGGGTTCTTCCAGCGCACCATCACCCTCGCGGACCTGATGTCGTAGTAGATCTCCGCGGAGTTTAGCTGGTAGTTGTAGATGCGGATCTCGGCGATGTCACCGAGCTTGAGGAACGCAAAGACGGTGTAACCGTCCGCTGCGGACACAGGCGAGATTCCGGACGCGAGGTCGAGAGAATCGTTGCCGTCTTTTCTAATCGAAAACCACGGGCGTCCCGAACACTGCCAGCTCCCTGATGCCGGTGTTGCCGGTCACGCTTTCCAGCGCATCCCATCTCAGATAACGCGTCGTTACATCTTCGATATCGAAAACCTGCATCTTCTTCATGTGCTTCTCGACCATGCGACACGCCTGCACGGACCCGTCCTCGGTCGTGATCGTGAAACTGGTGACCCAATCGGCCATGTTACCCCGCGAATGATAACCGACGTGCGTGATGTGCACTGTGCGCCCCAGGTCCAGCTCCAACCAGGCACCGGTTCCTTCAGCTCGCGATACCCATTCACTTCCCGGGTCACCGTCAATCGCCGACTGCGGTGTAAACATGAGGCGGTTGCCGAAACCCGAACTGGCCGTGGGCACTACATCGGGATGCAGGGCAAGGTTTTCCCCGAGTTGCTCTGGCTTCACGTTGGTTCCCGTGATGACCTTGACCGCCACCGCATCAATCGGCGGCGCCAACGCACCGACCAGGGATGTCGGCCTGTCTGCCTCGACCGGTTCCACCGGTTGTGCCACACCGAAGCCACTGAAAGAGACACGGCCGCTCCGGGTCAGGTTGTAGGCGGAAGCAAACATGCCCACTTGCTGAACATCGGCAACGCCGGGCACCTCAGCAGAGGCGAGCCGTTTCCAGGATCTCCCGTCCGAACTGTAGAGACCGGAAACCACGCCGCTACGCTTCTCAAGTCGCAGCCATACCGGATACGTTGTCGGTTTCTTCCCCCCCAAACCGGTTGGTCGATCAAGGATGCCGTTCCCATTTGAATCGTAAAGAAAGAGCACACCCCGCTCGGGCGTGACGCACATGGCGGCATACCCCGCCGACCGATCCATTACGCTGTTTCGCACCATGAGGCCCGCCTTGGCATAGGGAAATGTCGCCTCCTGTGCATCCACACGTACCGTTGCGGAAAAATCACCCGACACCTCTGGCGAAAAAATGGCACCGAACGCATCATCGCCGTGCCCGGCCGACTCGAAGACATCGCCGCCCTTCACCGCGATCAGGAAGGCATCGTTGTGCCGCCCCATTTTCGCATCGGTCGTCGCATGCTCGGCCAACGGCGCCTCGATCCTGTCCAGCACGAGAACGTGGACAGGTGCCCCTCCGTCTATGTCCAGCTTGCGCAAACCGTCCTCGGCGAATCGCACGCCGAATTGGAGTTCCTTCCTTGCTCCGCCCGGAGCGGCAGCAACAGCCACAGTGCGCTCCTCCAAGGTTTTGCCGTTCGCGTTGAGCTCAAACAGCTTCTCACCCGCAACGCTCCCGAGATTGGTCACCGTCGCCGTAACCGTTGATAACGTTCAAATGTTGATGCCTGGCGCCTACAGGTCGTGAGTTGATCTCAAACTGAAGGGGAGTTGAATATCCAATATCCAACAAGGAATATCCAAGGAAGAAGTGAGCGAGGAAAGCGAATAGGGGGCTGAA
>JADHWE010000102.1 GCA_016783675.1 Kiritimatiellia bacterium
CAATTCGCTTCTCCTCGCGCACTTGGGAGTTGGGAGTTCCTTGTTGGATATTGGATATTGGAAAGAAGTTCGAGATCCGCCAAGGACGCAGACTCATGGACACAAGATCGCTAGGCGTCAACATTTGAACGTTATCAAGAGATTAGGGCGAGGGATGGCCATTGAAGCAAGCCGGAGGCTTGTCAGCTATTAGCCGGTGGTTGAGCGAGGAACGAGCGATACCACCGGATTTGCGACACACACACACCCATCCCGGAGGGATGGCAGCACTGCCCCTCGACACCGAACGTACTCGATCAATCCAACCACCTCGCATCATAGTCAACTCCAGCGCGTTCAAGCAACGCGACCAACTCCTCACGAAACGTCTGCGTCCGGTGATGCTCCTCCTGGTTCGCAATGTAGCTGCGCACTTTGTCGCGCGCATTGGGGCTCACCGTGAATGCGCCGTAGCCCTCCTGCCACCCGAAGTCCTTGGACCCCATCTCCGCGTGTACCCACATCGAGGTAGCCTTCTTTACCTCCCGGATGAAATCAGCCAGGCAATGGGTGGATTTCAGCCCGACGAGCAAATGGACATGGTCGGCGGTACCACCAATACGTTCGGATTGGCCGCCCAAACCATTTATCGTGCCGCCGAGGTACTCCCAGAGACGAATACGCCATTCCGCATCGATCGCGGGTTCCCGACGTTTGGTCGAGAACACAATGTGGTAATGGAGGCTGAGGTATGTTGATGGCATCGCGTGCTCCGTTGATGGTGCTGCTGGCATCCCTCCGGGATGCATGGCCTCTCTGCTTCATGTCCGGTGGTGTCGCTCGTTCCTCGCTCAACCACCGGCTAATGGCTTACATTCCTCCGGGATGTCTCTGCCCGGACAACGCGATGCTCTTCACATTCAATGGGCTTCGAAGCTCCACTGCCCCGGTTGAACGGAGAACGTGATGTAGTGCTCTGTCTCCTCCAAAAACTCCAGGTCGTGCAGGCCCTTGGGCTTGCCGTCCTGCCACACGGTTGTGCCGTTCGCCTCAATACGGGTGACAGTGGAGCCCGGCCCCTTGGGCATGCCGATGATCGCCGTGGTATCTGCCGGCGAGTTCAGCTTCATGGTAAAGGCGTCGGATTCGTTCAGAAGCTCTACTTCGATGTTCCCCTTCACCGAGGGCACCGTGGTCCTGATCTGCTTCAGGGGTCCCATCTGCGGCAGCACGTGATAGGTTCCGTAGCCCGGCGTTACCGGGGCCACGCCGGCACCGTACTGTGACAGGAGTGTCAGCGCGCCGCCGCACCAGGCATGATTGATCGTTCCACCGCCGCTACCGCCGATTCTCCAGTCCTCCCACAGGGTTGAGAAAGGGTGGTCGGTCATGATCTTGAAGCGCTTCCTTGTCCGAGAGATGGCATCGTCAGCAAAGCGCATCATATAGAGCGCTTCTCCAACATATTTCTCCATGTAGGGGCTGCTGTGATGCTCGGCTTTGAGCACCTGTCGGATCGCATCGTATTGGTCGGGTCCAGCCAGACCAGAGACGACGGCCAGGGCATGGGCCCGATCGTCAGTCTTGCCGTTGTATCCGGGAGAACGATACGCCGTGCCATTCCAGAAGGTCTTGTTGAAGTTCTGCTCGATGCTACTCATCTTCTCACGGATACCCGCCAGATCACTCTCTTCTCCCACGGCACTAGCCATATGGAGTTGCCCCTTGAGCGCCAGGTAGTACCAACCGTTGTAGAGGATGGTCATGTCCTTATTCTGTCCCCAGTCGCCCCAGGTCCAGCCACCCTTGCGCAGGATCACGAGGCCGTCATCTCCGAGTTTCCAGACGGAGAGGTAGCGACTCACAGCCGGATAGACCTCACGAATCGTTTCGATGTCACCCGTGTAGAGGTAGTACGTCCAGAACCCATAGTAGCCGACCGAATTCAGCATCTGCATCGGCAGTTCCTTATTCCAGTTCCCGGCAGGTACGGGGGAGAAGACCGTATGGTCCTCCCGCTGCCAGTTCGCGAGCTCAAGGATGCCCTTCTTCGCCAGATCGTTGCTTCGGGGGTCCATCGCATAGAACGCCTCCCCCATTTCATTGACCATGTCTCCCCACCACTGGGCGCGCTCACGATCGGGGCAGTCGAAGTAGGTGTCCCGCATGGTGATGTAGAGCGTGCGTAGGGCTTTCTGGCGGTAGCGGTTCAGGAAATCGTCATCGCACTCGAAGATACCGGTGAACTCGGTGTTGTAACCGGTCTCGCGGTACTTGAGCGCGTGGATCTTGACCCCGGATGGGATGGTGTAGTGCATTTCGTGACCGTTCATCCAACCCAGGTTCTCGTACGCCTGTACCCCGTCGCGGCTCACATACTCTGCCCGCACATTGGGCGGCCCGCCACCTTTGTAGTTATCCATGCGGATATCGATGAGCTGCCCGGCAGGACCTTCTACCTCCAGGTACGGTGTCACCTGTGCGTTGTACGGGAGTTTGGCCTTGATCACCTGTCCGTCGGAGACGGTGGGCAGTTCCGCGGCATTCTCATACTCTTTGAGGCCGTAGTCCTTCCACAAGGGGACGGGACGTTCAACAAGTTGATTCCATGGAACACAGGGCGGCACGCCGTACTCAGATACTGCAGCCCAGGAGGAATCATCAAAGTCCGGGTTCTGCCACCCCTCGATATCGTTGCGGGCATCGAAGCGGATATTGGATTCAGGCAGACGAAAGTTAGGGCGAGGATCGCCGGTGCTTTTATAGGCCGGATGAATCATCGCTTTCCAGCTCTTGTCGCTGAGGACGCTTACATCGTCCACCGTAGCATCAAACACCAGCCCGGCCTTGCCGCTGCTCTTGTGGCTGAATCCGTGCTTGCCGAAATACCAGAGCAGCACGGCGATCGTGTTGTCGCCCTTGCGCAGATGCTTTGCCAAGTCCACGCGATCGAAGTAGGTATCCTCAGGAGTCGGTCCGCGCTTGAGCTGGCCCTCGAACACGACCAACTCGCCGTTGATCCAGAGCCAGTACTTCGAATCCACCGCGATCCGCGCCACTGCCTGACCGGGCGCCTCGTCGAGATGAATCACCTTGCGATAGCAGCTCCATTGGTTGACGTCGGGCGTTTCTGACACGCCGATCCATGAAGCCTGCCAGGCCTCCTCGGCCAGACCGCCAAGCGCTGTCATCAGTGCTGTCATCAGTAGTAATGCCTTTCTCATTCTCATCAAACTCTCTTTCGTGAGCCCACACCCCGCCTATTCCAGCGTGGGATGGACGATCTCGCCACGGAGCTGAGCCTCGCCGCCCTCTTTCGAGTAGACACCGTAGAAGTTTGACATGGAATCGAGCCAAACGGTGATTCTATGCATCTCTTCGCTCGTCAGCGCGACGCCGTAATGCTCCCCCTTCAAGATCGTATAGAGCTTCGAGGCTCTTGCCCCGAACTCACCGGGAATGGTGCGGTAGTAGTCGCTATAGCTCCAGAACGCGTATTTGTGAATCAGGCTGTCGTATGATCGGTACACATTCGTCTTCGTACGGCCCAGGTTCGATTTGACGATCGTGCGGTCCAACGGCGGCCCCTTCTTGCCGTCCACGCCCTCTTCATGACACGTCACGCATTTCTTATCGAGTACCGGCTGGACCAGCCGGGGATAACTGAACGGGCTCGTGCCATCGACATCCGGCGTCGGTATGGACGGCGCACGCTTCAGTGCCTCCGGAATTCCCTTGGGCTGAACTATAGCCCGGTGCTTCGGCTCATGGCAGCCCTGACAAAGCTGCTGCTCGCCGGGCTGCACCCAGGTAGCGGAACGCATCGACTGGATAGCCAGACCGTTTTCATCCAGCGCCTGGAAATAGAGCTCTCTCAAGGCCGGCACCTCAAAATGCGCACTGCCATCCGCTTCCACCGGCACGGTGCCGATAATGCGGCGGGCGAGGTTGACTGAATCACCCGCCTGCGCAATCCGTCTGCCGGTCTCGTGTGGCGGCGAGCCCGATGGCACCGCCATCGGAACTATCTGATAAATCCGTAGTGCCTTTATCGCTGAGCCTTCCGGCCAGGGCTTCAAACTGTCGTAGACATTGATCACAGCCATCGCCCCGGTCTTGGCGGGATGTTCAGCCAGCCGTTCGCTCTTCTCAGGAATCGTCGGCGGCATCGTCCGCGCCCGCAACGGCATCGGGCTCAAGCACGCGACCTCCGGATCGCGATGGATCAGCACCTTGTTGCCAAACGCATCGACAAGGTAGATGCCGTAGTTTCCAGGGCGATGGCCGGAGCCCTGCCGTACAATCCCCTGTCTCCTCCCGACATCATAGACGCAAAGATAGTAGTTCTCGCTCAGCGGCCATGGCGTTCCATAGACGCGCTGGCCGCCCTGACTTTCCGGGAAGCCGACATCGGGCGTGATGCGCTTCACCGGCGCCATGGCATCATCATCGGGAATTCTCGGGTCATAGAGGATCAGAGATCCATACGCCTGCCCGTGGTGAGGCGTCGCAGTCCCGCTAATCCTATGCGATCCGGGAATGGCGCGCAGGTCCATCTCCATATCCGCTCGCTCACTCTTTATCGAAAAGTTGCCATGCATCGCACGCGAATCCCGCCCGTCAGGAGTCATGATCCAGGGATGATGCGCCGTACACCCATGCCTATCCACGTAGTCCCAACGGGTGTAGATGATCATGCCGTCGTGCGTGACACTCGGATGCCACTCGTTGTTTTCGTGCGGACTCATCAACCTGATATCCGACCCGTCGGGCTTCATGTCATGGATCGTATAGGAGGGGCATGCTCTGCCGCAGCGAAGATACCCACCGCGCCGCTCGCTGATGAACGCTATTCTGCCATTCGGCAACGGACAGGGATCGAAATCGTTCCATGTGCCGTCAGTAAGCTGTGTCAGGCTAGCGCCATCTGCCTGTACCGAGAAAATGTGGTAGACACGGCCTGTCGTCCAGTGACCCGCGTTGTCATGGTCGAGGTGGGTGATGTGTTGACTATCCCCGGCTCCCTCAACATACGCGAAGTAGATCGTCTTTCCGTCGTATGAGAGTTCGGGCGAAAGGAAGCCGCCCACATTCAGCTCCGTGCCCTTCAGTCGGCCACGTTCGACGACCGAACCGGCCAGAATATCCTCTGCTCTCGGCTCATCGCCAAAAGGATCTGAGAGCACAAACATACCGCCGCCCGACGCGGCGTGAGTACCGTAATACTGGTCGCACATATGGCTGAACCGTGACAGGTCACGTTTGATGAAGAGCAGCTTGTCAAAATCCAGCAGCGGATTCTGAAATGCGATCTCCCTGCGTAGCGCGTGCACCTTTCTGAAGAGATCTTCGCGCCCCGCCGCCGCGCCGACGGCTGTATGGGAAGCCTCCTGTTCGAACATGGCCAGCGCCCGCTCCTCCTTCGTCAGCTTCGGCCCGCCTTTCATCGTCTTGATGTCTTCAAGCAGAACACGTGTCCGTCGCAGGATGATATCCAGCGGGTCGCGGTCTGTGGCCTCTATCGACGCGGAGGGATGAAAGATCTGCGAAGAGAGGTCGTCAAACCGCCGCCTATCGCGAAGGTCAGCGGCAAGGGCATCGTATGCCATGTCGGCTTCAGCGTTACCGGGCGGCACGCCGTCATCTGCCTTCGTCTCCGCAAGCAGAAGACCGGCAAAGCAGAGAATACACAGTGTTGAAGCTACCGCTCTCACGTTACTCGATCACCTCAATGCCATGGAGGGTGCCCGCGCGTTTCGGATCGTGCCAACTCCACACGACCGCCCCCTCTTGGTTGAACTCGATGGCCTGCGGCGCTTTCTTGCTGTCAGCACGACCATGGCCACTCCAGTGGGCGACCACGACGTTGCCGTTCTTGAGTTGCTGGGCGTCGGCGAAGAAATGTGTGTCTACACCGTCGACCTTGCCCTTGCCTCCATACGATTTGACTAGCGACCAATCCTTATCGAGGATGAGAATGGTAGCGCCGAATCCGGTTGATATGAAAAAGGCTATATCCGGATTTCCCAACGAGTGATTTGCGCATAACATCGAACAATACGTGCCTTTATGGTTGATCTACAGTGTGCGAAAGCGGGCCGGGATCTGTGCAGGAATATCTACGTCTCCGACGGTCAAAAAAATCA
>JADHWE010000103.1 GCA_016783675.1 Kiritimatiellia bacterium
CGCCAAGCCGCCGCACTCCAAAGGATGCCTTACAGACTGGCTTCAACGGTAATCGCAATCCCGCCACGCGGGCGAAACACGCCGGTCACCGTGGCCTGGCGCGGGGCACAGGCGGCCACGATGTCGTCGAGGATGCGGTTCACGACGGCTTCGTGGAAGGCTCCGTGATTGCGGTAGGAGAATAGGTAGAGCTTGAGCGCCTTGCTCTCGATGCAGTGCCGGTCGGCGATGTAGCGGATCGTGATATGCCCGAAATCGGGTTGACCGGTGATGGGACAGATCGAGGTGAACTCCGGGCAATCGAACGTGATCCAGTAGTCGCGCTCGGGATGCGTGTTGGCGAATGTTTCCATCCGGGCTTCCGAAGGGGAGGTCGGGTAGGTGGTCTCGTTAGCCCCCAGGAGCGTGAGATCATCCACGCCTGTCGATGTCTGCTTTTCTTCTTCAGTCATGGGGCATATGATAGGCGGCGTATGAGCGGTGTCCAGAGACAAAATATTCTACTCTTACTGCTGGCGGTATCCCTAACCGGCTGCGCACGCATTCGTCCGCCGCGCGGGGTGCGTCCGGTGGGGCGGGTTATGATGACCACCGGTTACTGCAAGTGCGGGAAGTGCTGTGGATGGAAACGCACCTGGTACGGTCGCCCGGTCTTTAAGAGCGGCTCGCTCAAGGGCGAGCGTAAGAAGGTGGGCTACACGGCCACCAACGTGCGCGCCCATCACGGCACGATCGCGGCCGATACCTCGCGCTATCCGTTCGGAACCGTCATGTACATCGAAGGGTACGGCTACGGACGCGTGGAAGACCGTGGCGGCGCGATCCAAGGCGAACACATCGATCTCTTCTTCCGTAGCCACGCCGAGGCCCTCGACTGGGGCCGCCGCCGCAAGAAGGTGAAGGTCTGGTTCGTGCGGTGAAGTAGAGTGCTGGTGGTGTGTAGGGCCGCACCGTGTGCGGCCAAGGCCCCTGAAGCCGCACGCGGTGCGGCCCTACAGAGCAGGCGTGACATTTGGTGGATCTACCGACGTAGGGCGACCGGTGGGCCGAGCACTTCACGCAATATCCACGCGCCGCGCAGGCTGCGTGTGTCTTCGAGATGCTTGTTCAGTTCCTGCCGCATAGGAGAGAGCTCACATGCCTCCACGATGATCGGCCGCGGCTTCGGTGCCGGCTGGTTCCAGAATGGCGCGGGCTTCGTCGGTTTCGGCGGCGCCGGGACCGCAGCGGCCGCGGCATGATGACCCTGTTTGGGCCGTTTCCATTTACGAGCATGTGCCCGCGGCGGGGTCGATACCGGCCGGGCGGCCGGGGTGGGAGGCGGCTGTATCTGCACGGGGGGCGGAGGCGGCGGCTCGGTCCGTTGCTGTGGCGCCCCGCTCAGCGCGGCCAGGAACTCGCGCAGCTCTTCCGCAGGTTGAACCGCATCGGGCTCAAGAGGCGTCCGCGGCCGAGGTCGATTGGTGGCCGGGGGTGGGGGAACCAAAGGCTTGCCCTGCTTGACCGCCTTCATGATGCGGGCAATGACCACCGTGAGGATGATCACCACGGGAATCAGGTCATCGATCCCCGCCAGCATAATCTGAGGCATATGCATCTCACCCCCGTCTTCTCGTGGCGGGTACCCCGTTGCGGGGTACCCGATCACGATCAGGCGTTGCGAACCTACTTGTCTATCGGGCCGGAATCTTTCTCAACGTCGTCGCTGGCAATGCTGCGGCGCATGGAGGTGTCCGACTCAATGTTCTGCATCTTGTAGTAATCCATCACACCGAGGTTGCCCTCGCGGAAGGCCTGGGCCATGGCCTTGGGTACCTCGGCCTTGGCTTCGACCACGCGCGCCTGCATCTCCTGGACGCGTGCCTTCATCTCCTGCTCCTGGGCTACGGCCATCGCGCGACGGCCCTCGGCCTCGGCCTGGCGCATCTTCTTGTCGGCTTCGGCGCGCTCGGTTTCGAGCTGGGCGCCTACGTTGGCGACATCGGATACGCCGGCGACACTGATGTCGGCAATGTCAATCGATACAATCTCGAATCCGGTCTGCGCATCCAGTCCGCTCTCGAGGACGCGGCGGCTGATCGTGTCGGGATTCTCCAGAACGCCCTTGTAGCTGCCCGACGAGCCAATCGCGCTGACGATGCCCTGTCCCACGCGGGCCACGATGGTCTCCTCGCCAGCGCCACCGACGAGGCGCTCGATGTTGGCGCGCACCGTGACGCGGGCCTTGACCAATAGGCGGATACCATCCTTGGCGACCGCGTCGAGCATGCCGGTCGAGCTCTTGGCGGGATCGGGGCAGTCGATGACCTTGGGGTTGACGCTGGTCCGCACGGCTTCGAGCACATCGCGTCCGGCCAGGTCGATCGCCGCGGCGCGCTGGAAGGTGAGGTCAATATTGGCTTTATCAGCCGCAATCAGCGCGTTGACGACGTTAATGATGTCGCCGCCTGCCATGTAATGGGCTTCAAGCGCATCCGTCTCGAGTGAGAGGCCGGACTTGATGAGGCGAATGCGGGCATCCACGATGAGGGCCGGGGGGATCCGCCGGAGCTTCATCCCCACCAGCGACCAGATCGAGACGCGGGCGCCGGACATGAGTGCACGTACCCAAACGCCGAGGAAGTAGAAGAAAATTCCTACGAGTGAGATAACTAGGATGGCCGCAATGGCCATGGCAATAACAACTAACGGCATGATGACTCTCCTTTAGGTTTCGGTACGCTTGACAACCACACGGTTGGCTTCAACTTCAACAACGGTAATGGGCAAGCCCTTGTCGATCATGCCGCCCTGGGTGACGACGTCAACCCGGCGGCCGTTGATCATGGCAAACCCGGCGGGGCGTAGATCCGACTTGGCTTCGCCCTGGGCCCCCAGCAGATCGTTCAGTCCGTCCTCGACGGCCTTGAACTCCGCTTCGTCCTTCGAAACGGTCATGGCCTGGCCGACGCGTGAGCGGGGGAAGTACTTGATCCAGAGCGCAATGGCGATGCCTACGAGAAAAAGGATTGCGATCGCAACGAAGTGGCCATACCCAGGAAAAGCAGGGAAGCCGGCAATCATCGCCCCCACGAGCAGGAGTCCTCCAAAGGTGCCCAAGATGCCGCCCGGAACGAAAATCTCGGCTCCAAGGAGCAGAAGTCCCGAACCAAGTAGCACCGCAAAGATCTGAATCGCTGCTCCGCTCATATTCTGTCCTTCGGTCGCGTTGAGTCCTTGATCCTCTACCAACACTCAATATCCAACAAGGAATATCCAAAGTCCACGTGAGAGAGAACAGCGAATGCCGTGACCTGAGGGCATCCCATTCTCTCTCCTCTCACACTTGTTCGGTTGGATATTCCTTGTTGGCTATTGGATATTGATACTCCCTCTAAACATGATCCACTACTATACGGTTACCATGGGTCTCGGCAATGACAATCGCATCGCCTTTGTCGATGAATTCGCCGTGCGCAATGACATTGAGGCGGCGGTCGCCGAACACGCCGATACCAGCCGGGCGCATCGCGGTCTCGGCCGTGCCGGTCATGCCTAGCAGATCGTCGGTCGGCGCGGATGCCTGGTAGCCATCGTCGGCACTGACCGCTTTGTTCAGCATGAGCTTCTGGAAGGGGCGTGTGGCCGGCAGGTAGCGTCCCAGCAATATGCCGCTGACAAAGGTCAGCAACAACCCCCCTCCCAGGTTGAGGATCATGTCCTGCACCTGCCTGGGGTTGATCGAAGCGGGCTGGTACCATGGCTGACCCGGATAGTGCTGGACCATGGCCAGAACCAGCGCGGTCAGGATGCAGGTGATGCCGGCGATGCCGGTGATGCCGAATCCGGGGATCAGGAAAATTTCAACGAAGAGCAGGGCGATACCAATCAACAGAAGCAAAACTTCGCCCATTCCGGCCAGGCCGGCCACATGGTGGCCCCAGAACCAGACGGCCAACAGGGCCATCCCGGTGAGCCCGAACACGCCGAAGCCCGGCGTCTTGTATTCTATATACAGGCAGAGCAGTCCGGCTGCCATCAGGATGCCGGAGAGCGGGAAGCCGTCGATCATACGTGCGATATCCTCGGCTGCGCTGGAGGTGACTACGATCGGCTCCTTACCGCCGTGGCCGATGATCTCGAGCAGGGCGTCCATGTTCTTGACGGTCCCGCTGGAGAGGAGTGGGTGCTGGTCTTCGCCCACCAGGCGTTCGGCATCCTGGCTGGTGAGAGTGAGAAGCTGACCTTCTGGGCAGATGACGTCGTCGCCGATCTTGTACTCGTACTCGGGCCTCACCATCGCCTCGGCCAAGTTCGCGTCGTGCCCCTTGCGCTGGGCGGCGCTGCGGATCAGAGCCACGGTGGGGGAGATGGCTTTCTCCTTGAGACCGTCGGGGATCTCCTGCGCGCCACCCATGGGGATGGGCGACATCATGATCGGCATCGCATCGCCGATACGTCCGCCCGGCTCCATGTAGATGTGATCCGTCGAAAGCGCAATGATCGCTCCCGCCGAGATGGCGTCGGTATTGACGAAGGTATAGGTCGTGGCATCCAGGTCGGCCAAGAGGTGCATGATCTCTTCGCACGCATCCAGCCGCCCGCCCGGCGTATCCATATCGAGAATGATCGCCGAGGCGTTGTCGCGCACGGCCTGGTTCACGCCGCGCCGCACGACATAAACAAGCGCACGCTCGATCATGCCCTTGATCGGGATCACATAAACAGGTCCGGCATCGTTGGTCTGGGCGGGCAGGGAGCCCACCGCACCGAAGAGCGACACCAAGCAGAGAACGGCAAGACTCATGCGTTTCATGTCGCGAGTATGCCGGATTCATGGTTCAGGGTTCAAGGTCCAAGGTTGGGGCAGTTGTCGTCCGCCTAAAACCTTTTCCCGCGGTGGCGTGCTGCTATAGTACTGGCATGGAAGCGAGAGGGCATATGCACCTGGTTGGTGTGGGTGGAATCGGGATGAGTGCGCTGGCACAGGTGCTGGTGGCGCGTGGGGGTCGTGTGACGGGGTCGGACCGGGCGCTGGATCGCGGTGAACCGTCCGAGACGCTGGAGCAGTTGGCCGCCGCCGGCGTTGAGCTGGTGCCGCAGGATGGGACGGCTGTCACGTCGGACACGGCCTGTGTGGTGATGAGTACGGCGATTGAAGCGGACAACCCTGATCTCTTGGCTGCGGAGCAGTATGGCGTGCCTGTGCGGCATCGATCGGATGTCCTGGCGGAGTGCCTGGAAGGAAAACAGGTGGTCGCGATCACCGGTACCTCCGGCAAGAGCACGGTTACGGCGATGGTGGGCTGGGTCCTGCAGGAGCTGGGTCTTGATCCCACGGTCGTGAACGGCGCGATCGTTCCGGTGTGGCGCTCGGAGAAGGCGGTCGGCAATGTGCGGCGGGGGGAGTCGGATCTCTGGGTGATCGAAGCGGACGAGAGCGATCGCACGCTCAACGCCTATGCGTTTGACTGGGCCGTGGTGACGAACGTGTCGGCCGACCATTTTGGCGTGGACGAGGCGCGGACCCTGTTCAAGACCTTCGCGCAACGTGCACGGGTGGGCAGTGTCAGTGCGGTTGATGACCCGGAACTCCTGAACGGCTTCAGCCCGGACGTGCAGGGCTCTGCGAGCTGTTTTGACTATGGCGGCACCACCTTTACCGTACCGATGCCCGGCTATCACAACGCGGCGAACGCCCTGCTTGTGGTGTTGTTAATGGAGCGTATGGGCTATCCGCTCGACACGGTAGCGGACGTGTTGGCGCGCTTTCCGGGTCTGCACCGCCGCCTCGAACTCGTGGGGGAATCGCGCGGCGTGCGGGTATTTGATGACTACGCACACAACCCGGCCAAGATCGCAGCGGCATGGCACGCGGTGCGTCGCGAAGGCGGTCGCGTACTGGGCGTCTGGCGTCCACATGGCTACGGCCCCTTGCGCCAGATGATGGAGCCGCTGGCCGCCGAGTTCAGCGGACTGAACTCCGGGCCGGACGAGCTGGTGGTCCTGCCGGTTTACGATGCGGGAGGCACGGCGGATCGTTCCGTCTCGTCGGAAATATTCGCGGAGAGGATTCGCGAAGCCGGCGGCTCAACCGTCTACGTGATGCCCCCGGCC
>JADHWE010000104.1 GCA_016783675.1 Kiritimatiellia bacterium
GCCTTTCGGGCATTCATTCGCTTTCCTCGCTCTCTTCCCTTGGCCATTGGATATTCCTTGTTGGATATTGGATATTGAGTTCCGTGTCCGGGTCAGACCATGCTCCACGGACCACAGGCGTCAACATTTGAACGATACCTATTCATTACCAACGCTACCTCCCCAGTCGATCAGGCATTTGCGAATAAAATCAACCACCGTTGCGTGGGCGTCACGGCTTTTGAACGGCGGCATGATCGGCGGGCCGAAGCGGAAGTGAATCGGCAGGGCGCGATCGAGCGATCCGAAATCGCGCACCACTTTGCCCACGCGCATGAAGTCCGTCTTCAGGGCAAGCGGAACCACCGGCACGCCGGCACGTTCAGCCAGCTTGACACCCAGCGTATTGAACTGGCTTGGCGTAAACACGGTGGAACGGGTGGCCTGCGGAAAGACCACGATGGATCGGCCGCTCTTGAGCATCTCAACCCCGCGTGAGAGCACGTGTTTCAGGTCGCCGCGCGGATCTTTGCGGGTGACCGCAATGGGATGGGTAGCTTTGAGAAGCGTTCCGAACAGGGGATACTCGAGCAGCGACTCCTTGAGAATGAAGGTGACCTCGCCGTGTGCCAGGGCGATGCCGGGCAGGAAGAAGGTCTCCAGCATGCCCATATGGTTTCCGATGTACACAACGGGGCCGTCAATCGCGAGCGCCGGCGCCATTCCCTCAATGGTCACGCTGCCCCCGGCCGCCTCCATGATCTGCAGCAGATCCTCTGACTCCCTGCGCCATTGGGCCGCGTCGTGTCGCCCGCGTCTCGCCGCCCACGACCCGGCGGTAATGACACGGGCAACGCGCCAATAAACCCATCCGTCCCATCGGCCGAACAGGCGGCTTGCACCAATGCGGCGTCGGACCTCGGGCGTCCGGTAACAGCCGCTGGTGCAGAGGCTCCGGACCAGTTCCGACTCTGCGTGCGCGGGTGGGATCGTTGCCGTGGTGGTTGTGTTGCTATCCATGGGCTGTACTCGGCATTCTACACGAGGTCGCAGGCGTCGGCGGGCATCCAGTGTGCATCCTGGCCGTCCCACTTCACGTTGCAGCCGATCGGGTTGGTCATTGGCGTCTGCACGGGGCGTCCGGCGAGGATATCCTCGAGCGCGTTGTCGAGATCGTTCACCGTGGCTAGCGCACCGTTGCGCGGGTTGTCGATGCCGCGCCCGGTATACACGAGCCGGCGGTCCTTATCAAAGACGTAGAAGTGGGGTGTGCGCAGGGCGCCGTAGGTGCGTGCGACGTCCTGGGACTCGTCGTGGACGTATACCCAGGGGAACTGGTGCTCCTTCATGCGTTCCACCATGTGGTCGAAGCTGTCCTCGGGGTAGGTAGTGACGCTGTTCGAGTTGATGCCGATGAACGCCACGCCGCGGTCGGTGAACGTGTTTACCGTGGCGCGGGTGTTCTCGTCGGATCCAATGACGTACGGGCAGTGGTTGCATGTGAAGAAGACCACCAATACCTCTGCAGCGGCGAAGCCCGCAAGGCTGTAGGTCTTTCCATCTGTCGCCGGCAGCGAGAAATCCGGCGCCCGGTCACCAAGCTGAAGCGTAAAAGGCATGATAGCCCTCCTTGTTTTCGATTTCCGGGCAGTATTCCACTGTCCGAGACCGCTGTCACGACAGAAGAGGACTGAACACTCAACACTGAATTTCCCGTAACAGCGGAAAATGCTCGATGGGGGCTTGACGGTTTGGGGCGGGCGGGCATACAGTACCGGTTGCCCTTTACATTGTGGTTCTGTGAAGAGTGGGCTTTACCCCACTCTTTTGCATGTATAGGGGCAGTGGATGTTGAATATGGAGCGGGACGAGCGGTCCCGATGGAGAGAGACGGGTCATGAATAACGAGCTTCAGGCGATTCTCAACTACATGGAAAAGGAACGTGGACTGGACCGCGAAGTCCTGATTCAGGCGGTCGAATACGCGCTCCAGTCAGCTTCGCGCAAGGATCTCGCACGCAACAAGGATGTGCGGATCGCCATCGATCGTAAAAGCTACGACATCAAGGCTTTCGCCAAGAAACTGGTCGTGGAGGATGTCTCCCACGCGGACGAAGAGATCCTGATTGCCGACGCGCTCGCGGTCGATCCTGCTGCGGAGCTGGGCGAGTTCATTGAAGTGGAGGTCACCCCCCGCGATTTCGGGCGCATTGCCGCGCAGACGGCCAAGCAAGCCATCATTCAGCGCATCCGCGCGGCCGAGAAAGAGGTGGTCTTCGATGAGTACAAGGACCGCGTGGGCGATATCGTGAGCGGTTCCGTGCGCCAGTTCATACGCAGTGATATCATTGTCGACCTCGGCCGCGCCGAGGCCATCCTGCCGTCCAACGAGCGTGTTCCGACCGAGGAGTACCAGATCGGGGACCGCATCCGTGCCTTCGTGCTGGATGTCCGCAGCGAATCGGCCGGCCCGAGCGTGGTCCTGTCGCGCAGCCATCCCAATTTCGTGCGGACCCTGTTTGAGCTGGAAGTGTCCGAGATCGGCGATGGAATCGTTGAAATCAAGGGCATTGCCCGCGAGCCGGGCTACCGCACCAAGATCGCCGTGGTCTCACACGATGAGAAGGTCGATCCCGTTGGCGCCTGTGTCGGTATGCGCGGTATGCGCGTGAAGAACATCGTTCGCGAGCTGTCCGGCGAGAAGATCGATATTATCCGCTGGAGCGACGACACGCGCACGTACGTCGCCAATGCGCTGTCGCCCGCCAAGCTGGCCAAGGTGACCATCGACGAGGACGACCCGAGCCTGGTGCATGTCGTGGCCGATGCCGACCAGCTCTCGCTGGCGATCGGCAAGCGCGGGCAGAACGTTCGCCTGACGGCGAAGCTGCTCAGCATGAAAGTCGATATCCAGAAGGATGAACAGGAAGCCGATTTCGAGAAGCAGCTGGCCGAGGCCGTGGAAGCCCTCGCCGCCGTCGAAGGCATTGGCCCCGAAAACGCCCAGACTCTCGTAACGGTCGGTTTCTTGACTGTCGATGGCATTCTCGCGGCCGAAGTGGCGGATGTTGCCGAGACGACGGGTCTCGAGCTCGACGCGGCCCAGGCGATCTACGATGCAGCCTCAGGCGTAACGCCTGTCGCCAGCGAGTCCCCCGAAGCGTCCTCCGAAGAGGATGTCTCTGAAGCGTCCTCCGAAGAGGATGTCTCTGAAGAGGCCCCTGAAGAAGCACCTGAAGAGGCTCCCGAAGAGGAGGCCCCCGAAGAGGAGGCCCCCGAAGAGAGCACCGAAGACGCTGCTCCTGTCGACGAGACTCCGGCTGAGGAAGATGCCCCGGCTGAAACGCCGGAAGGCGATGATGAGCCCGGTGCTGAAGCGGATGCCGAAGCTGCTGAGGAGCCCCCGGCTGACGAGACGGATAAGGAAGAAGAGAAGGCATGAAGGTTTTCCAGATAGCCAAAGAGCTTGGCGTGACCAGTAAAGAGGTGTTGGCCAAGCTTCACGACATGGGCGTGGTGGCCAAGAACCAGGTGGCGGTCGTCGATGACGAGATGCTGGCGGTTCTGCGTGGCGAGGCACTGCCGCCTCCCACGCCGCTTGTCCTCCAAAGCCCGCAGGGCGACGGGGGAGTCCCCGCACCCGCGTCCGCTCCCGCCGCCGCACCAGAGGCCGAGAAGCCTGCGGCCAAGGGCGCCCCGGCGGTGAAAGAAGCCCCCGCCGCTTCGGCCGCTCTGTCGCCGTCGACCAAGGCAAGAGCCAAGGCGAAAGCCAAGGAAAAGTCTAAGGAAGCCACACCCGCCGCCCCTGCCGCGAAACCTGTACCGGAGACCGAACCGCAGACGGTCGACAGCACGCTGCCGTTGGCCGAAGTCGTGGACGGCAACGTGTTGCGTCTGCGCGGCCCGATCATCGTCAAGAATCTGGCCGAGGTGTTGGACCTCAAGCCGAATATCATCATCGCCGAGCTGATGAAGATGAATATTCTGGCCGCCATCAACCAGAGCATCGACGTCAATGTCATCCGCAAGATCGCGGAGAAACACGGATTTACGGTCCAAGTCGAGAAGCGCGGTCCACGCCCGAGCATCGAGAACAAGCTCGCAGAACGGCCCGAGGACGAGGATCAGCCCGAGGACATGATGCCGCGTCCGCCCGTCGTGACCTTCCTTGGGCACGTTGACCATGGCAAGACCTCGCTGCTCGACCAGATTCGCAACGCGAAAGTGGCCGCCGGGGAGTCGGGCGGTATCACGCAGCATATCGGCGCCTACACCGTGGAAGTCGGCGGGAAGAAGATCACGTTCCTTGATACACCGGGCCATGCCGCCTTTACGGCGATGCGCGCCCGCGGGGCGAACCTGACGGACGTAGCCGTGATCATCATTGCGGCCGACGACGGCATCATGCCCCAGACACGCGAGGCGATTAAGCATGTCCAGGCCGCTGACGTGTCCATGATGATTGCCATCAACAAGATCGACATGCCCGCCGCGGATGTTCAGCGCGTGATGCAGCAGCTCCAGGCCGAAGGATTGGCGCCCGAGGAGTGGGGCGGCGAGGTCATCTGCTGCCCGGTCAGCGCCGAGACGGGGGAGGGGATCGACCACCTTCTGGAAATGATCCTGCTCCAGGCCGACATTCTCGAACTGAAAGCGAACCCGACCCGCCGTTCGGAAGGCTTCGTGATCGAAGCCCAACTCGAACCCGGCATGGGACCCACTGCAAACTTACTGGTCAAGCGTGGCTCGCTGACCGTGGGTGACGTTATCCTGTGTGGACAGTACTGCGGCAAGGTGCGGGCGCTGCTCAACGATCATGGCGCCAAGGTCAAGTCGGCCGGTCCTTCAACCCCGGTGAAATGCCTTGGGTTGCCCGGTGTGCCCGGCGCAGGGGACCGCTTCCAGGTGTTTGCAAATGAGAAGGCCGCCAAGTCGCTTGCCGCCGAGGAAGCGCAGAAGCTGCGGCAGGAGAGTCTCTATACGCCTGTGAAGACATCGCTGGACTCGCTCTTCAGCCAGATCGAAGAAGGCCAGAAGATGGAGCTGAAAGTTGTGCTCAAGGCCGACACGCAGGGATCGGTTGAGGCCATTGCCTCGTCGCTGGAGGAGATCGAGAGCGACAAGGTTGTGCTCAACATCATCCTGAGCGGCACGGGCAACGTGACGGGCAATGACGTCATGCTCGCGAGCGCCTCGGACGCCATCATCCTTGCCTTCCACGTCGGCAAAGAGACGGGCGTAGACGCCACCGCCAAACACGAGGGTGTTGAGATTCGTCTGCACCAGGTGATCTACGAGCTGATCGACGAAGTCCGCGACGCCATGACCGGCCTGCTGAAGCCGGTGATCCAGGAGGACGTCCGTGGCGAGGCCGAGATCCGCAAGGTGTTCGTTGTCGGCAAGCGAACCAAGGTGGCCGGCTGTCTCGTGGTGAAGGGCAATGTGCGGCCGAAGTACCGCGCACGTGTCCGTCGCGGCGACGAAATCTTGAGCCAGGGCCGGATTGAATCACTCAAGCATTTCCAGGACGAAGTCGCCGAAGTACGCGAAAGTCAGGAGTGTGGTATCCGCCTCGATAAGGCCATGGACTACGAAGAAGGCGACCGCCTGGAGTTCTACGAACTGACCGAGATAGCGGCGACACTTTAGCAGAGGGTTTCAGGTGTCAGGTTTCGGGTTTCGGTGCGCACGTCTGGTCCGGTGGACGCTCCGTGCGCAGCCCTTACCCGCCCTTCCCGACACCCGGCACCCGACACCCATCTATGACCACTGACCGCATGACCCGAGTTAACGAGCTGCTCAAGCGCGAGATCTCCACGGCGCTCTTCCGGATGCTTGCGCCGGAGGAACGTGTCGATACGGCGGCTGTCACGGTAACGCACGTCATCACCAGTCGCAACCTGCGGCATGCCCGCGTGCTGATCTCTATCCTGGGGCACGAGCATGAGCGCGGAACGATCATGGAGCAGATCCGTAATCATCGCACCCAGGTCCAGCAATGGATCAATATCAACGTGACACTGAAGCACACCCCGAAGCTTGACTTCGAGCTGGATACCTCGGTTGAGCAGGGCGATCATGTGTTGGGGATCCT
>JADHWE010000041.1 GCA_016783675.1 Kiritimatiellia bacterium
AGGCTGCGTCGGGGTATTTCTCGGGCATCAGGAAAGCAAGGATACGCATCATGCGCACGGGGTCATGCATGACCGCCAGCGAGAAGAGACAGAGCCCGGCCACGGCGGTCACGGCCAGGTAGGAGACGCGTGTACCCCCCGCATATAGCAGCAGCATGCCCACAGTGCCGGTCAGCATGGTCGTACCGAAGTCCGGTTCCATCAGAAGCAGGCCCAACATCAGGCCGAGACCACCAACGGGAATAAGAAGCCCCTCCTTGAGGCGGTCCATGCGACGTCCGTTCCAGACGGCCCAGTTTACCATGAGCACGACCATGGCAAACTTTGCCATCTCGGACGCCTGCAGACTGAAGGGACCGATACGAAGCCACCGGTAGCTACCGCCGATCTTTGTGCCGATGCCCGGGATGATAACCGCCACAAGCACCACTAGCGCCGCCACGCCGGTGCCAATAACGACCTGCCGCCGCTGCCACCAGTGATAGTCAAACCGCGCCATGAAGATGCCGACGACGGCGGCAAGCGCCAACCAGATCAGTTGGCGCTTCAGGAAGTAGCTGGCGTCGTCAAACGTGGCCGCACCGCGTACGCTGCTGGTACTCGCCAGCATCACGATGCCAATCGAAAGCAGGGCCAGAACGATCGCCGTCAGCGTGCTCGCGGCCTTATGCATGAACAAGCCCCGGCTGAGACACTATCCGTCGATCGGAATCTTGATCTTCTGACCGGGACGAACGTTGCCGTCGACGAGACCATTGATCTCTTTGAGACGCGTGACCGTCACACCGTAGCGCATGGCGATCCGCGGCAGATCCTCGTCCTCGCCCACGATGTGCTCACGCATGTCCATGCTCGGAGCGGCACCCAGGTCCGGATCAGGCAGCTCGACCGGTGCGCTGTCCAGACTCAGCGGTGCGGACGCGGCAGGCTTCTTCACCGCAGCCGCCGGCTTCTTCACCGGGGCAGGTTTGGATGCGGGCTTGGCAGCAGGCTTCGCGGCGGCGGAAGCGCCGGGGAGGGCCAACTTCTGGCCGACAAATATCTTATCGCCTGTCAGCTTGTTAGCGTCTTTCAGAGCCTTCGTCTTGCAGCCATGAGCCGCGGCGATCTTGGAAAGGCAGTCACCCGGCTTGACAACATAGACATTACCCGACGCCGGCTTGGCCGCGGGCTTCGCCGCAGGCTTCGGGGCGGGCTTGGCGACGGGCTTGGACGCACCAACGGCTGTCGCGCCAGGAAGCGTGATCTTCTGACCAATCAGGATCTTGCTGGGGTTGTCGATCCCGTTCAGCGCGGCCAGTTCGCGGGTGCTGAGTCCATAGCGCGCCGCAATCTTGGAGAGCGAGTCGCCCTTTTTGATCACGTACACGGAACTGCTGGCCGGGGGCCACGCGGTGACCTTGGGCGGAGGCGCCGGAGCCACGGGGGCCGGCTCAGGCTCTACAGAGGAGGGAGGCATCACGGTCTCGACCGTCTCAGGGATCGTGCCCTGTGGTGTGCCGCACCCTTGAATCAGCATAATGCCGGCTACCGCCAGGATGTGTGCTCCTGCTACGATTCCGATAACCCAAGGCGTCTTCATGTCACGTCTCCAGTTTGTTGACAAGTTCTGCAAAATCGTCTCCCCTTACCTTATAGTTCGGATACTGGTCAAAGCTGGCACAGCCGGGTGATAACAGGACCCACTCGCCACTCGCCGCATCCGCCGCCGCTGCTTTAACGGCCTGCTCCATGGTACCGCACATGCGGCACGTTACTACTTTTCCCCACGCCGTCTGCATAGACTGCGCAGCCTCGCCGACAAGATAGACGCTCCTGACGCCGTTTGCCAGCACTTCTTTAACAGATTCTAAATCTTCTCCCTTGGCCCGTCCGCCGGCGATCAAACGTACCGGTCCACCGGCCATCCGCAGCCCGGCCTTCATCGCCGCCAAGTTGGTCGCTTTTGAGTCGTCTACAAATGTAACATCTTGCTGCACAGATACTTGCTGCATTCTGTGCGGCAGCGGCGTAAAGGCGGCAATGGCTTCGCCCACGTGGGAAGCGGCAACCCCGCACGCGGCGGCCACGGCCCACGCGGCGGCGGCCGTCTGGCCGGTAATCGGGTTGTCAAAATAGGTTCCGGCAACGGGGACCCTGTCCGCCCCATGAACCAGCTCCCCGTCACGGTAGATATAGTCCGCTTCATCCCCCAAGCCGAAGGTCTCCCACGCCACCGGATTCGACACCGCCGCGGTCATCCAGTCGCGCTGCAACGCCGGTACCACGGCCACGCCATCGGGCTCCATGCGGGTCAACATGCTCACCTTTAACTCGGCGTAGCGGGCCAGCGAGCCATGTCGATCCAGGTGGTCGGGCTGAATGTTCAGAATGACGCCTACGCGTGGCGCGAAGGTGAGACAGGTCTCAAGCTGGAAGGAGCTGACCTCCCACACCAGCCAATCATCCGGCCCCGCCTCGCGTACCGTCGTGCAGGCCGGCGTACCATAGTTTCCGCCAATCGCCACTCGCTTTCCCGCCTTCTCCAGGATGTCGCCGCAGAGCCGGGTCAGCGTGCTCTTTCCATTCGTGCCGGTGATCGCAATGACCGGGCAAGGACAGTATTCGTAGGCGAGCTCCAGTTCAGAAATGACGGGTACCCCGCGTTCTGCCACTTCGGCAATCCAGCCGGAGTCGACCGGCAGCCCCGGAGAGACGACACAGAGATTGTACATGCCCTCGGGCCACTCCTTGGCCCCGGTCACGACGTCGGCTCCCGCAGCACGCAAGGCCCTGGCGCGCTCCTCGACGGCCTCGTCGGTCGACCGATCGGCCACGACGACCGATACGCCGTCAGCCAGCAGCAACTCCGCTGCCGCCGCGCCGCTCACGCCCAATCCCAGGACTAATGCATTTCTGTAAGTCGTCATCGCAATCAGCGTCTATCCCCTATCCGTGATTGGCGGCCCGCGCGGAGCGCGGGCCCTACCTGGCACACGGTTCCGTCAGTCCTTCAACCGGCCCTACTACCCCTGGCGGAGGCCAAGGGGTAGGTTGCGCAGGCCTTAGCGGTTTGGTACTCCAAACCGGTCCAGCCAAGCGACCTATCCCTTGGCCGGAGTCTCTATCTGACTTTCAGTGTCAGTATCCCGGCCAATGCGCAGATAATTGACAGAATCCAGAACCGAACCACCACCTGCGTCTCGCTCCACTGTTTCATCTCGAAGTGGTGATGAATCGGCGCCATCGCAAAGACACGTTTGCCGCGCGTCTTGAACGAGATCACCTGAATAATCACGCTTAGCGCCTCCATCACGAACACGCCACCAACGATAACCAACACGATTTCCTGTTTAATCAACACGGCCACCATCGCGATCGAACCGCCCAACGCCAGGCTTCCCGTATCTCCCATGAATATATGCGCGGGGTGGCAGTTGAACCACAGGAACCCGAGACAGGCACCCAGGAGAATCCCGCAGAAGACGGCCAGCTCCCCTGCCCCGCTCACAAACGGCACCATCAGGTATTCGGCAAAGGCAACATGACCGGCCATGTAAGCCATAATGAGGTATGACAGCGCGACGGAACTGCTGCACCCGATCGCCAACCCATCCAGGCCGTCCGTAAGGTTGACCGCATTCGTGGCACCGACCACGACAACACCCAGGAACAGGCAGACGCCCACCCAACCGAGATCATCGATCAGCGGCGTCTTCATGAATGGCACCATGAGATGGCGTGTCCGCTCGGCCGTGGAGGGATGCATCATCAATACGGAGGCCACGGCCACGGCCCACGCAGCCTGCAGAAGCAACTTCTTGCGGGGACTGAGCCCCTTGGTATTGCGCTCGACGACCTTCTTATAGTCATCCCAGAAACCCACCATACCCATGAAGCAAAGCGTCGCCACAGTCAGCCACGCGAGCAGGCTGGTCCACTGGATCCAGAGGGCAGAGGAGACGACGATGGCGAGAATGATCAGGAGCCCGCCCATCGTCGGTGTGTCCTGTTTGTGACCGTGCAGTTCAAACAGCGGCGGGGCCTCTTCCTTACGCTCAGGTTGCGAGACGTGCAGCCGCTTGAGCTGACGAATCAGCCACGGCGCCAGGATCAGCGTCAACACGAATGCCGTCCCGGCGCCCGCGAGCGCACGGATCGTAATATAGCGGAACACGCGCAGCGGCGAGAACCACTGCTCCAATAGATGTAGGTAATAGAACATAATGCTACTCTAAGAATACTCCTTTATGGACCGCCCTATATCACGCCCCTTCAGGGCTGGAGGTCCTTCCTTTTCTCTACCCAGGGCGTTGCCCTGGGCTGATATATCCCACCCCTTCGGGGCTCCCCAAATTCCCGTCACACGCCGACCTACGACTTCCGACCTCCGCTTGCCCTCCATAGCCCAAAGGGCGACGGAGGGACCTCTGACCTCCGATTTTCGACCTTCCTACTACTCGTCGTCACCCCAAAGCGTCAGGTCGGAAGGATCACCGTTCGGCATGCGATCGTTCCTCCACCTGGTCCCGCCTGCCTGCTTACGCACCGGGGTGCGCATCGGCGCGAGAGCACTCAAACGCGTGCCGGACCGAATTGCGATTCCTGTGTTGCGAGCACGTGTTGTCTTACGTTCCGCTGGCATCGGCCTTCCCTTCCCCTGCGTTTTCAACCACATCAATAACCGTTTCCAAATGCATGCCGCGCGATCCCTTCAACAGAACCGCGTCTCCGACCGACAGGCGCGGCAAAAGCCACGCCCCTGCCTCTTCGGCCGTGGCGCAGGCCGCCGACTCCATGGTGCTTCCCGTGCGGCGTGTAGCCGCCGCGATACCGGAGGCCAAATCTCCCACGGTCACGAGTCCGGCCCAGTCGTTCTCCGCAATACGCCGACCCAACACGGCGTGGGCCTCGGCCGCTGCATCCCCCAGCTCCAGCATGTCCCCCAACACCAGCCAGCGCCTGCCCGTCACCGGGGTCTCCAGGAATGTCTGCAAGGCTGCTTGCATGCTGACCGGGTTGGCGTTGTAGGCGTCGTTGACCACCTGGATGCCATCAATCTCACGACATGTCCATCGCATCGGCATCGGTTCAAAGGTCGCCAGTCCATCGCGAATCTCGCCCCAGGCGAGCCCAGCCTCGCAGGCGACCGCAGCGGCCAGCAGCAGGTTGCGCACCTGGTGAGTACCGGGAAGCACACGTGGCAGTTCAACCCTCTCGCCGGAACGCCGATCTTCAATCACAACGGCATCACGCGCGGCATTGCAGTCAACGGCGATCAGGTCCGCGGGTCGGTCAAGCGCCACGCTGACCACCCGTGCGGCTGTCCGGCCCCGCAACGCGTCGTAGAACGCGCCATCCGCATCCAGGAACGCAACGCCATCCGCGGGCAGCGCGGCCAGCAGCTCGCCTTTCTCCTGCGCCACGGCGGCCTCGGAGCCAAAGAATTCAAGGTGCGCGGGCCCGATGTTGGTCACCACGCCCCAGTCCGGCCGCAGCAGGCTGCACAGGTCCGCGATCTCGCCCGGATGGTTCGACCCTACCTCGAACACGCCATAGGCCGCGTCCGGCGCCATCGCCAGGAGACTGAGCGGCAACCCGATATCGTTATTCCAGTTCCCGCACGTGCTGGCCGTGACATGATGCCGATCCAGTATCGCCGCGATCATCTCCTTCACGGTCGATTTCCCCACGCTCCCCGTGATGCCAATCGTACGGGGGGACACTGTGGCGCGATATCCCGCCGCGAGGTCGCGCAACGCCCGCCGCGTATCGGCCACCCTCAGCAGGTTCGCTTCGGGCCCCGGCCCGGCGTAGGTCCCGGCAACCACCGCGCCGCCCGCGCCGGCCGCGAGCGCGGTCTCCACGAAATCGTGACCATCAAAGCGCTCGCCCTTGATCGCCACGTAGAGCGCGCCGGGAACCACAGTGCGCGAGTCCGTCGACACGGCATCAAAGCCTGCCGGCGATTTACCCGACCAGGTTCCGCCGCTCCAGGCGGCCGCTTGTTCTGCTGTCATGCGCGACATACTGTATTCCGAAACGTGATCGTCAGATACCGACGGCCTGTCCGCTCGCCAGCGCCTCTGCCGCTACCTGTCGGTCGTCGAACGGAATGGTCCGACTCCCGATCTCCTGAAAGTGCTCGTGTCCTTTCCCCGCGATCAGCACGATGTCACCGTCCTCGGCCAAGCCGATCGCCTTGTGAATGGCCTCGCGGCGCTCCACCTCGACAAGGACAGCGTTGCGATTGTGAACGCCGGCAACGATCTGCGCGATGATCTCGGCGGGATCCTCGCTGCGCGGGTTATCAGACGTTGCGATCGCGAGATCCGCCCCGACCTCTGCCACGCGTCCCATCAGGGGGCGCTTGGTCTTGTCGCGGTCACCGCCACAGCCGAATACCACGATCAGCCGAGCGGGCGTAACCTCCCGCAGCGTGTGGAGCACATTGCTCAGGGCATCGTCCGTGTGCGCGTAGTCGACAAACACCTGGAAGCCCTTGTCGGTGGAGATTTCCTCGAGGCGTCCCGGCGCGCCGCTCGCATGCCTCACTGCATTTTCCGCCCTATCCATATCGATCCCCAGCACACCCGCAATCGTCATCGCGGCCATCACGTTGCTGACATTGAAGCGCCCCATGAGCGGCGTCTCGATTTCGTAGCGACCCCAGGGGCTCTGCATCGTGAGACGGCTACCGCGTGCATCCAGGATGATCGACTCCGCGCGTACGTCGGCGGACCGCCCGGTACCAAAGGTAACGATCTCGGCATCGCAGAGGGCAGGATCCGCCAGGCGTCTGCCAAAAGGATCATCCGCGTTGATCACGGCGTAGGCCGACTTCTTGCCCGTTCCGAGCTGGCGGAACAGGCCGACCTTGGCGGCGAAGTAGCGCTCCATATCGAGGTGGTAGTCGAGGTGATCGCCGGTGAGATTGGTGAATACGCCGACGTCGAAATCAATCCCGGCCACGCGCTTCTGGTCGAGCGAATGCGAGGACACCTCCATGACGGCACTGCGGCAGCCGGCCGTGACCATCTGCGCCAGAAGCCCCTGCAGCTCGGTCGCCTCGGGTGTGGTACGCGAAGCCGGAATGGCGCGCTCGCCAAACTCGTAAGCGATGGTCCCGATGAGTCCGGGTTCCAGGTCGGCCGATCTGAAGATGTCGCGGACGAGATAGCTGACGGTTGTCTTGCCGTTCGTCCCGGTGGTACCCACGACACGCAGCTTCGATGAGGGATCGCCGTAGAACCGTGACGCCAACAGGGCCACGGCCAGCCGTGCGTCGGGCACGGTCATGACCGGCACACCATCGCCCCGGGACATCGGCTCGGGTCCCTCGATGACACAGGCGACGGCGCCACGTGCGACGGCATCGGACATGAAGTCGCGACCGTCGAGGCGTCCACCGCGAATCCCCACGTACACGTAGCCCTCGCGCACGTGCCGGGAATCGGACGTGACACCCGCGACGTCAGCGGAGCCACCCCCGACCGCACCCTCAACAATCCCATCGAACAATTGCCCCAGGTTCATACAACTACCTTCGCGCCACCATGCTGTCCGTGCCCGGAATGTTCAGGTAACGGATCGCCGGACCTGCAATCTTGCTGAACGCCGGCGCGGCGACGCGCCCGCCGGTGTGCAGCGGCTGCGGGTTGTCCACCACCACGATCACACCGATTTCCGGCTGTTCCACCGGCAGAAATCCAACAAAGGATGCCACGTGTTCGGAGCTGGAGTAGCCGCCGGCCACCGGCTTCTGTGCCGTGCCGGTCTTGCCCGCCACCGTGTAGCCCTCCACCCGCGCGCGCCGGCCCGTGCCGTCCGACTCCGTGACCCGCCCCATCAGGCGGCGCATGGTCTGGGCCGTCGCGATTGAGATTGGCCGCGACACCACCTCGGGTTCAGACCGGTGCATCACTTCACCCGTACCCGAGCGTACTTCGCGCACGATGAAGGGCTTCATCAGGAATCCGTCGTTGGCGATGGCGCATACCGCACCCAGCATCTGCAGTGCTGTCACGGCGACCCCCTGCCCGATGGCGATGCGCGTGGAGCTGATGCCGGACCAGCGCTTGACCGGATGCAGAATCCCGTGTTCCTCGCCGGGCAGGTCGATACCGAGCTTCTTGCCGAAACCAAATGCGCGCAGGTAGCGGTCGAGGCCTTCATCCCCGAGGGTCAGAGCCACCTTGGCGGTCAGGATGTTGCTGGACTTCTTCAGGCCATCCGCCACGGAGAGGCGACTGTAGGGGTGGTAGTCCCTCAGAATGCGACGTTTGTAGGACCACGCACCGTTCTCGCAGTTGAACATCGTGTCGGGCGTGACGGTCTTCTCCTCGAGTGCCGCCGCAAACACGGCCGGCTTCAGCGTGGATCCCGGCTCATACACATAGCCAATCGCCCGGTTCAGCTTGGCGAAGTTGGGGGCATGGCGAAACTCGTTCAGGTCGAACCCCGGCCGACTGGCCAGTGCTAGGATTTCGCCGGTGCTGATACGCTGCACGAGGGCCCACGCGCCTTCGGCGCGGTGCTCTTCCATCACATCGTCGAGCGCTTTTTCGACCATGTACTGGATGTTCTGGTCAATCGTCAGCGTGACGTTGGCGCCCTCCAGCGCCGGCACGTTCAGGCCACGGCGGATATAGAGCTCCTCGCGCTTCGCATTGACGCGCCCTTCCCTGATACCCGGCGACCCGCGCAGGTAGCGATCCAGTTGCTGTTCGACACCGGCGCTGCCGGTGCCCATGTGATTAACAAAGCCCAGTACGTGGCAGAGGAACTGCTTCTGCGGGTAGTGACGGATGGTTGCGTCCCTGAAGAACATCCCGTCGATCCCCAGTGCACCCACCTCCTCGGCGAGGTCGGTCGGCACAAAGCGTTTGACGTAGGCGAAACGGCGGTCCGACTGCTTCATGCGCACGGCCACTTCGTCGGTCGGCACATTGAGCAACTCGGACAGTTTGCAGGCCGTCTTGACAACGCCCTCGCCCTTCGCCGTGACCGCCGGATCGATGCAGACATCCTTCACGCCCAGGTTCATGGCCAAGACGTTGCCGTTGCCGTTACGGTCGTGAATGGCACCCCGTCCGGCCAGAATCTTGCGCTCGTAGCTGCGGTTGCGGTCGATACGCGCGCGCGTCGCCTCGTGGCTGCCGAGATGCAAAAAGGCCAGGCGAACGCCCAGCCCGATCACAGCCAGCGACAGCATGCTGCTACTGACGTACAGACGATATGGGGCCTGCTTACTCATGCATTACGTTCCGACTCACCTTCGCGATCTTCATTTCACCCGCCAGGGCGTGATCATTGTACCCGCGCGGCTGCTCGCGGCGCTCAAGGCGTACGAGCTGGCCGGCACGCGGCCAATCCATCTTCAGACCGTGACGCTGCAGCGCAATCTCCAGGCTCTGCGGCGACTTCATCCGCACCCAACGGTACTCGGCATTCAGGAGCTTCTTGTTCAGGTCGACGCTGCGGGCCTCGACGGCCTTGATCTCGTCGCCCATTGCCTCACACTGGCAGCCCAGCCACACATACCCCAGCGCCAGCGCAGAGGCCACCACCACGATCCCCGCAAAAGGAACCGGGAAGATGTACCCGTTCATCTGCTGCTGCTTCTTCCGCTTCTTCCTGACGTTCTTACGTGCCATGTTGACCCCCCTTTTGGTGCGGGCTTCGCCCGCCGCCAGTAATCAGTGTTCAGTGTTCAGTTCCTCTTGCCTGAACCATCGATTCACTCTCTCGTTCCCCTCTGTTTACTGACTTGCCCGCCGTAGCCTCCTGGCGAAGGCGGGTCACTTCTCTACACTCGTTCAGCCACTCTCAATTTCGCCGACCGTGCGCGCGGATTCTCCGCCAGCTCCACCTCGCTCGCCATCACCGGCTTGCGCGTGACTTTCCGCATCCTCGGCTCCCGGCCCTCCCAGGCCTCGCCGCCCGCCGCCAACGAGACCATCCGGCCCACATGGTCGGCAAAGCAGTGCTTCACGATCCTGTCTTCAATGCTGTGAAACGAGATCACCGCCATCCGCCCTCCCGGCGCCAGCAGCCTGATTCCCGCCTCCAAACCCTCTTTCAACGATTCCAATTCCTCGTTCACCCGCATACGCAGCGCCTGGAACACGCGCGTGGCCGGATGAATCCGCCCGCGCCGTCCGCCCACAGCCTTGGCCACGATCTCTGCCAGCCGGCCCGTTGTCCGGATCGGCGCTTCATCGCGCGCGCGTAAAATCGCCTTTGCTACACCACGCGCCCGGCGCTCTTCGCCCAGCTCGCGGAAACACTCCGTCAGCTCAGCCTCGGACATCTCGGTCACCAACGTCTCCGCCGTCACCGGCTTTGTCGTATCCATGCGCATGTCCAGCGGACCATCGTCCTGGAAGCTGAACCCGCGCGCGGGTGTCCCGATCTGGTTGGACGAGATTCCCAGGTCCATGACGATCCCATCTACCTGTGTTGCGCCCGCCTCCCGGGCTACGTCTGCCATCTCTGCGAAATTCGCATGCACCAACCGAACCCCCTCGCCATACGGCGCCAGTCGTGCACCGGCGCGTGCCAGCGCCTCGGGATCGCGGTCAATCCCGATGAAGAGGCCCTGCCCCTCCATCGCCTTCACAATCACCTCGGCGTGTCCCGCACTGCCCAGCGTGCCGTCGATGTAAACGCCGCCCGGCCGCGGCTTCAGCCGCTCCACCGTCTCGGCCAACAACACCGGCTGATGCATATGACTCGCCCCCACTCATCAGAAATCCACGTACCGTCCAGCCTCGGCCAGACCCTCCTGGTCAATCTCCATCGCGGGCTGCTGATCCGGACTCCACAGCTCGATCCGGTCCAGCGCCCCGATCATCACCACCTGGTCCTTCAGCCCCGCAAACTCCAACAGCTTGTCCTTGATCCGGATGCGTCCCTGCACATCCCACGGCACCAGCTCCGACACCGACCCCAGTCGGCGGGCAAACTCCATCGCCTTGCGATCCGACATCGAATGCCGCCGGATCTTGTCCAGCTTCCGCGCCATCGCATCGGCCGGAAAAATGTTCAGACAGCGCGCATGGAAATCCGGCAGCACATACAGGCTCTTCGGCCCGGCCACCAGCGCACGCCACGCCGAGGGAACAGTCAGACGCCTCTTGGGATCCAACGCATGCCGGAACTCCCCGACAAACATCCCCAGCGCGCCAACTTCCGCCTGCTCTATAGAACCACCAGAGTCCACACTTTGACCTTTCGTGACACATCTCTACACCTTGCCCCACCAGCTGTCAATGGATTTTGAGGAAAAATGAAAAAAAGTTCAGCCCCGCCCGAAGGGCATAATCTGGCGATGAATCGGCCTGATTGGGGCACTGAATGTGGGAGGAGAGGAGGCCTATTGGCCGGATGTGAACGTGGCTATGCTCGAACGCGCTTCCTGCGCCTTGTCGCGGCGCATACGGCGTCTGTACCTTCGGCTTCCGGGCGGGTATAGTTCTCGGGCGATGGAAGCGAAGTCACAGAGAGCGGAGCCGGGCGGAAAGACGGGACCCCTTATTGCCGTGGGGATGAGCGGGGGGACGGACAGTTCTGTGGCGGCTGCCTTGCTGGTTGACCAAGGGCATGATGTGCTCGGGGTGACGGCGCGGATGTGGAAAGAGGGGTCGCGCTGCTGCTCGCTGGAGGCGGTGCAGAGCGCCCGCAAGGTTTGCTGGCATCTGGGAATCCGACACGTGGTGGTGAATGTTCTGGATGATTTCATGCAGAACGTGGCGGGTCGGTTTGCAGAGGAGTACGTGCAAGGCCGCACGCCCTCACCATGCGTGGCATGCAACCAGACGATCAAGTTCGGGGCGCTTCTGACCCGTGCAGTGTCTTTCGGGTGCGAGGCGTTGGCGACGGGGCACTATGCCCGACGGATCGACACAGAGGATGGGGTTCATCTCCACCGCGGGGCCGACACATCGCGCGACCAGTCCTACTTTCTTCACCGCCTCTCCCAGCGCCAGCTCGCCCACGCCTTGTTCCCGCTGGGCGAAATGATCAAGCAGAAGGACGTTGTCCCGTACGCACGGGAGCGGGAACTGCCGATTGCCGTGACCGAAGAGAGTCGCGATATCTGTTTTGCGCCACCGGGTCAGCATCACGAGGTGGTGGAACGCTTCTTCCCGGATGCGAGCCAGCCGGGCGACATCGTCACGATGCAGGGCGACGTCGTGGGCCGGCACGAGGGCATCCACCGCTGCACCGTGGGCCAGCGGCGCGGCCTCGGGCTCTCGGGCGGACCGCCGCTCTACGTCGTGCGTATCGATGCTGAACAGAACCGCGTGGTGGTGGGGTCGCGTGAGGAGGCGACCGCCCCCGGATGCGTAATCGAAGACGTCCGCTGGATCAGCGGACATCCCCCACCCCCGGACGAAACCTACGCGGTGTCGGTACGCTATCAGCACGGACCGGTTCCAGCCACGATTAAGCATGGAGATGACGAGCGCTGTACCATTACGTTCTCCGAAGCGCAGTTTGGAGTCGCCCCGGGTCAGGCAGCAGTGGTTTACTGTGCGGATGAAGTCATGGGCGGCGGTTGGATCGCCCGTGCCGATGGATGAGAAGAAATGGAACTGACAGTGAACGGTGAGAACACCGATTATGACGGGGAGGCCACGCTGGCAGGACTGGTGGCTTCAATGGACGCCGACCCGGAACGGGTCGCGACAATGCTGAATGACGAAATCGTGAAACAGGAAGGACGCGCGGCGGCGGCTCTCAGCGAGGGCGACCGCGTGGAGATTCTGTCTTTCGCCGGTGGCGGCTGAGAAGAAATGTAACCGCCCGCCGCCGCCAAGGCTGTGGCGGGCAAGCGAAAGAGCGCAAAGAACACAGGTTGAGATAATGAGCGACAGATTGAAACTTGGGGACTTGGAATTTTCCTCACGATTGTTGGTGGGGACGGGGAAGTTCTCGGACGTGGAGACAATGATTGGGGCGGTCAAGGCGTCGGGCGCTCAGATTGTGACCGTTGCGCTGCGGCGCTTTAACACGAACGAGGCCGAGGACGACCTGTTTGGGCCGCTCTCACAGCTCGAGGGCGTGACGTTGATGCCGAACACATCCGGCGCGCGCACCGCGCAGGAGGCGGTACGCGCCGCCATGCTCGCGCGCGAGCTGAGCGGGAGTCCGTTGGTGAAGGTCGAGATCCATCCCAACCCACACCACCTCATGCCCGATCCCATTGAGACTTATGAAGCCGCCAAGACGTTGGCGGCGGAAGGGTTCGTGGTGATGCCCTACATGCCGGCCGACCCGGTGTTGGCGAAGCGGCTTGAAGACGTAGGCTGTGCTTCGGTGATGCCGCTGGGCTCGGCCATCGGCAGCGGACATGGACTGAGCACGCGCGAGCTGGTCGGCCTGATCATCCGCGACAGCAGCATCCCGGTGATTATCGACGCGGGACTGCGCGCGCCGTCCGAGGCCACTGCGGCCATGGAGATGGGGTGCGATGCCGTTCTTGTGAACAGCGCGATCGCCAATGCGGGCGATCCCGCGGCGATGGGTCGCGCCTTTGCCGAAGCCGTGGCGACCGGCCGTGCCGCGCGGCAGGCGGGCCTGATGGCCCGCCTCGACCACGCCGAAGCCAGCAGCCCATTAACAGCGTTTCTGTCAAACCCCGAGTAGTCTTTCTATGTGTTCTGTGCTTGCCCTCCGTAGCCTTGGCGAAGGAGGGCGCTCTTTCGCGGCTAATCCATGAGCAACTTCCCAGACTGGTTGGATCCGACTCCATACATCGCGCGTGTTGAAGCGGCGGGACGGCGGGATGTGTTGGCGGCGCTTGCGGCAGAGCAGCCCTCCATTACGGAGTTTGCCGCTCTACTCTCGTCGGCGGCCGCCGATGAGCTCGAGGCGATGGCGCAGCGGGCCAGGCATCTCACGCGCGGTCACTTCGGCAATACGATTCAACTCTATGCCCCGCTCTACCTCTCCAACTACTGTGGGGGCGGGTGTACGTACTGCGGGTTCTCGTCCGACCGCAAGCAGCCGCGACACAAGCTGACCGAGGAGCAGCTGCAAACCGAGATGAGCGCGCTACGCCAGATGCACATCGAGGAGATTCTGCTTCTGACCGGTGAGCGCACGCAGGAGGCCGACTTCGACTACCTGCACCATTGCGTCAAGGCGGCGGCCGAGCATTTCCCCAAGGTCACGGTCGAGACATTCGGCATGACGGAGGAGGAGTATCGCGCGCTGAACGATGCCGGCTGCACCGGGATCACGCTCTACCAGGAGACCTACGATCCGGCGCTCTACGAGGAGTGCCACCGTTGGGGAGAGAAGCGCGACTTCGCCTATCGCATTGCCGCACCCGACCGTGCATTCCGGGCCGGGCTACGGACAGTGGGCATCGGGGCGCTGCTTGGGTTGGGCGATCCGGTCGCGGAATCCATCAGCCTCTACCAGCACGCCATGCACCTGATGAAGACCCACTGGCAGGGCGGCATCAGTATCTCCTTTCCGCGCCTGCGGCCCGAGGCAGGGGGGTTCATGCCCCCCCACCCCGTGGACGAGAAGAAGCTCGCCCAGATCATCTTCGCGTTCCGCATCTGCTTCCCGGACGTCCCCCTGGTGCTATCCACCAGGGAATCGGCCGCATTCCGGGACGGCATGGCCGGCATCGGCATCAACAAGATGAGCGTTGCCAGCCGCACAACCGTTGGAGGTTACGACAACGGATGCGCCGAAGATGAAGGCCAATTCGAAATCGACGACGGAAGGGACGTACCCACTTTCTGCGCCATGCTGCGCGCCCAGCAGCTTGAGCCCGTCTTCAAGAACTGGGACGCCGTCTTCCGCTAACCGAACCCTACGCGATCGTCCACGTGGCTACACCGTGCCCATTGCGCGCCTTGCCGTGCTGATCGAAAAGCACGCTGTCGGTCCGACGAATCGGTTCCCTGTGCGCTGTGGGCTTGTGTTCCGGAATCGGATTCAGTCCTGCCGGGCCATCGTGTGCCGGCTGGTTCAGGTTCTGGATGTCCTGTTTGAGCGTCCACACCCAAGCCGAGAAAAGCAGCGTTATACATACCGAGTTGATCAGTCCGATCATTTGCTACCTCTTCTTCCTCTTCCCTCTTCTCGTTTCGGCCGACCCCGCGAGACCGGCTTAGTTGTCCACCTGCCTGCAGGAGCAGCAACCATGCCGATCGCCTGTAAATCATGCTGCATATCGCAGAATGCCAATGAATTGCACCCAGCCGCATTCGGCCTGCTTCTCACAAATGATAACCATTCTCGTGTCGCACCGTGTTTCACCCCGAAAGGAGGCAATACAGACAGTGAGACGGTCCGACCCAGAAACGTGATCGTAAACCGGTATTTTTCAGTCTTATTTAGTTTATTGACAGTTTGGCACTGGGTTTGCTCTAATGTGTCGCCTGACGGAAATAGGGTAGAGAGTAGAAACAATCAACCTCTGGGAGGAACATCGAATGAAGAAACATATTATGATCGCTAGCCTGGCCGCCCTCGTGGCGATGGGTCTCGCTATCCAGGCAGATGCCGGGTGCGGCGCCTGCGGCACACACGCAGAAGTGAAGAAGGCATGCCCTCCGGGCTGCGACAAGCCCTGCTGTGCGAAAGCCGATGCGGCCAAGAAGGCCTGTGGTGCGGACTGTAAGAAACCGTGTTGTGACGCCTCGAAGAAGAAATGCTCCAGGGGCAAGTGTTCAACCAAAGCAGCTTGTGCCGGGAAAGACGCCTCCAAGTGCTCGGCAAAGTCGGCTTGCAGCGTGAAGGGCGATGCGAAGTGCCCGGTGAAGCCGGCAAAGGCGTGTGGTCCCGACTGCAAGAAGCCGTGCTGTGCCAAGGGTGAGATTGCCGAAATCAACACCAGCGGCTTGAAAGCACTGCTCGACTCGGGCGCCAAGGTGTATGTTCTCGACGCGCGCAGTGGAAAGTATGATGACGGACGCAGAATTCCCGGCGCCAAGGCGGTTGCCGCCGACGCATCGGAAAAGCAGATCAAGAAGGCCGTCCGCTCCAAGGACGCGCTCGTGGTGACGTATTGCGCCGGTCTGAAATGCCCGGCCAGCGCTATGCTGGCAGGACGCCTCAAGGGACTGGGATACGAGAACGTCATCGAGTACCGCCACGGCATCCGGGGCTGGACCGATGCGGGCTACGAAGTGAAGACCGCGAGATAGACACCTGATTCCCTACGACCAGTAGCGCCCGGCATTCGCACCCCGAATGCCGGGCGTTCTTTTTGGTGTCGGGTGTCGGGTGTCGGGTGTCGGGGAGGAATCCTACTCCAGGGGTTTCACCCCTGGCTCTGATGTTCGACCCCTTTGGGGTCGTTCTGGAAGCACCCCAAAGGGGTGCCACATCATAGCCCGGCGAGAATCGCCGGGAATCGGGTCCACCGCGCTCCCCGACACCCGAAACCTGACACCCCTCATCCTTGTCAGAACATGGAGCTTCGGACAGAGCCTGATTGCCATTTGAGGGCCGCAGCTATATTCTCTGTCCCATGAGTGATAAAGGTCTGCTGAACTGTATTGGGAAGACACCCCTTGTGGAGTTGTCGCGCATGCAACCGGAGCGTGGGGCACGGGTGTTTGTGAAGCTGGAAGGCAACAACCCCGGGGGATCGATCAAAGACCGGCCCGCGCTGTGGATGATCCAGAAGGCCGAGGAGTCGGGTGAACTGACCCACGGAAAAGTCATCCTGGAACCGACCTCCGGCAACACGGGTATCGGGCTGGCGATGGTGGGCGCGCTGAAGGGCTACCGCGTGAAACTGGCGATGCCCGAATGCGTCAGCGTCGAGCGGCGCCGCGTGCTGGAGGCGTTCGGCGCCGAGTTGGTGCTGACCCCCGCGCACGAGCGCACAGACGGCGCTATTCGCGAGGCCCACCGCATTCTCGAAGGCGACCCCGATCGCTACTACATGCCCAACCAGTTCAGCAACCCGGCAAACTGGCAGAGCCACTACGAGACGACCGCCGTTGAAATTCTCGAGCAGACCGAGGGCAAGGTCTCCGCGTTCGTAGCCGGCATGGGAACAACGGGCACACTGATGGGCATGGAGCGGCGGCTCCACGAACACAGCCCGGACATCCAGGTGATCGGTGTTGAACCGACTAAGGGCCACGCGATCCAGGGGCTCAAGAACATGAGCGAGTCGATCGTGCCCGAGATATTCGAACGTGACCGGTTGAATCGCGTTGTCACGGTCGAAGATCGTCCGGCCTTCGCGACGACCGAAGCCCTCGCGCTGGAGGAAGGACTCTTCGTCGGCATGAGCAGCGGAGCGGCCGTCTGGGCCGCACTGCGCGTGGCCGCCGAGATGACGCCGGACGATATCGTGGTGACGATTCTCTGCGATCGCGGCGATCGCTATCTCTCAACCAATCTCTTCCGCTCGGTCTGCGCGGAATGCCCCCCATAAGGGCCGCCCCTGGCACCGCTACATGAGCCACTTCATCCGGGCATAGGCGAATCGCCCCGGCATGGGAATCCTCTCGCCGGGCAACAGGTCGCCCACGGCAAACGGGACCTCTCGCGAAAGATGTTCTGAGTAATCCTGGTCGAACAGGTTCTCGACTCCCGCCTCCAGCGCCAATCGCCCGGCGAGCGTCATGCCGGCGCGCAGGTCCACGACCTGGTAGCTGGGTGTCTCCGATTCACCAAACGCGGGATCGACTTGGTCCTGCCCGGAAGCGGCACGAAGGGTTGTTTCAACCCAGGGACGCATCCGGTGAGCGGCGACGTCATATCGCAGGCCCACGTGTCCGCTCAGCGGCGGGATGCGCGGGAGATCGCGGTGGTCATCGAGATTGCGTCCGTAGACACAGGCCACGCTGAAAGGCATGGTCCACTCGTCCGCAAGCAGCCAACGTCCCTGCAGCTCCCCTCCCCCCAGGAGTGCGTCGGTATTGACGAACCCGCGTACCCGCGCGCCGCTTGGCGTGGTGCCGATAGCGGTCTCCAGGATGTAATCCTCAACATGCGAAACAAACGCGTGAATGCCCAATTCCACGTGGTCGCCAAAGAAGTCCATCCCCACATCGATCTCCGACTTGGTCTCAGGATCAAGTGTCGGATTTCCCACCAGGAGACCTCCGGGCGCGGGGGCATAGGCGTAGAAGCGTTCGGTAATCGCGGCGGCGCGCTGTACGCACCCGCCCGAGACAAACCACTGCACACGCTCCCCGTGCGGGATCTTCCAGAGCACGTTCCCGGAGAACAGCAGTTCATCGCGATCGGTGTCGCGCGCGTCGTTTCCATAGTAGCGCGCATAGCCATCGCGGACCGTGGCATCGAACGGCGTGGATTCGTCACCTCGATCGATACAACTCGAAATGCTGTCGACCCGCAGACCGATCCGCAGTTGTCCCCGACCGCCGAGGTCGCTGGTCCGCTCGGCAAAGCCTCCGGCCTGGGCCTGTTTGGCTTCGGGCCAGATGGGATCCTGGTAGGAGCCCGGAGGTGGAGGGCCCATCTTAACCGCGCGGGTGCGTATTCCGTTGCGATCGAGACGGTGCGCGTCAATACCCACCGTCCAGCGATGCCTCTCGCTGAACCGCAGTTCCGAAGCCACGCGTGCCCCGAGGGACTCCGCTTCTGTAACGGCTTCTGCATCCATGCGTGTGCGGTTTGGTTTCAGGGCATTATCCATGGAATGATCGCTGATGGCATAGCCAACCTGCCACTCGACGGATTCAAGCCACTCCCCGAGCGCCCCGTGATGCCCGCCGAAGGTGAACGTGTCGGCGGTTACCGCCGTTGCATCCATGGGCAGCGCGGGATAGTCGACATGGTCGATGATGTGCGAATGCCAACTGCCAAAGTAGCCGTTGTCGGCATCCGGGGTCAGCCGGAAGGTCGCGCTGACACCGTGTGAACGGTTATCGGCCGGGACATGCTTGCCGCTTCCCGATACATAGTCGCCGTAGTCGGTTGCAGCTACCGACACTCCGGCCTCGGTCGTGCCGTTTCCGATCCGCCCCCCGGCCGATCCCGTACCGCCATCCCGGGCATCGTTCCAGGTGGCGCTGAGCTGACCCGTCTGGCCGTCCAGCGCCGGTGCAAGAATGTTCGAGACCGTCCGCATCATCACACGACCACCCGTGCCACCGGCGCCGTATGTGACCGACGGCAACCCCTTGGCAAGCGTCATCTGCTCGATCGATTCCGGCGAAAGGTAGGTGGCGGGTGGATCCATGCGTGCCGGGCAGGAACCGTAGAGCGGCAGGAAGTCGAGCTGGGCAGGAACCCGCTCCCAGCCGAGTCCCCGCATCGACACCTCGAGCGCATCGATCGAGCTATAGGCCCCCGCCACACCCGGCACGCGCTGCGCAACCGCGGCAGCGTTCAGCGTAAGAGGATCGTCCTGCAGATCCGCCGGCCCCATGCTCGCCGACAGAGGCTGCACTCTCTCAGCCCGGACAATGATGGTCTCAATGTGGCGCGAGGGAACAACGTCATGTTCTGACCGAAGCACATGATTGGTCGCGCCAACCAGGGGAGCAAAGACGAGCAGAAACAAGAAGACAGAACCGGAAATAGAAATGCGTCTCTTCATAGTGATTAGACTACATAAATACAAACAACACGCACGCATTTTGCGTGATATATGGGTTTCATTGACAACTTTGGACCCTCACGGCATGGTGTGAACCATTATGCGCTGGTTTGTACGTGGGGATATTGACGGTTTCTTCGGGTTGGCCCTGGATAACCTGGTGCAGATGCTGCTGATTGCCGCACTGTGCCGGTATGTGCTGGGCTTCGACGATGTGTTGCTGCTGGGCCATGTCTTGCCGGGCGTGGCGATCTCGCTCATTGTCGGCAACATCTTCTATGCCTGGCAGGCCAAGCGACTCGCCGCACGGACAGGGCGGGACGACGTATGTGCCCTACCCTACGGGATCAACACGGTTTCACTGATCGGCTACGTCTTCCTCGTAATGCTGCCGGCACGGCTGGCGGCCGAGGCCGCCGGTGCGGCGGACCCCGCCCGCATCGCGTGGCGGGCCGGTCTCGTGGCCTGCCTGGGATCGGGTGTCATCGAGTTCAGCGGTGCGTTCATCGCCGAGCGCATCCGCAAGGCCACGCCGCGCGCCGCGCTGCTGGCCACGCTGGCCGGGATTGCCATGACGTTCATCTCGCTGGGCTTCCTCTTCCGCACGTTTGCTCATCCGATCGTGGGGCTGACCACGCTGGCGATCATCCTGCTGACCTACTTCGGCAAGGTCCGCTTCAAAGGCGGTGTGCCGGGCGGACTCGTGGCAGTGGCACTCGGCACGGCGCTGGCCTGGCTCACGGGCCTGTCGCCGACGGGTGACGCACCGGCGGGGGTCGGACTCTACCTGCCTATTCCCGCTTTCGGCGAACTGCTCGCCGCATTCCGCGAAGGCCACTTGCTGACCTACGTCTCGGTCATCATTCCGATGGGACTCTTCAACGTGATCGGGTCGCTACAGAACATCGAATCGGCCGAGGCAGCCGGTGATCTGTATCCCACCCATCCGTCGCTCGCGGTCAACGGTATCGGCACCATCGCCGCGGCGTGTTTTGGCTCCTGCTTCCCGACGACGATCTACATCGGCCATCCGGGCTGGAAAGCGTTGGGTGCGCGCGCGGGCTATTCCGTGCTCAACGCCGTGTTCGTGACGGCGGTCTGCCTGACCGGGACACTCTCCTTCATCGCCTACTACGTACCGATCGATGCCGGGATGGCGATCGTGCTCTGGATCGGCATCGTCATCGCGGCGCAGGCCTTTGATGCTACGCCGCGTAAGCATGCCCCGGCCGTGGTGATTGGGCTGCTGCCGGGGATCGCGGCATGGGGCGCGTTCCTGGTTAAAATGGCACTGCAGGTGGGCGGGCTCGGGTCACCCGATCACCCGTTCAGCTCCGAGCTGGTTGCCGCCTTCAACATGAAGGACATCTGGATCGACGGCGCGTTTGCGCTGGAGCAGGGCTTCATCTTTCTATCGATGATTCTCGCGGCGGCGACGGTCTGTATCATCGAGCGCCGCTTCCGGTCCGCCGCGCTGTGGTGCCTCGTGGCCGCCGTGCTGTCGCTGACCGGATTCATGCACGGCTACCGCTGGACCATGTCGGACACGGTGATCGACATCACGCCCTTCTGGCATTGGCTGGGCGGTCTCTTCCGCGGGGAGTGCGGCTCATGGGAGCGCGTCCCCTGGCGTTTTGCGCTGGCCTACCTCATCATGGGCGCCTGCTTCTTCTCCGCCTCGTACCTGACGGAGGAGTGCGAGGGGCACTGAGCAAGCGTCACTCGAACGGATTGTAGCCGGGCTGCTTGTAGATGGAGTCGGGGCGATCGAGGATCTCGGGACGGTAGACCTTCTCGGGCCACTCGGCAGGATCCACTTCCTCGATGGCGACCGAGACCCACTCCTCGCCGCACGCGGCGATGTCCACGATGTCCCGCGTGATGGCCTCCGCCATGCGTGCCTTCACATCCTCTGACCGTCCCGGATACATCTTCACTACTACATGTGGCATCTCTTAGCCCTTCCCGTTCGTGCTTTCTTCCTCCAGAATCGATGCGATCTGCGGATCAAAGTGACGCCTGATCGCACTCCGACGCGCGGCGCGCCTGAAGGCCAGGTAGACGTCGCCTATGTTGGTAAGGTAGACCGCCAGGCAGGCCCCCAACAGGCCCAGAATATCTGTGGCAGACGGCGTGTCGTTAACCGTTCCCTTGTCAAGACCCAGCCGGTAGAAAGCCGCAATGGTCTGGAAGCTGTGAACCAGCAACAGGCAGAAGAGAGCACCGAAAGCACCCCCGAACACAATGCCTGACAGCCACCGTCGCTGCAGGAGCTGCCCAATACCCGGAAAGAGGAAGCCGGACAGGAGAATAACTCCTCGTGACGGCCGTCGTTCAACTTTGTCCACCACACCCATCGTCATCAACTCACTTGACGGTCCATGCGAGCGAGGATCTCGTCACAGACCTCGTCCTGGTTCTTCGTGCCGCACTCCACCGCAATCTCGGCGTACCGTTCGTAGAGGGGTCGCCGCTCTTCGAACAGGTCGCGGAACGACTGATCCTCTCGCCGCGCAATTCCCCGCGTACCGAAATCGTTGACTCGGGTTTCAATGACGTCGAACGACACGTCGAGAAAGACGGTCGTGCCCTGCGACGCCAAGTGGTGCATCGCGCGATCGCTGTAGGCCGCGCTGCCGCCCGTGGCAATCACGTGGTTGTCGCAGTCCAGGGAGAGAATCACCTTCTCCTCCACGTCGCGCAACCCCAGGTAGCCGTTCTCATCCAGGATGTGTTGGAGCGAGTGCGCCGTTACTACCTGGATCAGGACATCTGTATCGATGAAGTCCTTCGCCATCCGCTTCGCCAGCATGACCCCGATCGTGCTTTTTCCGGCACCCGGCATGCCAATCAAGACTATATTGTCGTGTATCATCCTCGTTCCTCTCGTCTTTACCCTACCGCTTCCATCACACCCGTTCAACATCCGACTTGGCTCCTCTCCAAAAACGTGACTACAATGCCCACCTTAATTCAGGAAAGGACTACAACCCATGTGGGATTACACGGACAAGGTAATGGATCACTTCAAGAATCCACGCAATGTGGGGGTCGTTGAGACCCCCGACGGCGTTGGAGAGGTCGGCTCGCTGGCCTGCGGGGATGCTTTGAAGCTTACGTTCAAACTGGGCGATGACGGCCGTATTGAGGACGCGAAGTTCCAGACGTTCGGTTGCGCCAGTGCTATCGCCTCCTCGTCAGCCCTGACCGAGATGATCAAAGGGATGACGATCGAGGAGGCCGAGAAGGTAACCAACCAGGATATCGCCGAGTTTCTTGGCGGCCTGCCGGAGCAGAAGATGCATTGCTCGGTCATGGGACGCGAAGCCCTCGAAGTGGCCATTGAGAACTACCACACCGGCAAAACGAGCAAGAAGATCCTCGAAGGCAAGGTCATCTGTAAATGTTTCGGCATTACCGAGGATGAGATCGAGCACGTCGTGCGGGATAACAAACTGATGACGGCGGAACAGGTGACCAACTACTGCAAGGCCGGCGGCGGATGCGGCGGGTGTGTGCCTGAAATCGAAGCGATCATTGAGCGTGTACAGGCGGAGTTCAAGGCTGCTGCCGCCCCCACCCCGGCCAGGCCGCGCACCATTCTCGAGACCATTCGTCTTATCGAGGAGACGATGGAGCGCGAGATACGCCCCACCCTGCAGCGCGATGGCGGCGATATTGACCTGATTGATGTCGACCACGACCGTGTCATCATCGCCTTCCGCGGCATGTGCGCCCAGTGCAACGTGGCGGAGTTCACGATGAAGGACGTCGTGGAGGCCAAGCTGCGCGAGTTTGTCTCGCCGGATATCACGGTCGAGGAGGCCAAGGCATGAAGAACGTCTACCTGGACAACAACGCAACCACCGGCGTGGCGCCCGAAGTTGTCGAAGTCATGCAGCCGTTCTTCACGGAGCTGTGGGGCAATCCCTCCAGCATGCACTACTTCGGCGGCCAGGTGGCCCGCCACATCGAGGCCGCGCGCGAGCAGGTGGCCGCCCTGATCGGGGCCGACCCATCCGAGATCGTTTTTACGAGTTGCGGCACCGAGAGCGACAACACCGCGATCCGCGGTGCCCTGGAAGCCGCCGGTCCACACACGCGCCTGATCACGACACGCGTAGAGCACGCCGCCGTACTGGGCTCGGCCCGCCACTTCAAAGAGCATGGTGGCGATGTCGTGGAGCTGGGCGTCGATGCATCCGGTCAGCTCGACCCCGCCGAGTTGCACCGGGAGCTGGCCCACGGGCCGGCGGTGGTCAGTATCATGTGGGCCAACAACGAGACAGGTGTCATCTTCCCGATCCAGGAGCTGGCCGAGATCACCCGCCAGGCCGGTTGCGTGTTTCATACCGACGCGGTCCAGGCCGTCGGCAAGTTGCCGATTGACGTTTCCAACACGCCCATCGATATGCTCTCCCTGTCCGGCCACAAGCTGCATGCCCCCAAGGGCATCGGCGTGCTCTACGTGCGCAAGGGCACCAAGCTGAACCCGTTCCTGCTGGGTGGCCACCAGGAAAGCGGCCGGCGCGGCGGCACCGAGAACGTGCCCTATATCGTCGGGCTCGGCAAAGCCTGCGAGCTGGCGGCGGCACACTTGGAAGACGAGGGACCGCGCGTAGCAGCGCTGCGTGACCGGCTCGAAGAGGGACTGCTCACCATCTGCCCCGATACGAGCATCAACGGCGACCGGGTCAACCGTCTCCCCAACACCAGCAACATCAGCTTCCAGTTCATCGAGGGCGAAGGCATCCTGTACCACATGAGCGATGCCGGCATCGCGGCCTCATCGGGTTCCGCATGCACCTCCGGCTCGTTGGAGCCCTCCCACGTGATCCGCGCCATGGGCGTCCCCTTCACCGCCGCCCACGGCTCCATCCGGTTCAGCCTGAGCCGCTACAACACCGAGGAAGAGATCGACTACGTCATCGAAACCCTCCCCCCCATCGTCACGCGGTTAAGGGAACTCTCGCCCTTTGTGTGAGAGAATACTGAACCACGGAGTTACCATGTAGGGAGAAATGGTAACTCCGTGGTTCAATCCCATTCTTCTGTACTACAATCCTTCAAAACCGTGTTTTCCTAACGCGTTCTCATTCGAACACTCTCATAACCGCTTGATTATCAACATGTCTCATGGACAAATGAATAGGACCAACTTTTCTTCAATATCCAATATCCAACAAGGA
>JADHWE010000042.1 GCA_016783675.1 Kiritimatiellia bacterium
TATGCTTCGGCTTCTTCCTGCTCATAGCTCCTCCTCTCACGGATCCACCTCAAGAATCCTTGAAGTGCCCGCTTCTACGGTTGAGCTATGTCGACCAATTATGCTTCACTTTCCTCCTAAATCCGCGCGCGCAGAGCAGTGTGGCGAGGAAGGGTGCGAGAAAGTGTACGACGAAGTGTAAGGAACGTGCAACGCTCACACTTATGCCCACACGTCGTCGCTCTCCCCGACATTCGTCGGGATGCAAGCAGATGCAAGCACTTCACTCGGCATAACAGAAAACCTTAGGGAAATGTCATCCTGAGCGAAGTCGAGGGATCTCCAGTGTTTTTGATGATCTGGAGATCCCTCGGCAAGCTCGGGATGACAGAATGGATTGGAGTAGTGCCATAATGCGGACCGCTGGAGCTTACGTCGTTGATTACTCGGCGTACTGTGCTAGGCTATAGACATGAGTCCTACGGTGTTTAGAGAGAAGGGCTATCGGTTCTACTTCTTCTCGTTGGAGGAAGATCGAATGCATGTTCATGTTGCCTGTGCGGACGGTGATGCAAAGTTCTGGCTTGAGCCGACGGTTGAGGTGGTGATGGCAAAGGGACTTCAGGCCCATCGGGTGAATGCGATAGGTAAGATTATTGAGGAGCACAAGGATGAACTCGTCAACGCTTGGCGTGAACACCTCGGTAGTTGAGGTAACTCATATCGACAGCCGGAGTATGTGGCTGTATGTGGACGGTAAAGAGCACTACATGCCCTTTGATGAGTTTCCCTGGTTTGCAGAGGCCACCGTGCGCCAGATTTCGAATGTCGAGCGGCAGGGCTCGGATCACTTCCACTGGCCTTCCCTGGATGTGGACCTCACTCTCGATATGATCGACTACCCCGCGAAGTACCCCCGCAAGTTCAGGTAGTCTGCGAGACATGGGTGTCGATATGACCGGACGAGCCGGTAGGGGCGTTCTCCGGGGCACAGGCCTGCGTGATGTAGGCACGGTAGTACCGCCGCGGGGCCGCTTCAGGTGCCAGCTTGCCGTGCATGATGTAATGTAGCTCACAGCAAAGGAGGTGAGTCGTGGCTGTACGCACAGGGGAGCTGACGTTTCTGGAGGTGTTGGCGCCGCGCTTCAAGATCCCCATACCGGATTTTGTGGTGGAGCCGGTACGGCAGTCCGAGGTGAAGCAGAAACTGGCCGCATGGGGCAGTGGCATCGTCAAGCCGGATGTGCTGGCCGGTAAACGCGGTAAGGCGGGCACGGTCCGCAAGGTGGACGACTACCGCAAGGCGATGCAGATCCTCAAGAAGGTCGCCGCCAAGGTGGTTTCGGGCCAGCAGCCGCGCACGGCCTACATGGTCCAGACCGTCCCGGCTGATCTTGAAGTGTTCTCGGCCATCACGTACAACTCGCGCTATCTCGCACCTTCCCTGACTGTCTCGATCCATGGGGGCATGGATATCGAGTCGGTCGATGAAGCCGACAAGGTTACGGTTCCGCTGAACGTGTTTCGGGGGCTGAACGCCTACCAGGCCTCCGAGGCCCTTACCAAGGCGGGGCTGCCGGAGGGCAAGCTCAGCTCAAAGCTGGCGCTCTGCCTGGTGAAGCAGTGGGATATGTTCAGCGCGACGGGTATGCAGAGTTGCGAGATCAACCCCTGGCGGGTAACCAAGGCCGGGGCCGTGTACGCGTGTGATTTCAAGGCCACGTTCGACGAGAACAACATCAAGTTCAAGGACTTGGGCTTCGAATTTCCCGAGTACCCGACCAGCGTGAGTGCGTTCGAAGAGGAGATGAATGCCTGGTCGGCTGCTAGCCACCAGGGCCAGGCGCACGTTGCCGACCTGGGCGGCAAGCTGATCCTGCCGATGCTGTTCGGCGGCGGGGCCAGTACGATTGTGATCGAGACGCTCTCCCAGGCCGGGGGCGACCCGATGTTCCTTTCCGACTTCGGCGGCAACCCGCCTTACGAGCGCATGAAGAAGACGGCCGAGATCTGCCTGCGGCACAGGCTGGCGGATGCCTCGCTGCTCCTGATCCTGGGCGGTAAGGCCAACAACACCCAGATCGATATAACCTTCGCCGCCATCGCCGATGCCCTGCAGGAGTGGGTCGACGATAACGGTCCACGCCCGATACCCGTTGTGATCGGCCGTGGCGGCCCCGGTCTGGTGCAGGGCTTCGCGGTGATGAAGAAGACGCTCGAGAACCTGGGAATGCCCTACGTGTTCTTCGGGCCGGATACGCCGATTACGCTCGTGGCCGCCTATGCGGCCCGACTGGCAAGGCAGTGTGCCAAAGCGAATGGAGGTGCGAAATGATTGCACGGTCCTTAAGCGGGTTATTGAAGAAGGGCGATCGCATTGCCGTGTCGAATATCACCGGTCGCGAGGCCTCGACGGTGAGCGCGATTTCGCAGCAGTACTGCAGCAACGTAGTGGCAGGCTGGGCCTTGGGAAAGTCAGGCAAGTGGATCGAGGTGCCTGGGGCCAAAGCGATTCCGGTATTTGGCCAGTTCAAGGAGATGATGACCCAATTGGGCGAGAAGGGGCGGCCGACCAAGGTGATTGTCTACTCGCCTCCGGACGCCGTCTATGGCGACGTCAAGGAAGCCCTCGAGAATCGCGCCGGCAGCGTTAAGACGGTCTTCGTGATCACCGAGAATGTTTCGATCGAGGTCACGTCCAAGCTACGCCGTCTGGCCGATACCGAGGGGGTCGATATCCTGGGCTGCAACACCCTGGGCATGATCAACGTACACGACAAGGTAAGGGTCGGCGCGGTGGGAGGCGACTCCCCGGCGGAGACGTTTCGCAAAGGCAGCGCCTGCATCATCTCCAACTCGGGCAACATGGTCAACACGATCGCCTCCTACTTGCAGTCGGCCGGCCTGGGGGTATCGTACGGCATTTCAACCGGCAAGGATGTGAACATCCTGACGCCCTTGAAGGAACTGCTGCCGCTGGCGATGCGCGACAAGCGAACCAGCATGATTGTCCTCTACGTGGAGCCCGGCGGGGTCTACGAGGCCGAGGCCATTGAGGCGATCAGCAAGATGCGTGCACTCAAACCGATCCTTGTCTACGTGGCCGGGGAGTTTGCCGAGGGCGCCAATGTGTCGCTCGGTCATGCCGGAGCCGTGGTGGACGGGGCAGGTACATCGGCGGCAGGCAAGAAGGCGATCTTCGATACGTACGTCGGTGTCCCTCCTTTTGACCCGCAAGAACGGCGCAAGTATCCCAAGTTGCTGGCTGAGAATCCACGCGGCATTCGGGTCGATGCTCTGCACGATCTGGCGCCGGCGGCTGCGGCTTTGATGTCCGCCCTCAAGATCAAGGGGGATTTCACCCCGCGTCGGCCGCTGGCTCTCCGGCCCTGGTTTGTCGAGTTGGGTGCCCTGGCGAAGGTCCTTCCGCGCCACCTGGTGCCGTATACGTCTCCGATCCCGGAGCCCTACGCAAAGCTGGTGAAGCACTACATGACTTCCAGCATCGGTCGTGTGACCAGCCGTCAGCCGATGCGTGGCGCCTCGCATGCCTCGTCCAATGACGGAGCTACCCCGCGTATTTACGGACACTCCCTCATCACACTGATGAAGGCAGGATCGTTCGCCGAGACCGTCCTGTTGTACTGGCTGGGCCATCCGGTCGAGCATGCCTTCGAAGCGCGGCTGTTCGATATGTGCCTGATGGCGGCGCTGACGAACGGGCCGGGCACCATATCGGCCCAGGGCGCGAAACTTTCCGCCTCGGCCGGCAACGGACCCAACGCGGCGATGATGACGACCCTGGGGAGCATCGGTACCGTGCACGGGGGGAATGGATCGCAGGCCGCCCGCATGCTGATAGACGTGTTTCGCGACACTGATCTGGCGGATCCCTATGACCCCAAGGCGGCGCCGGATCTCGACGCGCTGGTGCGGGAGTTTGTCAGGAAGTTCAAACGGCGCAAGAAGATGGCGAAGGAAGCCGGTGTGGCCTACGAGAAGGTGCCGTGCCTGGGGCATCCGGTCTTCAACACCGAGACGGTCAACTACGACCCTCGTGAGCGGGTGATCGATGAGGTCATGCGAGAGAAGAAGATCTACAATGTCTTCTTCGACTTCTATCACCGCCTCTCACGCGGCTTGATGGAGCAGCGCGCCACCAGCAAGGTGCACGCGGTCAACGTGGATGCAGCCCTGACCTGTGTTCTGATGGGGATCGCCTGGCCGCTGCTGGTCGACAAGAAGATCACCGTCGAGCGCGCGATCGACCTGCCTTTCCTGGCCTTTGCCCTCGGACGCGTCGCCGGCGGGGCTGGGGAGTATCTCGATCACCGCGACAGCGGCACGGCGATGGACATGCGCGTGCCGGTCAGCGAATGCCAGTTCCTCGGGCGCGAGCAGGACTGAGCGCGATAGCCACGGAGTAAGACGCACATCAACCGTCTCGCCCCCTGCGAGGGATACATCGCCGGTGAGCGCCCTGAACTCGTCGAGCAACTCATCCGCGACGAGCTGCTACCATGGCTCAAGCAAGCCGGCGACCCCTGGCAGCCGTCACCCGTCAGAACGGGTACGGCTTAGCCCGGTATCGCTCTGTAGCCGGCGCGCGCAAAATCGGAATCCACTGCGTCGACGATGGCTGTAACTCCGATCGATCACGCGTCCCGATACGAAATCCTTCAGGAGCGGCTCGGCGTATCCCTTGAAGTAGCCTGCCCCGCCGTAGCCGACCGGCGACCATACGCCGTCCAGGGAGGTGGTATGACGGTAGGTCAGCGCAAGCTGGATGGCCCCCCCCGATGAGGACGGACAGAATCAGAACACCGAAGAAGATCCCGGCCAGTCGTACATGACGCCGTGGCGCGGCCTTCTTGTCCAGCCCCAGCGCGTGGCACATCACGGTGGTGACGCATACGCGGTTGAGATGCCCCGCGACAATACCCATGACGCCGCTGAAGTACATCCCGGCAGCCGTACGCCATGCCACGGGTACCAGGTTGGCCAGGGTGGTGAGGTAATTGGTGTCCGGCGCCATGAGGGGAACGCCGGTTTCGGCAACAATACGCGTGAGACCCAGCGCGAACAGAAACATGAGGTCCACCAGCGCTATGGCCCAGAGAGCCGGGACACGCACCCATAGCAGCCAGAACAGCATTCCGGCCATCCCGATGAGCAGAGCTGTGCCGGCCACCTTGTTGCGCAGCTCCTCGCCGGTGCCGGCCTTCTGGAATACTGATTTCAAGACGTTAAGCCAGTGGCGCCGTCCCAGCCAAAGAATGCCGGCCGGGAGCGCGATCCAGGCGCCAATGCGCTGGTCTACGATCATCTGCCCGTCATAGGGTGGCAGGTAGGCGCTGCGGACCATGATGTAGATGGCATAGGCGATCTGAAGGAACCAGATTGAGAATCCCACACGGTTGGGCATGAAGAACGCGATGCCGAGGAAGAGGAAGTGGATTTGGTTGATCTTGATGTACGACGGGAGATAGCGCCGAGATGAACTGCCTCGCGCTCATGCTTACCCTAAGAACGTTATGCGGTAGCCATGGCCACCACCTGGGCCATGGCATCTGCCTGTTGCTCCATCGACGCCACCATCTTGAACTGCACATGCGTGCGGTCGAGGTTCTGGCGGTCGCGGTGGGTCTTGAAGTAGACGTCGCCCTGAAGGTAGTCGGTCAGAAAGCGGATGCCGATCTCGAAAGTGATCAGCCGGGCGGAGAAGGCGAGGTTCTCGATCTCGGTTGCGTTAAGGGCGTCGCCGGCGGAGGCGAGGTAGCCGCGGGTGATGGCTTCGAACATCTCGATGCGGCCGACGACCTTGGAGAGGTCGGTTTCATCCTCCGGGCAGGGGCGCATGGCAGTACGCACCATGTCGCCGAAGTCGTAGAGGGACAGCCCGGGCATGACCGTGTCGAGATCGATCACGCAGATCCCTTCGCCGGTAGCGTCGTCGAGCATGACGTTGTTGAGCTTGGTGTCGTTGTGCGTGGTGACGAGCGGGATCTTGCCGCTGCGGTGCAGGTCCAGGAGTGTATCCACCATCGACTCGCGCGCGTTGGCGAACGCGATCTCGTCGGCGACCTCGGCGGCACGGTTGCAGACGTCTGCCTCGATGGCAGCCTGCAGCGTGTCGAAACGCGCACGCGTGTCGTGGAATCCCGGAATGGTCTCGGCCAGCGGACCGCCGGGCAGGTCGGCGAGCTGCTTCATGAAGTGTCCAAAGGCTTTGGCGGCCTGGAAGGCCTGGTCCGTCGTCTCCAACTCGTCGTAGGTCTGCGCTTGCTCGATGAAGATATATAGGCGCCAGTGATTGCCGTCGGCGTCGACATGGAATGGCAGGCCTTCGCGAGTGGGAAGCAGCGTAAGCGTGCGGCGGTCGATGTCGTCGGCCCGGGCCACGGTCAACTTGTTCCGCAGGTGTCGCGTCACCCGCTCGATGTTCTCCATGACCTGCACGGGGTTCTTGAAGACATCGTGGTTGATGCGCTGAAGGATATAGCGCTTGGGCCCCTGTGCCTGGTCGAATGTTACGGCATAGGTGTCGTTGATGTGACCGGTGCCGTAGGGCCCGCCTGAGACGTACGAGCCCTCTACGTCGAACGCGGCGCAAACGGTCTGAATGTCATGTTTCATATGTGTTGCTGTCCCGTGCTGTGATTGAGATGACTACGCGGCTGTCATTTCGAGCGAAGCGAGAAATCGCCAGGTTGTCGCCACCGATAGGAGATCCCTCGCTTTGCTCGGGATGACATCCTTAACGTAGTTCATAAATAGACCAAACTTACCGATACTCCTGCCACTCCGGCTCGTTCTCGAAGATCCACTCATAGTACTCGCGTCCGGAGAGATTGGAAGCGGCTTCGTTATCGCAGATGACCTGGACGTTCGGATGGAGCTGAATCGCGGTCGCCGAGACCATGGACGTGATGGGGCCTTCCACGGCCTTGGCCAGGATCTCCGCCTTGCTCTCGCCGGTCACCAGTACCAGCAGACGCTTGGCCTCGAGGATGGTGCCGACGCCCATCGTGATGGCGCGACGTGGCATGCGGGCAGGATCGGTGAACTCTCCGGAGTTCTCCGCGATGGTCATCGGCGTCAGCGCCTTGGCCCGCGTGCGGGATTGAAGCGCCGAGAGGGGTTCGTTGAATCCGATGTGTCCGGCCCGGCCGATCCCGAGTAGCTGGAGGTCGATGCCGCCGGCTTCACGCATTTCCGCTTCGTACCGCGCGCCCTCGCCGGCCTCGTCATCGGTCATCCCTTCCGGCAGGTGCGTGTTCCGCTTGTCGATGTTGATGTGGTCGAAGAGGTGATGGTTCATGTAGTAGCGGTAGGCGTTCGGATCCTCCGGCGGCAGCCCGATGTACTCATCCAGGTTGAACGTCCGCACGAGCGAGAAGTCGAGCCCCTCCTCGCGGTGCATCTGTACCAGCTTGGCATAGAGCCGCTCCATCGTCCGTCCCGTGGCCAGGCCCAGCACAAGGCTGGGCTTGGCCCGGATGGCGGCAGCAATCAGGCGGGCGGCCAACCAGGACGCTTCCGGCTTACAGGGACGAACAACAACTTCCATGTCAGGCCATTCCGAATTCGGCGGCATGCTCGGGTGAACCGAGCAGCGCAGCCTTCTCGCCGAGCTGTTCGCGCAAGGCGTTGATTTCGTCGGCGCCGGTCTCCAGCGGCAGGGCCACCTGGCCGCCTTCAAGCGCGGAGCGACACATGGCCATCATAGCCTCGAACCCCATGAACGCACGATCAAAGCTGCACGAATGCACCTTCGCGTCGTCGTCGAGCCAGTCGGCTATCTCCTGAACGTAGGGCACCATATCATGTGCATAGTCCATCGCGCCTTCACCGCTCTGGAGTCCACCGCTCGCCGTAACGCTGCGCCAGCCCCCGTTGGTGAGCACTTCGGCAAAGCCGTCGTCGCCCATCACGCGGATGCGGTTGCGTCCCCACCACTTGGCTACCTCGGGGATGTCCGGTGCGCCGGCGCCGGTCTCGACCACGCCGCGCACGCCATTGGCGAACTGGATGAAGCCGCCGATGTAGTCGGGGGAGGGGTGGTTGTCGCTGAGCTTGCTGCGTCCGGCCGCCTGCGCCATGGCCCACTCGGCCGGGGCATAGTCGTTGTACCAGCACATGTAGTCGATCATGTGCGTCATCATGTGCATCATCCAGCCCGGCGTGGAGGCATAGATCGTATGGATGGTGCCCAGGGCACCACTCGCGACGATCTCCTTCACCTTGGTGTAGTGCGGACCGTAGCGATGCTGGTGACTGACAACGGCCTTGATGCCGCTGGCATCAATGGCCGCCTTGAGCTCCTTGCCGGCCGTGCTCGAGTCGGCCACCGGCTTCTCGAAGGCAACCAGCTTCACGCCATTCTCGATGGCAATGTCGACAAACGCCTTGCGCAGATGCGGCATCGTGCAGAAGCAGAAGACGTCCGGCTTCAGCGCAGCGGTCAGCGCGGCGGCATCGGTCGAAGTTTCGACCGATCCGCCCAACTGCTCTTTCGCTTCCACCAGGCGCCCCTCGTCGATATCACAGATACCCGCGACCTCGAAGCTCGGGTTGTCCTGAAACGCGGCCGCATGATGCATGCCGCGTTTCCCCATTCCGACCACAACAACTGAGTACGTACTCATAGTATCTTCTCCGTCTTTGTTCTCGCCCCCCGCCGGTTTACCCGGCGGGAGCGGAAGACTCCCCCCACATATGTAAGGCCATTCAATAGGCTCAGCGGCTGCCTTGCGCGAGGAATGCCCGAAAGGCTCCTTTCGCGCTTTGCCAGCCGCAAATGGCTTTGAATCAGACCTCGTATCTCAAAGAATCTTCGCCTCCTGCCGGGTAAACCGGCAGGGGGGCAAGGATCAGCACTCAAAACACTGTTACTGGTTCGCCTGATCCCACTCGCACACCTTGCCGATCACGTAGTCGATCTCTTCCTGCGTCAGTTCGGGGTACATCGGCAGCGAGACGCAGGTGGCCGCGTTGGCTTCGGAGTTCTCGAGGGATCCGACGACCTCGCAGGGCTTGCCCCAGGGGAAGCCGTCCTGCTGGTGGATCGCGATGGAGTAGTGCGTCTTGGCATCGATGCCGTTGTCCTGCAGGAACTGCACCATGGCGTCGCGTTTGGCGGCATCCTTCACCTCGATGGCGTAGAGGTGGTAGACGTGGCGATAGCCCGGCACGTTGGTGGGGCGGATGAAGGACTGGCAGTCCTTGAACGCTTCGTCGTAGACGCGGGCCCACGCGATGCGCTGATCGGTCAACGCCGTGATGTGCTTCATCTTGGCGCTCAGCACGCCGGCCTGCAGGTCGTCCAGGCGGCTGTTGAAGCCGAAGCTGTGGACGTTGCGGGCGTCGGAGCCGTGGTTGCGCAGCTTGCGGATGGTCTTATCCATGGCAGCGTCGTTCGTGAAGACCATGCCGCCATCGCCGAAGCAGCCGAGGTTCTTCTGGATGATGAAGCTGGTCGTCACGGCGTCACTGCGGTCGCCCTGCTTGAACGTGTCGCCCGCGCCGTCGATGGCCTGCGCGTTGTCTTCGATCACCTTCAGACCGTGCTTCTCAGCGATGTCCCAGATGGCCGGCATGTTGGCGCACTGTCCGTAGAGATGCACCGGCATGATTGCCTTGGTGTTCGGTGTGATGGCGGCTTCGATCTTCGCGGGATCGATGCACTTGGTTTTCGGGTCGCAATCGACCAGCACGGCCTTGGCGCCGGCGATCCAGATAGCCTCGGCCGTGGCGAAAAACGTGTTGGCGTTCGTGATGACCTCGTCACCCTCACCGATTCCGAGTGCCATCAAGCTCAGCCAGAGCGCGTCCGTGCCGTTACCGACGCCGACGGCGTAGGTGGTGCCGAAGTACTCAGCGGCCTGCGCTTCGAATGCCTTCAGCATCGGTCCCTGCACGTAGCTGCCGCTCTGCAGCACCTCGTTGATGTTGGCGTCGATCTCGCCCTTGATGTTCTCGTACTGCCGTACGTGTCCGTAGAATGATACCTTCATTATTCTTCTCTCCTTTTGTTTGTTAACCGTTGAAGTTCGCTATCCTGTCATCCACATCTTTCGCAAACCGATCGATCAAGCCACGCGTGTACGCCGTGATCGAAAGGGAATCGTCCTTGACGAGCGGGGTCAGGTCGATGCCCCACGACAACGCGGCGGACTCGTCTGTGGCATGCGAGGCAAAGAAAGTGGCGTTGGCCGCCTGGCGTCCGAGGTTGGCGTTGTCGTAGCGTTTTCCGCCGGTGATCTGCGAGTCGAATACGCCCGAGAGGGCGGCGGCAAGATTGCGGTGCCGGTCGACATCCATAACAACTTTTTCGTCATCGCACACCCAATCGAGCGACCGCCAGATCTCGCATCCGATAACCTGGTCCGGCTGCTGGTCGGCCGGTAGCATGCGCAGGGCGGCCACTGCGCGCAGCGTGCTTGCTACGTGGGTGTCGTGCTTGTCGGCGGGGTTGTGCAGGTAGACCACGTCCGGCCGGGATGCCTTGAGAATCTCCAGAAGGTCGTTGACCACGCATGCCTCGGCCGGGTCCTTTATAAAGGAACTCGGGTGGGCAAGCTGGATTTCGCAGGCGTAACCGCCGACCGATGCCGCCGTACGCTGTTCAACCCGGCGTACATCAATCATTTCCTCGTCCGTGAAGCGCTCGTAGGGGCCATTGCGCGGGCTGCCGCCACCGTTTGTCACGCAGACCCCGGTGAACCACCGGTCGGACTGCGCAAAACACTCCACGATGCCGTGGAAAGCCATGAACTCCTGGTCATCCTGGTGCGCGCCAATGCAAAGATGCGTCGTCCGGGAAAGTGCATCCGGCATGGCTGTGCCGTCCGGCACGTAGATATCCACGTCATTTCTGCTGAGCTTCATTCTGCTGACTCCTGACTCCTGATTCCTGACTCCTGAATCTGCGGCAGGCTCGCGGCGGCGATGGCCTGTCCATGGCGTTTGAGTTGTTCGTCCGGGGTACTGATTTGAATCTGCTCGCCCAAGTCGGGAAACTCTTGCCGCAGTAGTTCTTCGGCCGAGTCAATGATCACTTGGCCACCCGGTCCCGACGTGACACGTCCCAGAAGGAGCAGGTGCTGGATCTCGTAGAACTCGGCGTAAGAGGCGAGGGCGTAGCCGAAATAGGTGCCGATCGTCTCGTAGATCTTCCGTGCGCGTGGATCGTCCGTCGCCATCAGTTCCTGGACGGCAATAAGTTGCTCAGGGAAGGGCATGTCGGCGGGGAGTGCGATGCCGGACTTGGGCGCGAGACGGGCAACGGCTTGCTGCGAGAAGTACTGAACGCCGCAGCCGATGTCGCCGGACCACTCGTCGGCGGGGGCGTCGGGACGGTAGTCGATCGGCGCGAAGGCCAGTTCGTTCAGGGCGCTCGTGATCAGGCCATCCGGATCGCAGTACCCGACCGCTTGGCTGGTGCCCATGGCGATGCCGAGAACGGCATTGGCGTTGAGTGACATCGATCCTGCCAGGGCGGTTACTTCACCGTCGTTGGCGACCTCGAACGGGATGTTGCCCCATTCCTCTTTGATGCGAAGGAATATGGGGCGGGCATAGTTGTCGAAGTCTTCCTCGGATAGTCCGCGGAAGAGCGATGCGATGCGCGGCTCGTTATTGATGTAATCCCCGGCGGCGCTTCCGCCGATCGCGTCGACGCGGGGGAGGTGCGTCGCGGCGCGATTAAGGGAGTCGCGGATCCCGTCGAGGTGGTACTGCGGGTCAGCCTGAAAGTAGGGGTCCCACTCGATCTCTTCGGAAAAGACCACTTCGCCGTCAATCACGGCGGCGGCCTTGCGATCGCTGCCGCCGAGGTCGAAGCCGATCCGGCAGCCATCAAGGTTACGTCCGAGCGACATCTGTTTCTCGTTGGCTTCGGGGAGCTCTTCGAACGGGCAGGACGTGACGGTCAGCGTCTCGAGAAACATGCGCCGGCCCATGATGTCATAGTCGAAGGTCTGTTTGCCGTTCGGGCTGTAGACGGTGGCGATCACGGCGCCGATGGCAGGATTCCCTGCGATGGTGATTCGGGATCCGCCCTTGCTCCAGAGGAGGAATTTGACCATCCGCTCGACGTAGGTCGTATTGAGCGCGATGTTCTCTCCCTCGTGGGGGAGGACATTGGTCGAGACCGAGTAGACGGTGCCGTCAGGGCGCGACAGCGCGATGCCCAGCGGTTCGCTTGCAGGATCCGCCTCGCAGCGGGCGCGATAAGCGCGGTTCCACAGGACTGCCGGCATGAATCCCGGGTCCAGCACAGGTTTCACTTTAGCATCGATATCCATGATCCCAATCCCCTCCGCTACAAACAGGATCGCGCATGTAGAGTCACTCATAAAGATCATTTAGTTGTCACTAATGCCATAAACTTAACTATATTGACTATCTGGGCGCTATTGGCTATCTTGATCGTGAGTTCATTAACTCGTTTTGCTCTCGGTGTAGGGCCGCACCGTGTGCGGCCAGCGCCACGCGGTGGCGCCCTACACATCAGACCCAACCGGTTGGTGTAGTCGCCATTATGATACGGATTGAGAAAAGCCTGCTGAATATTGAGGAGCCGCGCGATTATTGGGCGGGTATTGGGGATCACACGTCGTTGCCGATCCCCACGAATGCCCTGTTCTTCTTGCGGCAGACGGCGCAGACACTGCAGCAGGAGGCGCTACAGAACCGATCCCATCATCGGTTTGTTCTGATGTTCAACATGCAGGCCGCGGGCACCGTGCATGTCGACCACTTGTTGTTGCCGCTTCAGCCGGGACAAGCACTGTTGGTGCTCCCGTACCAGTTCCATCACTTCAGTCACCTTGCCTCGGAGCAGATCGAATGGCTCTTCTGCGCATTCGAGATGGAGGAGGGTACTTTCCTGGAGCCTTTCAGGAATCGCGTGGTGTCGCCACGCCGGGGGTCGATGCAGGCTCTGAACCTGTTGCTCACCGAATGGCGGCGCTGTCGGGATTCCGCCGGTCGCGGGCAAATGCAGGAGATGCAACTGCAGATCGTGCTGCTCTATCTGTTGATCTCGCTGAGGGATGATCTGCAGGAACAAGCCTTTGATCTGCCGCCCGAGCCAAAAGGAAAGCTGCTGCGCAGTGTCAACCGGCTCATGTCGGAGTGGAGAGGGCGCCAGGTGACCACAACCGACCTCGCCGCCGAGCTGGGCCTGTCCGCGTCCCGCCTGCGCGCCGTGTTTAAGGAAACCGCCGGCGTTTCCCTGGGGCGCTACATCCTGAACTACCGCCTCAACCGCGCGATGGCGCTGCTGCGCACCAGCGACCTGCCCATTGCCGAGATCGCCGAAGAAGCCGGCTTCGGATCGCCCCAGGCCTTCAGCCGGATCTTTAAGCAGAAGATCGGCCAGACGCCGCGTACATACCGGCGACAGCCGGATTCCTCGCCGGTTTAACCACGGGTAGGTAGGGCCCGCTCTCCGAGCGGGAGTCAATGTGAGGATGCGCGAAGCGCTGTGGAGTGCGCTGGCTTGACAGCGCTTTCACACTCGTCGGATTGGCGGGAAACAAAGCGGCGTCAAGCCGCCGCACTCCAAAGGGGCGTCTTGGCAACATATGAAGTGGGGCGCAGCACTACTGCCGCAGAATATCCCGGATGGCGAGCGGGTTGGTTGGGCATTCCGTATTGGCGGCTTCGAGTTTTTCGCGGCTGGAGACGACGCAGATGGCGGCACGGGGGAGGCCGGCGTCGAGGGCTTCGAGCAGGGCGCGGCGGGCTTCGGTGGGGGTGACGGATCGCATTTGTGCGTAGCGGTGCTCGCGCACGTCGTGAGTGATGCCGGCGAGGTGCCGCATCAGGGCGTCGCGGGTGGCGGCGGCCGGGCGGATGGGGCGGGTCATGTCTTTGGCCGTGGCGATGATGGCGCGGTCGACATCGGTCTGGGTCCACTGCGCCGCTTCCACGAAAGCCTGGGTCTTCGCAAACACGTCGAGCGTACGCGTGATGTGTGGATCGTTGAACGAACCCATCGAGATCCGTCCGTGGAAGGGACTGTGGTTGAAGTGAGCGCCATAGGCGTTGCCCTTGAACCTGATCTCGCTGAGGATGTACTCCATGCGTACCAAGTGCGATCCCACGGCAAGCAGCGGCTCATCCGGATGCGAGAAGTGCGGTGCCGGTATGGCAAGCGCGCAGTGCGCCACCTGGATGGGGCCGGCCAGTCCTTCACGCGGCGGCACGTCGTAAGGCACAAAGCCCGTGGGAGCAGGGGCGGGTAGTCCTTCGGCCATCTGCCCGGCCCAGTCGCAGAGGGCGGCCTGGACGGCCGTGAAGACGGCGGGTGATCCCGTGAAGCTGGCCGTGAGCCGGTCGCGGTTGAGCAGCAGGTCGCGAATGGTCTCCACGTCGGCCATGACGGTCTCGCACTCCTCGTCGAACCGTCCCGCCAGGGCTTCGGCCTGGTCGAGCTGGGGCAGACCGTGCAGCACCTCTTCGAGGTGATCCTCAATGCTCAGTCCGCGCCCCGCGTGCGTGGCGGCGGTGCCGCTGCCGTTGTGCACCATGGCGGTGCGGCAGTGCGCCCGCATCTGCGACAGAACATCGTGCAGCCGCTCACGGTTGCGCGGATCGACGCCGAACAGGATATCATGCAGCAGGCCCAGGGCCGGTCCGATGCGGTCGTCGAGCGTTTTCAGTGTGACCCGCAATCCCCACACCGGTTCACCCTCGCGCGTGGCGTGTGTCATGAGCAAAGGGATGCACCCGATACCGCCGGTGGAGGCGGCCTTGCGATGGGCGATCACCTCGTACCCCATGCCGGCCGCGCCCATCTTGCTGATGGCCTCGGCATAGCGGGGGAGCCGGGGCCAGAGGGCCTCGGGGAGCCCCTGCAGGTTGAAGTCGAGCATGAGGGTGTTGACCCCGTTGGCGGGAACCTCGTTCCGGAGCAGCGTGATCGGTCCCGCCGACTCGACGGTTGTGGGGATGTGGACCAGGTCCGCAGGCAGGTCGGAGATGGCAAGCTGGGGAAGCGATGCAATCTGCTCCGGCGTGTTGGGTAGACTGTTCTCGTGGTCCAGTTCGGCCGCGTCGGCGGCGATCTGCCGCGCGTCATCATCGCTCATTCCTGCGCGTGTTTCACGCATGCGCGCCTCGAACGCGGCGTGGGCCCGGGCCTCGTGATCCGGGTCAGGCGAGAGCGTTACGGTCAGGCGGTGCTGATTCTCGATCAATTGCTCGCGGATCATCGTGCTGAAGAGTCGCGGATCCGCATGGTGCTGCTCGCGGCAGGTCTGCAGGTGTTGCTGCATGCTGACAAAGGGGAGGGGATCATTCCCGTAGAGCCAGCTCTGGAGCACGTTGTCCATCACGTGAAGCGGGAACAGCGACTGGATCTCGAGATACTGGTAGGACGCCTGCTGGAAGGCCGCGTCGATGGCGTCCGGCTCAATCCCCGCGTCGGCAATGCTGGTCAGCGTGGCCATCACACACTGCTCGAACGCGGCCAGGCGGTCGGGTTCAGAGCCCTTCAGCCCCACCGAGAAGGTGCCTTCGCATCCCATCGTGTCGGCGTGCGTGAGCACAAGGTCCACGCCCAGGTTGGAGTCGATCAATGCCTTCCTGAGCGGGGCGCCTTCGTTGCCGACCAGCACCAGCTCCATGACACGCATCAGGACCGTGGCCACGGGATCGGCGGCGTCGTAGCAGCGCCAGCTCGTCACAAGGTAGGTCTTCTCCTCCAGGGACTCGTCGTGACCGACGGGGTAGGTGTCGGCGAGGGCGCGTGGTGTGTCCCAGGCCGGCTGGCGCGCGGCAGGGGGGTGGGCGGCGGCGACATCAAAAGCCTCGAGCCGCGGCTCCAGAAAGGCGAGGTGATCATGCGTGGGGACGTCGCCATAGAGGAAGAAACGAGCGTTGGAAGGATGATAGTTCGAGCGGTGGAACGTCAGCATCTCCTCGCGCGTGAGGTCAGGGATGGCCACCGGATCGCCACCGGATTCCAGGCCATAGATCGTGTCGGGGAAAAGTCCGCGCGATTGTGCACGGTAGAGACAGGCCTCGGGATTCGAGAAGGCCCCCTTCATTTCGTTGTAAACAATACCGTTCACCGTCAGCGCCCCGGTCGGGGCGCCGGGATCGCTTGGCGCGAGGTGGTGGGCTTCGCGGCGGAACGTGGTGCCGGAGAGCAAGGGGTGGAACACGGCGTCGAAATAGACATCGGCCAGGTTGAACAGGTCGCGCTTCACATTGCTGGCGACGGGATAGTAGGTGCAGTCGGGTCCTGTCATGGCGTTAATGAAGGTCGCCATGCTCATCTTTATCATCTCGAAGAACGGCTCCTTCACCGGAAACCGTTCCGATCCGGCCAGCACGGAATGCTCAAGGATATGGGGCACACCCGAGTTGTCCGGTGGCGGGGTGGGGAAGCTGATGGAGAACAGGTTCTCGGCATCGCTGTTGTGGATATGGAGCAGCCGTGCGCCGCTAGGGGGATGATGGAGCTCGTAGGCGGTGGATTGCAGGTTCGGAAGCTCGGTAACCCGCGTGACCTCGAATCCGTGTACGGTCTGGCCCTGTTTCAGTTCGTAGTCAGCGCTTTGCATCAGGTTGTTCCTGTGGTTAGAGATCAATCGAGCCGTGGAGAATAGCGAAACGGAGTGCTGTATGGAAGCAGTTATGGGCCTGCCTACCTACTTGGCGAGCTCTCCGAGCGAGCCGGTCACGTCACCAAACCCCTGCTTGACCTCCGACCGCCGCTCAGCGTAACCTACGGCACGCATGTAGGAAGCAGTTGTTAGGATGGTAGTACGATGAACTATGGCATTATTGTAGCGGGTGGACGAAGCGAACGTATGGGCGCGAAGGTCGACAAGGCCTTTCTGAGTCTCGGTCCACGCCCGGTGCTGGCCTATTCCCTCATGGCTTTTGAGGAATGCCTCGATATCGACGGGGTGATCCTCGTTTTGCGCAAGGATCGCGTCAAGGCCGGCCGCAGCGTGGTGGACATGTTTGGCTGTGCGAAAGTGAAGGCGGTTGTGGCGGGTGGACCCATTCGGCAGGTATCGGTCCAGAATGGAATGGATGAGCTGCCCGAGGACGCCAAGATTGTCGCCGTGCACGACGGGGCGCGCCCCTGTGTGACGCCGGCACTGATTTCGGAGACCATCAAGTCGGCCAAGCGCTACGGTTCGGGCGTGGCGGCGGTGCGGATTGCGGACACGGTGAAGCACGTCGAGCGCGGCCTGACGGTCACGCGCACGGTAGATCGCTCCAAGCTGTGGGCGGTACAGACACCGCAGACTTTCAAGGTCAGCCTGCTCAAACGGGCATTCGAGCTGGTCAAAGAGAAGAACGCGACCATCACCGACGAATCATCGGCCGTAGAGCTTACCTCGCAGAAGGTTCGGCTGGTTCAGGCCACGGTCGCGAATGTTAAGATCACGACGCCGGACGACCTTGCCATGGCAACCACTTTGCTCAACTTACATCGGAATTTTGTCCCATGAAGTCAGCCCGCTACGCGGTCCTGGGTGACATACACGGAAATTGGGAGGCCCTCAGTACTGTCCTCGCGGACGCGGCTGAACAGGGGGTCACCGAGTACGTCTCTGTGGGCGACGTGGTGGGCTACAACGCCGACCCGGCGGCCTGTCTCGAGAAGATGCGCGAACTCAACTGCGTGGTGGTGCGGGGCAACCACGACCATTACTGCTCACACGAGGAATCGCTGCACGACTTCCATCCACTGGCCGCCAAGGTCATCAGCTGGACGCGCGACCAGCTCAGCGAGGAGCAGATCGAGTACCTGCGCCAGCTGAAGATGCACGTCTCGATGGATGGGTTCACGCTGGTGCACAGCACGCTCGATATGCCGGATCACTGGGGCTACGTGTTCGACTCCCTTGAGGCGGAAGCGCATTTCAACTATCAGCACACCTCGGTCTGTTTCTACGGCCACACACACGTGCCGGTCGTGTTCGACAAGCTCGGACGCGTGACGCGCCGCGACACGGAGATGCTCAAGATCGAAATCGGCCACAAGTACTTCATCAACGTCGGCAGCGTGGGCCAGCCCCGCGACGGCGATCCCCGCTGCGCCTACGTGATCTACGACACCGAAGCGAAGACGGTCGAATTCCGCCGCCTGACCTACGATCTGGCCACCGCCCAGGCGAAAATCCGCGAAGCCGGCCTTCCCGAGCGCCTGGCGGAGCGCCTTGCCATCGGCAAGTAGGGGTCTTGACTCTGGCAGGCTGTTTTGGATACCTTACCCCCTTCGCGCGGCGTTCCGTGCGATGACGACAACACCCAAACAGGAGTTTTGATAATGGCATACGTGATTTCTGATGCTTGCACCAAGTGCGGCAGCTGCGAGCCGGTTTGTCCGTCCGAGGCAATTTCCGAGGGCGACGGCAAGTACGTGATTGATCCCGAGACGTGCGTGGATTGCGCGCTGTGCGTGGATGAGTGTCCCGTCGAGGCGATCTCGGCCGGCGACTGAGCCGTGCTACCGATCGTTTCGTTGTGAGCACCTCACAACATGATTTTCAGGGAGGGTACCGGTACCTGTTCGGACCGGTGCCCTCTCGTCGTTTAGGGCGCTCGCTGGGCGTGGACCTGGTGCCGGTCAAGACCTGTACCTTCAACTGCCCGTTCTGCGAAGTCGGCCTCACCACAGCCCACACGGTCGCGCGGCGCGAGTATGTGCCGGTGGACGATGTGCTGGCGGAGTTCGAGGACTGGCTGGCGTCGGGCGGCGAAGCCGACATCATTACCGTGGCCGGCTCCGGTGAGCCCACGCTCCATTCCCGGTTCGGCGATATCCTGGCCGGGATCAAGGCGTGCTGCGATATCCCCACCGCGCTGCTGACCAATAGTTCGCTGATGCATCTGCCCGACGTGCGGGCCGGGGCGTCCAACGCCTCTATCATCAAGGCTTCGCTCAGCGCGTGGGACCAGGCCTCATTCGAGCGCGTCAACCAGGCGCATTCGTCGCTCTCTTTTGAAACGATGGTCGAAGGCCTGCGCGCATTGCGCGGTGTATACAGTGCGCGAATCTGGATGGAAGTGTTCCTGATGGCAGGGGTGAACGATGACCCCGCCGATGTACAGAAGATTGCCGACCTGGCGAAGGGAATTCGCCCCGACCGTGTGCAGCTTAACACGGTGGTGCGCCCGCCGGCCGATGGACAGGCCGGCGCCGTGGGGCCGGAGGCGCTGCAGAAGCTGGCCGGGCTGTTTGAGCCGCATGCCGAGCTGATTGCCGGATTCCAGGGCGAGCCCTGCTGCGGGGCCACGGCCACAGAAGCGGAGGTCGTGAACATGCTGGCACGCCGCCCCTGCACGGCCGCCGACGTCGCCGCATCATTCGGTCTGCCACAGAACGAGTCAGAAGTCCTGCTGGATCAGCTCTGTGAGTCGGGGCGCGTCGTCTCCGACGCCCGGCATGACGGAATCTATTATCTCGCCAAATCTTGATCCGGCGCCCGTATTTCGGTATCAGTTAGCAGTCCATGGAGACCGATACAAACCCACTGATCACTGATCACTGATCAGTGATCACTTTCCCCGCGGCCGTAGGCCGCCCCAATGGAGTAAACATGCTTGCCGCTCTTCAGAAAGTTTTTGGGACCAAACATCAACGCGATATCAAGCTGATGATGCCGCTGGTCGAACGTATGAATGCGCTGGAGGAGGACTATCAATCCCTCTCCGAGGAAGCGCTGAAAGCCAAGACGGATGAGTTCAGGGCCCGCCTGGAACAGGGCGAGACGCTGGATGACATCATGTGCGAGGCCTTCGCCGTGGTGAAGAACGCCTGTCGCCGCCTGCTCGGCACCACCGAGATGCTCTGCGGGCACGAGCTGAAATGGGATATGGTCCCGTTCGACGTGCAGCTCATCGGTGGCATCGTCCTGCATGGCTCGAAGATCGCCGAGATGGCTACCGGTGAAGGCAAGACCCTCGTGGCCACGATGCCGGTCTATCTCAACGCGTTGACCGGCAAGGGCGTCCACCTGGTGACGGTGAACGACTACCTCGCCCGCCGCGACTCGCAGTGGATGGGGGTGGTTTACGAATACCTCGGGCTCACGGTCGGCTGCATTCAGAACCAGATGACGCCGGACGAGCGTCGCAAGGAGTATGCCTGCGACATCACCTATGGCACCAACAGCGAGTTCGGGTTCGACTACCTGCGCGACAACGGCATGGCCTTTGACGCGGAGCACCAGGTGCAGCGCGGGCATTACTACGCGATCATCGACGAGGTGGACAGCATCCTGATCGACGAAGCGCGCACGCCGCTGATCATCTCGGGTCCCGCTCCGCACTCCTCCAACCAGTATTTCGAGCTCAAGCCCCGCGTGGAGCAGCTCGTGCGCAAGCAGCGCTCGCTCTGCAATGGCATGGTGACCAAGATCAAGCAACACCTCGAGAGCGAGGCGACCGAGGACGCCCAGTTCCTGCTCTACCAGGTCTATCACGGCATGCCGAAGCACAAGCAGTTGATGCATATGCTTGAGGAGCCGTCCGTCCGCCGGCTACACGAGCAAGTTGAGAACATGATGCTCACCGACATGCGCAAGGAGCTGGCACGCGAGCTACGCGAAGAGCTGTTCTTTACAATCGACGAGCGCGGTCACGATGCGAGCCTCACCGAAAAGGGATGTGAGGCCCTGAACCCGACCGATCCGGAGGCCTACGTGCTGCCGGACCTCATCTCGGCCATGTCCGAGCTGGACGGTAAAGGCGACGAGGTGTCGGAGCAGGAGAAGACCCGCATGCGGCAGGAGATCCAGCAGACCTATGCCGACCGTAGCGAGCAGATCCACAATGTCGACCAGCTTATCCGGGCCTACTGCCTTTACGAACGCGACGTGGAGTATGTTGTCCAGGAGAACCGCGTGCTGATCGTGGACGAGTTCACCGGCCGCATCCTGCCGGGGCGCCGCTGGAGCGACGGGCTTCACCAGGCCGTCGAAGCCAAGGAAGGGGTCAAGATCGAGCGTGAAACGCAGACCCTCGCCACCATCACGATTCAGAACTACTTCCGCATGTACGATAAGCTGTCCGGCATGACCGGCACCGCCGAGACCGAAGCCAACGAGTTTCGTGATATCTACGCGCTCGACGTGGTGGTCATCCCGACCAACCGGCCCGTCCGGCGGATGGATGCCAACGACCGGGTCTACAAGTCGCAGCGCGAAAAGTTCGCCGCCGTGATTGAGGAGATTCGCGACTACCATGATCGTGGTCTGCCGGTACTGGTGGGCACGGTCACGGTCGATACGTCCGAGGTCCTGAGTCGCATGCTCAAGCGCGCCGGCATCGTGCACAACGTACTCAACGCCAAGAACCACGAGGCCGAGGCCGAGATCGTTACGCGCGCGGGCCAGCCCGGCGCCGTGACGATCGCGACCAACATGGCCGGGCGTGGTACGGACATCAAGCTGGGCCAGGGCGTGGTCAGGATCGAGCGTGAGCTGGTTCTGTCGCAGACCGGACTCGATGATCGCGTTGAGGGTGGCAAGACCCTGCGCGCGATTTTGGAGGAGAACCCGTGTGGCCTGCACGTGATTGCATCTGAGCGGCACGAGTCGCGCCGGATCGACCGCCAGTTGCGCGGACGCTGTGCACGCCAGGGCGACCCGGGCTGGACGCGTTTCTACGTGTCCCTTGAAGACGACCTGATGCGTCTGTTCGGTTCCGACCGTATCGCGGGTATCATGGAGCGCCTCGGGCTCGAGGAGGGGCAGGAGCTGGAGCACAAGTGGCTCAACCGCTCCATTGAGACCGCCCAGCGCCGCGTCGAGCAGCACCATTACTCTATTCGTAAGCGCACGCTCGAGTACGACGATGTGATGAACCGTCAGCGCGAGGTCATCTACGGTTTCCGCGGAGACATTGTCCGGGCCGAGAACATCCGCGAACAGGTATATGACGTCCTGCACGATGTGATTCTCGACCAGGCCGAGGCCCTGCCATCGGATCCGGACGAGGAATCGCTGCACGACTTCATGGAATGGGTCCAGCTCACGTTTCCGATCGCGTTCCGGGCGTCGGACCTGTCCGGGAAGTCCGATCCCGAGGAAGTAGCCAAGATCGTGTTCGACCGGGTGGAGCGGGCCTACGAGTTGAAGAGCCAGATGGAGGATCCGGGCGCGGTTGAAGCCATGGAGCGCCAGATCGTGCTCCAGAGCATCGACACGCAGTGGCAGGACTACCTGCGCTCGATGGACGCGCTGCGCCAGGGCGTGGGTCTGCGTGCCTACGGTCAGCGTGACCCGCTGGTGGAGTACAAGCGCGAAGCTTTCGAGATGTTCGGGCAGCTCATGACCAGCATCAAGCAGGACATTGCCTCGGCCGTCTTCCGGACCACGACGAATGTCGCGTCGTTCGAGTCGTTCATTTCCTCCCTGCCACAGACCCTCGTGCACGACGAGGTGTCGGCGCTTGGCGCGGGGGGCTCGGCCCCGGCAGGTATGCCGCCGCCTGCGGGCATGTCGCCCCAGGGCGCACCGCCTCCGGACAGGATGCCGAGCTTGCCGCCTGTCGGAATGCCGGGCGCAGCCAGCACGGTTCATCGCGACGCCGACAAGGTGGGTCGCAACGATCCCTGTCCCTGTGGTAGCGGCAAGAAGTTCAAGAAATGCCATGGCGCATAGTGCGCCAATGACGAATGACGAGTGTCTGGGCTGAATTCGAGATCTGATAGGGGGAAGATTAGGGCGAAAGATTAAGGCGAAAGATTAAGGGGGGACGCGATCAGCCCTAATCTTTCGCCTTAATCTTTCGCCTTAATCTCCCATCCAAGTGGAGAGTGATGGTGAGAGGTAACGTCATCAGCGTCGGCGGTTTGATTCTGTCCGCGGTGCTGTTGGCGACGGCGTTTCCTCCGGTTGGTGAAGCGCAGGCGGCGTGGCTGGCGCTGGTGCCGTTGGTCCTGGTCGTGCGCACGCTGTCGCCGGGACGCGCGTTTTACTGGGGGTGGGGCTGTGGCACGCTTTTCTGGATGATCTCCTTGAGTTGGCTGTGGCGACTGGGGTTCACGGGGTGCCCAATCGTGGTGGCACTGCTGGCCTGGGGTGGACTTTCCCTGACGCTCGGACTGTTCCGCGGTGCGTTTGCGGCGACCACGGCGTGGGCTTTCTCCGTTCTCGAGGCGGGGCCGCGCGAGGAGGGGCACGCATCTTTCTATCGCACGTTGCCGCTGGTCGTGATCGTGCCGGTCCTGTGGGTGGGCTTCGAGTACCTGCGTGGCATCGTGGGCACCGGTTTTCCCTGGAACGGACTCGGGATCAGCCAATATCGCAATCTGCCGGTGCTGCAGCTTGCCGAGTGGGGTGGGGTGAGCCTGGTATCCGCCGTGGTGGTTGCGGTCAACACCGGGATTGCGCTCATGCTGGTCCGCGTGGGTGGGGTCTATATGGGCGGCCGCAGGGTTCGGTTCCAGATCGAGCTGATGGTGGTGCTGCTGCTGTTGGCATCGGTGTGGACGTCCGGCGTAAGGCGCGTTCGCGCGCTGAGGGCCATGGGCGGCGAAGAGACACGTCCGCTCCGCGTGGTGGCGATCCAGCCCAACATCGCGCAGCTCAAGAAGTGGCCGGAGGAGTTTGCGCAGGAGATCTATGCGGCGCTCGAAGAGCGGATGGATCTCGTGGTGGCACTGCAGGCGCAGATTGACTTGGTCGTCTGGCCTGAGACCGCGGTGCCGGGCTACCTGCCGCATGACGGGGAGGTCGATACGTTCGTGCGTCAGCTTGCGCGCGAGACCGCGACACCTCTGCTGGTGGGGGCGATGGAAGTCGGGGGGCAGTATCCGGTAGACGAGCCCAAGCCGTGGGACTGGATTCTGCACAACAGCACGTTTCTCTACGATGCGGAGGGTGAGATCGCTGAGCTTTACCGCAAGCAGCATCTCGTGCCGTTCGGGGAGTATCTGCCGATGGATACCCGTTGGCGCTGGGTGCGCCGTGTTGAGCCGCTGGGCTTCAGTTGCCAGGCCGGGACAACGGGCACCGTTTTTCGCGTGGATACTCCGAATGGCGAAACGATCCCGTTTTCGTCGCTGATCTGTTTCGAGGATGTCTTCGCCCGCGTGGCGCGCAAGATGGTGCGCAACGGCGCGCGGCTGCTGGTCAACCAGACCAACGATGGCTGGTTTGACGGTTCCGCGGCGCACGTGCAACACATGAGCCACTGCGTGTTCCGCTGTGTGGAGAACCGCGTGCCCGCAGTGCGCGCGGCCAACACCGGGGTAACCTGCTTCATTGACAGGACCGGGCAAATTGATGAGACTTCGCGAGGTATTTTGAAACGGGATGAGTGGGATCGGATCGACTACCGGTCCGAGACCGTGGCCGTGCCGCGGGACGACATGGCCCCCACGTTCTACACCCGGTTCGGAGACTGGCCCCTGGCCATCCCATCCGCCGCCATGGCACTGCTGGCGGGGGTGATGGCGTGGAAGACGGGGAGGAGAAGATTAAGGTGAAAGATTAGGGCGAAAGATTAAGGGAAGACCATGTGCTCCCCCTAATCTTTTGATAACGTTCAAATGTTGATGCCTGGCGCCTACAGGTCGTGAGTTGATCTCAAACTGAAGGGGAGTTGAATATCCAATATCCAACAAGGAATATCCAAGGAAGAAGTGAGCGAGGAAAGCGAATAGGGGGCTGAA
>JADHWE010000043.1 GCA_016783675.1 Kiritimatiellia bacterium
CTTTCAGCCCCCTATTCGCTTTCCTCGCTCACTTCTTCCTTGGATATTCCTTGTTGGATATTGGATATTCAACTCCCCTTCAGTTTGAGATCAACTCACGACCTGTAGGCGCCAGGCATCAACATTTGAACGTTATCCATTGATTAGTTCTTGCACCGCAGAAGGATCACTATGAATTTCAGCACCTGGGATACCCTCTTCAATCTACTGCTCATTGCGTTCTGGTTCCGCATCTGGACGGATGACGAGGACCGCAATGTCCACTTCAACCCGTACCTCGCTCCGATAGCACGCCTGTCACGAACCGTGCTGCGTTTCGTGGAACCGGTCTTTCTCGGCCTGCGTCCCAGGGTTGTGGCGGTGATTGCAATCGGCCTCATCATCACGTTTCGCGCGCTGGTGGCTCCGCGCCAGGCGGTCTGGATGCTGACCCTCGGGCTCGACCGTCAACCCCTCGACGGCGCCCTCCCCCATGTGATTGCCTTCAGCGCCCTCTCGTTCGGGTGCTTCCTGTTTCGGTTGTGGGGCATCTCGCTTCTCTTTACCTGGGTGGGCGCGCACCGTTCACAGGAGCACCCCGTCTCGATGCTGCACTACCTGGCGCGGCCATTCTCCGACGTGCGCATCGACTTGCGGCCGCTCTTTCTCCTGTTGTATGGTGCGGCGCTGATCATCCTGCTTGACCGTTTTGGCGCCCCCGTGAGGATGGGATTTGGTTTGCCAGGAACGCTCGTGTGGAGTGGTGCGGAGGCGGTACCGTCGTTTCTCAAGCTGGTGGTGCTTGCCATCGCGGCCTGGGTGCAGCTCCTGCCTTTGCTTCAGTCGCTGATGCTGATGCTGATCATCGGGTCGTGGATCTCCATGTTCACGCATTCGCAGGGGTTGGCCCTGCTCTGTCGCGACTGGATCAACCTGCTCCTCGGGCCCCTACGCCGCTACCCCATCCGCGTGGGTATGTTCGACCTCTCGCCGATCGTCTTCTTCTTCGTGATCGGCCTGGCCCACGCGCTCTTCATGAGCATCATCGTGGCGGGCTACAACGCCCTGGCCTAGTACACCGTTTCGTAAATATCTTTACTCTGGATTGGCCTATTTCGGATGCAGAAGTGCTCCGAATCTGCGCGTGCATACCCGAAGGTCTGTGCGCGCAGATTCGGAGCGGTTCTGCGCCGAAAGAGGCCAACCCCTTTGGGGCGAGGGTCTTCTGGCGCACGGCCGCCGCGAAATGCGTCGACGATGGCTTGCATCGCCTCACGCATTTCGCGGCCCCCGTGCATCCAGAATACCCTCGTCCAAAGTAAAGATATTTACGAAACGATGTACTAGTCCTGGCGGATTTGCCGGCCACAACTGCCGATGGCAGATGAAGCAATGCTGACGACGGCACCCGTGACGACAAAGAGAACGAACACCAACGGCGGCATGCAAAACCACCGGAGCCAGTAGGCCATGGATCTTGCCACGGGCTCTTGTAGACCCTGTGGCTTGACCCCTTCTGCCCGGGGTAGCCCGAAGCAGTGATCGCTGGAGCCTTTTCAGGCCCGGTGCTACAGCCTCTTCTTGTCCTTCTTCTTCTGTCGCTTCTCCTTCGGGGTAAGCTTGGCCTTCTTCTGTTGCTCTCGTTTACCCTTATCCTTCTTCCCTGTGTCGCCCATGACCATTCCTCCTTAATCTTTCTTCTCAGTCAAACATGACGTCTACGATGATGGTTGTCCATCATCTTGTTGGCCATCTGCGTTTTCGTCATTCTGACAACATGTGGCCGTCCGGGCTCAGACAAAGAGGGAGCCCTGGTAGGTGGATATCTTCGTGAGCTTCGAGCGTTCAGGCAAGATTAAACAGGCGACGCGCGTTCTCCGTGGTGATCTTCGCGATCTGTTCGACCGAGGTGTCTCGCACTGCTGCGAGGCATGTGGCCACATCGGGTAGATAGGCGGGCTCATTCGGTTTGCCGCGGTGCGGAACCGGGGCCAGGTATGGGGTGTCGGTTTCGATCAGGAGCCACTCGTCGGGCACCGCGGCCGCCGCCTCCCGCAGGGAGTCGGCGTTGCGGAACGTGACGATGCCGCTGAAGCTGACGAAGAGACCTAGTGACACCAATTCTCTGGCCATGTCGACGTTGCCCGTGAAGCAGTGGAGTACCCCGAGGCGCTCATAGGCGTGTGTCCACACCCGGCGATGTTCGCGCAACATGATGAGCGTATCGGCTTCAGCTTCGCGGCTGTGCACGACTACCGGAAGTGCGGCTTCGCGGGCCAGTTCGAGCTGTGCGCCGAAGAGCTCCCGCTGCTCTGCCCCGGTTTCCGGGTTGTAGTGGTAGTCCAGCCCCGTCTCACCCACGCCCACCACGCCGGGTGCGCTCAGCATCCCGCGAACTTGTTCGACCAGGCCGGGAATGTCCCCTGCCCCACCTGTTTCGGCAACATGTCGATCGAAGGCGACGGTAGCGGAAAAACGGCCGGGCTCCCTTGCAGCCGCATCCAACGCGGCGCCATTCATGGACTCGGATCCGCCCACGGCGACCATGTGTTCGACGCCTGCCGCCACGGCTCGGGCGGTCAGTCCGGCGACATCATCGCCGGGCTCAAGGTGCATGTGTGTATCGATGAACATTGGTACACCGTAACCTATCTTTCGCTCGATTCAAGACACGATCCACCCTATAGTCCCGCCGATGCAGGTTATTCATAGCTTGATCGCAGAAAATGTGTGGGCGGCATGGGTGGTTCTCGGACTCAGCTTTGCGGTGCTGGCGAAGTGTGCCGACATCTTTGTCGAAAGCGCCGTTTCCCTGGCCTACAAGTTCAACCTGCCCAAGCTGGTGGTGGGCATCGTGCTGGTGGCATTCGCCACCACGGCCCCTGAGCTGGCCGTCTCGGCAATCTCCGCGGCGCGCGGCAATGCCGAGATTGCGCTGGGGAACGCGGTTGGGTCAGTGCTGTGCGATACCGGCCTGGGACTGGCGCTGTGTGCGCTCTTCTCGGTCACCGCGGTTGCGCTGGTGCCGCGGGTGATCAAACAGGCGGGAACCTTTCTTCTGATCGTGGCCGTGCTCGCCTTCGTTTTCACCGCGCTTGACGGCACGCTCAGTCGCTGGGAGGGCGGCGTACTTCTGGCCGCGTTCTGCGTGTACATGGTGATCCTCTTTCGGGACCATCGCCGTGGCGTGCAGCATGACGAGAACGAGTGGGAAACGATCGAGGCGCATCCGGACTTCTCGACGCCGCGCCTGGTCGTCTCCTTTCTCGTGGCGCTGGCGGGCATCCTGGCGACGAGCGACCTGATCGTCAGCTCGGCCACCACGATTGCACACGCCCTGCACGTGCCGGACGGCATCATCGCGCTGACGCTCGTGGCGTTCGGCACCTCCGTGCCCGAGATCGCGACGTGCGTCACCGCCGCCCGCAAGAAGCACGCCGCTTTGGCCGTAGGAAACATTCTCGGCGCCGACATCATGAACATCTGCTGGGTGGCGGGGGCATCATCGCTCATCAACAACCTGACCCTCAGCCGCAAAGAGATTTTCTTCATGTTTCCAGCCATGCTGATAATGGCCGGAACCGCCCAGGTGCTCCTGCGCCGCCGCTGGCGCCTGGTCCGCTGGCACGGCTACGTGCTGCTGGGCCTCTACGTCGCCTACCTCGTGGCATCGATCATCGTCTTTCGGCCGTCCTAGTCGGCACTGAACGATTCCACGCGACGGCGCTCTTCCTGTTCGCTGCGGAAGTCGATGGTGCGCCAGCGACGCAGCTCGTCCTCGGTCAATCCGGCACAGTGCCTGCGGTATTCCGAGGGGGTCATACCGGTGGCATGGCGGAAGGTGTTGGCGAAGTACTGGCTGCTACCGAAGCCACAGGCAAAGGCGATGTCGATGACCTTCAGGTCGGTTTCGCGCAGTTGCGTTTTGGCGCGCTCGATACGCAGGCGTGCCAGGTATTCCATGGGGGTGCAGGCGGTCAGCTTCTGAAAGATGCTGTTGAGTCGCGTGCGCTGCACGCCGCAGCGTCCGGCCATCTCCTTGAGGGTCCAGCGCTGATCACAATGCGTCGAAAGCTCCGCCAACAGATGCTGTACCCGCGACTCCGACCAGCCGTGCGTGTCTGTATCGGCCGCTTCGCCTGCTACGATACGCTTCAGCTCGACAATGACGCCGCGAAGCAGGGTGACCGTATGGGCATGGTCGAGCTCATGTGCGCTCTGGAGCTCATGGATCAGCGCCGGCATGAGCCAGCGTATGCCCGGGGTGGCGAGATAACAGTGTCGCGTGCTGGCGGAGAAGACCGTGCTGAGTGACCGCATCTCAGACGCAGAGAAGCCGAGGCAGGATGGAAAGCGGAATGCGGTATGTGCGCGAGGATAGTCCTCCTCAAGGTGAAACAGGATGTGACACATCCGGTTGTCCGGCTCCCTGGGGTGAACGCTGCCATGGACCTGCCAGGGAAGTGTGAAATAGACCGATCCGGGTTCGATCTTCTCCTGGACACCCTCGACCATCCATTCCAGCGTCCCTTTCTCAATATAGGTGATCTCCATCCCCTTGTTCTTGTGGGGCGTGAGTTCAGGACAGCGGAACCGACCATAGCTGACGATCTCTTTCACGGCTGGAAGCGTAAGTTACGTGTATAGGATTTACCACAACAATAATTCACGCTCAGAGCTGCTTTGTGCTGTAGATATCCTATTCTCGAAGTCAGAAACAGTAGTCAACTCAGGAGGACACACTCATGGCAGCAGCAAAGAAGGCTTGGATCACAACACTTCCCAAGGTGGGCATTCGCCCCACGATCGACGGTCGCTACGGTGGCGTACGTGAATCGCTCGAGGGCCAGGTCATGGGTATGGCCCAGAACGCGGCTGATCTTATCAGCCGTTCACTGAAGTACCCGAACGGCGAGCCGGTCGAGTGCGTGATTGCCGATTCCTGTATCGGCGGCGTCGCGGAAGCAGCGGCTTGCGCCGAGAAGTTTGATCGTGAGAACGTGGGTGTCTCCCTCACCGTCACGCCCTGCTGGTGCTACGGGTCCGAGACGATGGATATGGATCCGATGCGTCCCAAGGCTGTATGGGGATTCAACGGTACCGAGCGTCCCGGCGCCGTCTATTTGGCCGCCGTGCTGGCAGGTCACTCGCAGAAGGGCCTGCCCGCGTTCGGGATCTATGGCCGCGACGTGCAGGATGCCGGCGACAAGACCATTCCGGCCGATGTCTCCGAGAAGGTCCTGCGCTTCACCAAGGCCGGACTGGCCGTGGCGATGATGAAGGGCAAGAGCTACCTCTCCATGGGCGGCTGCTCGATGGGTATCGCCGGATCGATCGTCGATCAGGACTTCTTCGAGGAGTACCTCGGCATGCGCGTTGAGGCCATTGACCTCACCGAGTTCAGTCGTCGTATGCGTGACGGCATCTTTGACCCGGTCGAGTTCGAGAAGGCACTCGGCTGGACCAAGGCCAACTGCACCGAGGGCCACGACCCGAACAAAGCCCGTACCAAGCGCAAACGCAAGCACCTCGACCAAGAGTGGGAAGACTCGGTCAAGATGGCTATGATTACCCGCGACATGATGTACGGCAACAGCAAGCTCGCGAAGCTGGGCTACAAGGAAGAGGCCCGTGGCCACAACGCGATCCTGGCCGGATTCCAGGGCCAGCGCCACTGGACCGATGCCAACACCAACGGCGATTTCCTGGAAGCCATCTCGAACAGTTCGTTCGACTGGAACGGCATTCGCATGCCGCGCCTGGTGGCGACCGAGAACGACAGCCTCAACGGCGTGCCGATGCTGATGGCCTACCTGCTCACCAACACCGCGCAGGTCTTTGCCGACGTGCGGACCTACTGGAGCCCCGACGCCATCAAGCGCGTCACCGGCTACACGGTGGAAGGTGACGCCGCGGGCGGCCTGATCCACTTGATCAACTCCGGCGCCGCGTCGCTCGACGGCAGCGGCCAGCAAAAGGACGCAGACGGGAATCCCGCCATGAAGCCGTTCTGGGAGATCAAGACGCGCGAGAAGAACGCCTGCCTGAAGGCCACCACGTGGCATCCTTCGGTCACCGAGTACTTCCCCGGCGGCGGCTGGTCCTCCAAGTTCGTCACCAAGGGCGGTATGCCCATCACGATGAGCCGCATCAACCTGGTCAAGGGCCTCGGCCCCGTACTCCAGATTGCCGAGGGATGGACTGTGGAACTGCCCGAGCGAGTGCACAAGAAGTTGGATAAGCGCACGAACGACACGTGGCCGACCACCTGGTTTGCCCCGCGCATCACGGGCGAAGGTGCCTTCACGGATGTCTACGAAGTCATGGCCAAGTGGGGCGCCAATCACGGCGCCTTCAGCTACGGCCACATTGGCGCCGACCTGATTACGCTGGCGTCCATGCTGCGTATCCCTGTCTTCATGCACAACGTGGAAGCAGACAAGGTCTATCGACCCACGGCCTGGAGCTCATTCGGGACAGAAGGTATCGAGGGCGCCGACTTCCGCGCCTGTGAGGCTTACGGTCCTGTCTACGGATAGGATTCTGGAACAGGGCTTCAGGATAAACCAATTGTCACTGGATCGTGCCTGTGCTAACAACACAGGCACGATCCATGTCTTTGGATGGGTTACAAACAGCAAAGGAGCAAGCAGAATGAGTGAGCCGACGGGTGAAAAGCATGCGTTAATTCCGAAGGGGATTCTGTTTCCCTTCATACTGTTGTCGAGCTGCTTCATGTGGTGGGGCATCGCGAACAACATCACCGACCCTCTCGTGCGGGTGTTCAAAGCGATCTTTGGAAACCTGTCAACGTTCCAGGCCTCGCTGATCCAGTTTGCCTTCTACGGCGGCTACTTCTGCATGGCGGTTCCGGGTGCTATCATCGCGCGCAAGTACTCCTACAAGGTCGGCGTGTTAGTGGGATTGGGACTCTACGCCGTCGGGTGCTTCCTGCTCTATCCCTCCACCCTGACGCAGCAGTTTGTGTTCTTCTGCATTTCCTACTATGTCCTCGCGTGTGGCTTGGGCATTCTGGAAACGAACGCCAATCCCTACATCCTCGCGATCGGGCCCGAATCGACAGCGACCCGGCGACTCAACTTCGCACAGTCGTTCAACCCTATCGGCTCGATCATCGGCATCCTGCTCTGCCAGATTCTGATCATGGCCCGTCTTCCGCAGGTGGACGGCAAAATTGTGATCCCGCCGGGCGGCGAGTCAGACGCCCTCAACATCGTCATCTTCCCTTACCTGTCGGTAGCGGCCTGCCTGGTCCTCGTATGGATACTGATCGCGGTAACCAAGATGCCACGCATGGCGGAGCACGACCACCGCGCCCATGTCGGCGACTCGGTGCGCCATCTCCTCGCGAACAAGAATTACGTGTTCTCGGTGGTGGCCCAGTTCTTCTACGTGGGCGCCCAGATCACCGTCTGGACCTACACGAACTTCTACATTCCAGAACATCTGAACGTCTCACCCGAGGTTACCCTGCGCTATCACACAGTGGCACTGGTCCTGTTTGCCGCGTCACGCTGGGTCTTTACGGCGCTGATGACAAAGTACAAGGCCTCGACCCTCTTGCTGGTCGCGTCGGTTCTCGCCGGCGTGATGACGCTCAGTGTTGTCTTCGTGGGTGGCGTCGTCGGCGTGTGGTCGCTGATCGGTATATCGGTCTTCATGTCCCTGATGTTCCCGACCATCTTTGGGTTGGGCTGCCAGGGCTTGGGTGAAGACACCAAGCTCGGGTCTTCCGGCCTCATTATGGCTATTCTGGGCGGTGCACTGATTACACCGGCCCAGGGCGCTCTGATCGACTTGGTAGGCGTAGACCTGTCCTACCTGCTGCCCCTCGTCTGCTTCATCGTAATCGGATTCTACTCCGTTACGGCGGGCAAGATCGAGAAGTCGCACCTGACCGGGTAGCGTCGCGGTTTCTGTGGGTCGGACGCGATGATCCGTCCGACCCACCGCTGCTCAGACAAACGGTGCCCGCATCATGGATGGCGGGGTATTCCCCTCCCCCCATGCGTCAAGCACGAGACCGCGGATGGTTTGGAGCTCGTTCCCGCCATCGGGGCGGAACGTGCTGAGCAAGAGTCGCGGGATGTGGTTGTCGAGCCACTGCCGCACGAACTCAACCGGAATCCCCAGCCGTTTGCACGGCCAGATAATGGCATCGGCCATGAATCGCTCGCGCCCCATGAGACCGAAGGCTGAGACCGGTTGCTCGTTGAAAGTGGAGCGGTTGACGACACCGAAATAGGCCCCCGCTTCCAGCGCCTCAACCGTCATAACCGCCTCGACAGCATGGCGGTAATAGCAGACCTCGGATGTGCCGGCCAAGTCCGGCGCGGACCGGAACACGGCCTCGGCAACCGGACGCGTGAACAGTTTATAGCCGGAGTGAAAGTCTGGATACTCACCAAAGGTGAAAGCGTGTTCCATACGCAAGGGCCTACCGGTTGTGGCCGCGTGGTAGGTCAAGGCGTCGAGAAGGATACGGTCAGCCAGTTCCTCCAGCTCGCCACGCAGGAAGCCCATGGGGCGATGCATCGACGAACGCTGGCCCAGCACGGTAATCCTGTCGGTCCGAGCCTGCTCGCGGATGCACTCCGCCGCCCGGATCATGTTGAGCAGCTCATTGCCAAAGTGGTCGCCGTCCTGGTCGACACAGACGAAGTGCTCCAGCGCCGGATTCTCCAATAGGTGATCCACCCCCAGCCGTGCGCCCTGCAGCTTGCCCAATGGCTTGGCCGCTTCGATCTGCCGCACGCCGAAGCGGCTTGCCAGCTTAGCGGCAACGTCCGCGCCACAGTCGGTTCCGTCCACGCTGAGACAGATATGCTGCGGATCTACCACCTGTTGGCAGAGCAACGTCACGTTATCCGTCAGTGCGCGGGCGGCATCATCCGCATTCATTCCGTCCGGGATATGAACCGTCACCACTAACCCCGTTCTCTTCTGCAGCAGCTCGATTGTCCCTTCCATGACGCCTCCTTGTCGAAGAAAGGTAGCAGTTGTCACACGTGCAACCAACACGAAAGGCAGATCACCCTACTCCTTAGTGCCCCGTGATCTGTTCACCCAATGGGAGACGCCCGATGAGGGCACCGGGGACGACAGGAATCGCCCGGTGCCCCCACCCGGCGAGAAGGAAACTAAGGACCGAAAATGTATGTAGGCCTTCATTATTCATGGACTATCCCAAGCCGGTCGCCTACGATCCCATCCTTCCCAAGAAGGGATGGGTATGCTGCGAGGGTTACACATTTCCATAGCTTTCTGGGCCGCTGTGCTGTCAGTGGTTGGCGCTGCCCAGGCGAGTGAGCTGACGTCGGCATGGGAAGACGTCGGCTTCCTGGACTACCGCCGGGCCTTCCCCCAGTTCGAGCGCGTGCAGAAGATCGCTGCCCCCCAAAGTCCTGAATGGCAGCAGGCTACACTCGGGATGGCCCTCTGTCTGCACCAGCGTCAGCCGGACGTGAAGGCGCACAAGGAGCGTGCAGCGGAACTCTACGATGCCCTGGTGGCCGCCAGCGACGAGGCACCGATCCAGGCGACCGCCCTCCTGCTGCGCGGCAAGCTGGACCAGCTTGTCGACTACTTCGGCGATGAAGAGAATTTTGCGGGGGCAGCCCGCTCGTATGAGCGAATCCTGCGCGACTGGCCGGAGTCGTCGAGTGCGGGTGAAGCGGCGCTTTACCTGGCCCAGACCGCGATCTACACGATGGACAAGGATGCCACCCGCAAAGGCATGGCCCAACTGGAGGCGTGGGTGAAGGCTCATCCCGACACTCCCTACGCGGCATCGCACTGGTTGCTGATCGCACTGGGGCATCGCATGCCACTCGAGGACCAGGGCGCCGCAGTCGATGCGTCACTGAACGCACTAAAGGCAGGGCTGCCGAAAGAGATGAAGGTGGATCTTCTGTACTGGCGTATTGCGACCATGGCCCAGAACGCAGGCAAGCTTGCGGTCGCCCGCGATTTCTACACGCGCATCATCGTCGAGGTGCAGCGCAGCAGCTATACGTACATGGCGCAGGAGCGGATCAGGGAGATGGGGTTTGAGGCGCCTGAACTGATCGACCCGTTTGAGCACTAATGAGCAAAGCAAAGACATTTCTCTCTAAGTACCTCGGCGCCGCCATCCTGGTGGTAGCGATGATCTATGCCGTCGTGACGGTTATCTACAATGACCTCACCTACGACGCACCAGATGTCACGACCCTCCGGATCTGTCACTGGCAGCTCGAGGCAGGCTTCCGCGAAGCGCTGCAGGCCTTGATCGACGACTATGAGAAGGTCGTTCGGGAGCGTACCGGCGAGAAGGTCAGAATTCTGCAGGTCCCGATCTCGGAGCGGGCCTACAGACAGTACGTCAACACAGGTCTGATTGGCGACATGGCACCCGACATTATCGAGAAGGGGTTTGCCAAGACCGCCACCGATCCCTCGTACGTCGCCCGCTTCTTTCTGCCGCTCGGCGAACACGTCGTGAAGCCCAATCCCTACAACGAGGGAACGTCGCTAGAGGGTGTTGCGTGGAAGGAGACGTTCTTCGACGGCATGCAGGGGGCCTACGACGAGCAGCTCCTCGACTACTACTATATCCCATTCTCCATGTTCACGGTACGGATCTACTACAACAAGGATCTCTACCGTGAGATTACGAAGCGCGATGCCCCGCCCGTGTCGTATGCCGACTTCATGGATGTCTGCGCGCGGATCAAGGCGTACGGGGAGGAGGCAGGAGAGCCGATCGTTCCTCTCGCCTCCAGCAAGGCACAGGGCGGCTACTTCACGTGGAAATACCAGGTGCCGTTCTGGAGGGAGCTGGCCAACCGATGTGACATGGATTTCGATGGCAATTCTACTTACTTCGAAACCTATTTTGGAATGCGGCGCGGGTTGTGGAGCTTCAAGAGCCCCGCCCTGCTCGCCACCGCGGACTGCCTGATGGAGATTGCCTCCAACTTCCCCGACGGGTGGCTGGCGGCCCAGCGTGATGACGCGCTCTTCGCGTTCGCGCAGCGCCGCGCGGTGATGATTGCCTCCGGTAGCTGGGATGCGCAGAGCATCATCGATCAGACAAAGGAATCGTTTGAGCTGGGAGTCTTCGGGTTCCCCATGCCAACGGACCACCCGGAGTATAGCAAGTATGTTAAGGGCCCCGGCAGCGAGGCGGGATCGCGCGGCGGCATCCCGTGGACCATCAACAAGAAAACACCACGTGCGGACCTCTGCATCGACTTCCTGCAGTATTGCACGACGGCCGCGGGCAACGAGAAGTTCAACACCCGCATCACATGGCTGCCGGTCGTGCGCGGGGTTCCGATTGTCGATGAGAAGCTCAAGGCCTTCAAGCCGATCCTGCACGGCTATACCGGGCATTTCGATTACAACATCAGCACGGCCGTGTCCCTGCTCGATCAGGGCAACCGCTGGACCATCTATGCCGGCCAGATGACGGCGGAGGAGAATGCCAACCAGCTCCAGGAAATGTACGATCGCACGGCAAGGAGCGGCTATCTAAAGAAATTGGACCTACAGCGCCGCAACAACCGAAACATGGAGCGAGTGGTCGCGGCCAAGATCGCCCTGCGCGAGTGCGTGCCGGAGCTTGCGGACGAGATGGATCGCAAGTTGGTGCAGCTCAGCCAAGCCTCGCAGGATGTCCATCACAAGTACTATGTCTACAAGCACCTGTTTGAGCAGTTAGAGAACGCGGAGTAAAGGGCGTTTAATGCCGAATCTTGAAACAGTCACACGGCGGAACATCTCCAGGAACTGGGTGATCTTCCTGATGATGGCGCCGACTCTGATCGGGATTGCCATCTTTAGCTATGGCCCGGCGTTTGAGGCCATCCGGCACAGCTTCTACAATTGGGACGGTCGTTTCACCGAGGAGTTCGTCGGGATGCACAACTTCCGCGAACTGCTCGGGAATATCGGTCTCTGGGGAGCACTGCTGGGCGGCGGCCTTTGTACGTTCATCAGCAGCGTGCTTGCTGCCAGGCAGAAGGTCAGCCGCGTTCTGAAGGCCATGGGAATCCTGCTGTTGGCTCTGGCGGCGATCCTGATGGTGCGCGATGCGCGTTACGCGATGTCGGAACAGGAGACCGAAAGTCTGCGCCTGGTGCCCGCGGCGTTTAAGCCGATCTGGGTATTGTTGGGACTCTTCCTGGGCAGCATTCTGCTCAAGCTCAAGGGGCCGGGGCGCTGGAGCAAGGTGGGCAATGCGTTCTGCTATATTCTTCCTTTTGTCGCTGGGCTGGTCTACCTGACCGGTGTCCGCAAGATGGGTGACTGGCTGCTCTGGAAGAGTTTCAACCTTATCTTCATCCTGATCATCGCCAACTTGTTCAAGATGTGGCCCAGCATCTTTGCAGCGGTCTGTATTCATCGCCTCAAGTCGGAACGCTGGCAATACCTATACCGCGTGCTCTTCGTAATTCCGATGATCATTCCGCACATGGTTGGACTGCTGATCTGGAAGTTTTTCTACGATCCGAGTGTGGGAGTTCTGAACAGAATGCTGACGGTGACTGGCCTGGACCAGGCCTTGATCTGGCTGGACAAGTGGGTGTTGCACCTCGGTGTCTTCACGGATCCGTTCAAACCGGCGTGGCTGGGGCATCCGGACCTGATCATCCCGGCCCTACTCTTCTGGGGCTTCCCGTGGGTCGGCGTGGTGGGCGTCCTGATCTATCTATCGGGCCTACAGAATATCGGCGAGGACGTCTACGAAGCGGCCGAGCTGGACGGCGTCAATAGCTGGGGCAAGTTCACGAAGATCGAGTTGCCGTTGATTATGACACAGGTGCGGCTCAACCTCGTACTGATGGTCATCGGCACACTGCAAGCCTACGGCTTCCAGCTCATCCTGTTGGGGCCCGAGGGCGGCCCTCAGAACAAGGGCCTCACGCCCGGACTCTACATGTTCTACGAATCCTTCCAGAACCAGAACTACGGCTATGCCTGCGCCATTGGGTTGATGTTGTTCTTTATCATTATGTTCCTGACCGTTATCAACCAGCGCTACGTGAGGGTTGAGAAGTAATGCAGAAGACGAAGACATCTCACGAAGTCGCCAAGCACGCCCTCATCCTGTTTGTCCTGGTGTTTGCTTTCCTACCGCTCTACGTGATGCTGGTGATCAGCCTCAAGGACAATACGCAGTTCATCCGCAGCCCGATGCTGCCCACCCTGCCCTTCCACTGGGAGAACTGGGTGAAGGGATGGGAGCTGTGTGGCCGCTATATTGCGAACAGCATTCTCGTGGCGACACTGAGTGTGATCGGCACGCTTGTGACCGCGTTGCTGAGCGCCTACGTCTTTGCGCGCTACCACTTCCCGGGACGGACGATCCTGTGGTACCTGCTGCTGGCACTGCTCTTCATGCCGGGCGTGATGAATATTGTGCCGCTTTTCCTGATCATGAAGAACCTGAACATGCTCAACTCGCTATGGGGCCTTTCCGTGCTCTATGCGGTGGGCGGACAGGTCTTCTGCTGCTTCGTGCTGCGCAACTTCATTGAGGAGATCCCGGTCGATCTCTTCGAGGCGGCCATGGTCGACGGGGCCTCGCCTTTCCAGCAGATCGTCAACATCGTGATCCCGATGAGCGGCAGCATCCTCGCCACGCTGGCCATCCTCCGATTCCTGGGCGCCTGGAACAACTTCATCCAGCCGATGATCTTCATCTCTGACGAGTACAAGCAACTCATACCGGTCGGCCTGATGCGACTCGATGGTGAGTACGTCAAGCAGTGGGGCGAGATGATGGCGGGCTATTCCATCGCCGCCATTCCGCTGGTTCTGATCTTCCTGTTCACGATGCGACTCTTCGTGAAGGGTCTGACGGCGGGTGCGGTTAAAGGCTAACCGTTGGCGCGCAGCGCCCTGTACCACTCCACGAAGCGTTCAATCCCGTCGGGGACTTCTGTGGTGGGATGGTAGTCCAGAAGCCGCTTCGCCTTGCTGACATCGGCACAGGTGATCGTTACATCACCCGGCTGCATCGGCTGACGGTCCAGGATGGCTTTCTTCCCGAGCGCCGACTCGATCAGCTCAACCAGCTTACTCAGGCTGGTCGTGCGGGACTCGCCAAGATTGACGATCTCGTAGCCCAGGTCACGATCCACGGCGGCTTCCACGCCATCGATGATGTCGCTGTAGTACGTGTAATCGCGCTCGGTTGTGCCGTCGCCATAGAACGGGATCTGCTGTCCCTCATCGATCAGACGCGTGAACTTGTGGATCGCCATGTCGGGGCGCTGCCGCGGTCCGTATACCGTGAAGAAGCGCAGTGCGGTGAAAGAGATGCCGTAGAGGTGGTGGTAATTGTGGCCGTAGAGCTCCCCGGCAGCCTTCGTAGCGGCGTACGGACTGACGGGGCGATTGACGGCGGCGTCCTCGCTGAACGGAATTTCCTTCACGTTGCCGTAGACACTCGAGGAGGAGGCGAAAACGAAGCGGGTGATGTTGTGCTTCCGCGCCGCCTCGAGCAGGTTCAACGTACCGCGGCAGTTGACCTGTTCATAGAGGATAGGATCCACCAGGCTGGGACGCACTCCGGCGCGAGCAGCCAGGTGAACGATCACGTCAAAGGAGTGGGTGTCGAACAGCGTGGCAAGCAGGTTGTCGTCAAGGATATCCCCGCGCACCACGGATAGACCATCGGGCGTACCCACCTCGGAGAGGTTTCGCTCCTTGATAGCGGGATCGTAGTAATCGTTGAAATTGTCGAGCACAACGACCTCGTCCCCCCGCCCCAGCAGTCGCTGCGACAGGTGGCTGCCAATGAATCCCGCTCCGCCTGTAACCAGAATACGCATACTCGTTCCTCTATCCGAACTCTTGGCCGATCCGCGGCGCGCTCGGAGAGCGGGCCGCAGCACTTGATGACAACCTAGCGGCTCCCCGCGCGCCTGTCAATCAACCGCAAGGGAACCATGTGTTCCTCACATTTATCTTGGCCGAATCCCCTTCCCTGCGATAGGTTTACGGATCGACAGAGGAGCGAGGCTACCATGGACGAAAAGGCTGACACACCGAGATGGAAAGGCATTGTGCTGGCGGGCGGAACGGGCACCCGCCTGCACCCTGTGACGCTGGGCGTCAGCAAGCAGCATCTTCCCGTCTATGACAAGCCCATGATTTACTATCCGGTCTCCACGCTGATGCTCGGCGGGATTCGGGATATCCTGATCATCTCCACACCTCACGACCTGCCGCGCTTCAGGGAGCTGTTGGGCGACGGTTCACAGATCGGCGTGCGGTTCGAGTATGCGGTGCAGGATGCACCGCGCGGTATTCCGGAAGCCTTCATCATTGGCGCCGAGTTCATTGGCGATGATCCCTGCTGCCTGATTCTGGGCGACAACCTTTTCTATGGTGAAATGGGGTTCCTGCATCGTGCGTTGTCCTATACCACCGGCGCCACCATTTTCGGCTATCCCGTGCACGACCCGGAGCGCTACGGCGTCGTGGAGTTCAACGAGAAGGGCAAAGTCCTGAGCCTCGAAGAGAAGCCCACCGACCCCAAGAGCCGTTATGCGGTTCCCGGTCTCTATTGCTACGACAACCAGATAGTCGATGTTGCCCGCAACCTGGAACCCTCCGCGCGCGGCGAAACGGAGATCACGGCCGTGAACCAGTGGTATCTTGACCGAGGGGATCTGCATGTCGGATTGCTCGGACGCGGCATGGCCTGGCTGGATACGGGGACGCCCCAGAGTCTGCTCGAAGCAGGCAACTTCGTCGCGACGCTCGAAAACCGACAGGGCCTGAAGATCGGATGTCTGGAAGAAGTGGCGTTTCGAATGAAGTATATCGACGCGGATCAGCTCAAGATCCTGGCCGCGGCCTTCAATGGCAACAGCTACGGAACGTACCTTGAGCAGTTGGCAGAAGAGACGCTGGATCCGCCTCACAGTCTTTGTGGATAGAGAACATTGAATGGGCCGATAGAGGCCCCAACACAGCACTAGGAGCTAGAGGGTTAGTATGAAAAGAGCATTGGTATGCGGTGCAGGCGGATTTATCGGCGGGCACCTGGTCAAGAAATTGAAAGACGAGGGCTACTGGGTACGCGGCGCTGACATCAAGAATCATGAATTCTGGACGCCGCCATGGGACGACTTCCAGCTCGTCGACCTTCGTGATCCTGCCAATTGCGAAAAGGTGGTTCTGATTGATGGCGAGCCAATCGATGAGGTCTACCAGCTCGCAGCAGACATGGGCGGCATGGGATTCATCCACTCGGCCGAATGCGAGATCATGCGCAACAGCGTGCTCTGCAACGTTCACATGACCCACGCTGCCGCAACAGCCGGCTGCAAACGCTATCTCTTCTCATCGTCTGCCTGTGTCTACCGCGACATGACCAAGGACGAACCCGAACTAACCGAGGAGGACGCCTATCCAGCCATGCCGCACAACGAGTACGGGTGGGAGAAGCTCTATGCCGAGCGCATGGCCATGACCTACGCGCGCAATCAGGGCATTATCGCCCGCATCGCCCGCTTCCAGAACTGCTACGGGCCTTGTGGCACTTGGACCGGTGGCCGCGAAAAAGCCCCGGCAGCCATGTGCCGCAAAATCGCCGGCATCGAAGATGGCGGGACGATTGAGGTCTGGGGTGATGGCACCGCCATGCGAGCCTACACCCTCGTCGACGACCTCGTCGACGGCATCTATCGCCTTATGCAGTCCGACTGCGATGTACCCGTGAATATTGGTCGCAAGGAGTACGTCTCGGTTGACGAACTCGTACAGGTAGTCGCCGAGGTAGCAGGCAAGACCGTCAACATCAAACACATTGATGGTCCGGTCGGTGTTCTGGCACGCAACTTCACGAACGACAAGATCAAGGCTCTAGGCTGGGAATCCAAATTCTCACTCAAGGAAGGCATCGCGCGGACCTACCCGTGGGTAGCCGAGCAGCTTGCCAAACAGGCCGGCGCCTAGACAGTCCTTATCTTCCTATGATAGCGTTTCGTCTGTCACGAAACGGAAATACGGACTGCGTTTTGCATAATCCTCGGGCACGGAGTGTAGCCGGGCATCCTGCGGGTGCCACGGCTCGTTGGACTGTAGCGTAATGGAGAAGATCGAGTCAGCTGTAGCATGGACCGCTTTCGGGGTGACGGCAATCATCGTGCTGCTTTCGCCCTGGTGTTTTGGCGCGTGGGAGGCCTGGTGGTTCTGGCCTTTCACGGGCCTCGTCTTCATTGCCACCAGCATTTTCGGCACCCAGCTCCTGCTTAGGGCCACGCATCACGAGCGGCACACTGTATCAGGTCGAAGCCAGGTACGGGCGAACGGCGACCGGCGCCGGCGGAGAATGGTACAGACCGCCAGCCGCAAGCCCTTGCGCATCATCTGCCTGGCTACCAGTCTGCTATTTCTCTGCTACGCCACGATGCGATTCTTGCGCGCGCCGGTCTTCGTTGATGCGCAGCGCAGTCTCCTTCTGTTTGTCGCCCCTTTCCTGCTCGGACTGCAGATAGTCTATGGGTTCAACAGCCAGCGCCGTTTTCTGTTACACCGCATGATCCTGTTCAACCTCCTCCTTCTAGGGCTCTATGGCATTCTCAACCACAGCATTACCGGCAGCAGCCTCGTCCTCTGGCGCCCCGGGTTTTCGCAGTACTTCGGTGCCGACCGTGCCTCGGGCAGTTACTTCTGCCCCGATCACTACGCAGGGATCATGGAGATTGCCCTCTGCATGGCTCTCGGAATCGTTTGCGCCCGCGATTCGACGTGGCGCTGGCGACTCGCCGGCGTGCTCGTGAGCATTGTCTCTGTAACGGGCGTTATCATGAGCAAGTCACGTGGAGGCGGCATGACCGTGGTGGTTATCCTCGCGGCAGCCTGTGTCTGGGGCGTGGCACAATACCCTCCACGACGCCGCTGGGCCATGCGATCTATCGCCGTGGCAGTGCTCGTCGCCGGGCTTCTGGGGATTACGCTGACTGGAAACGCCTACATAACTCGGTTTGCGACCTGGTTTGGATGGGAGCAATCTCAGGACCGCCCCCTCTCAGAAATGACCCGTGTTGTGTGGAAGCGTGTGCAGCGCTCGTCGCGATGGAACATGTCGTCGGGCGCGCTGCGTGCCTGGCGTGAATCCAAACTGAAGGGAATCGGCCCGGGGATGCATCAGACCATCTGGCCACACGTTGCGGCGTCACCTGACGGTGATGTCGAGTCCGGCCAATGGCCTTCGCGACTGAACAACCAGCGGTACTCGTACGAAGTCCACAACGACTGGATTCAGCTACTTGAGGAGTACGGGATCATCGGGTTTGCGCTTCTGCTTGCCGCTGTTGTGGCAATGGGCGGTTCTCTTCTCTCGAGCATTCGGTCTGCAGTGGGACAGAGGGCATGCGGTGCTCCTTCACGCACCACGGGTTCGCAGTTTGCCCTTGTGACGGGGGCACTGTTGTCGCTCTTGGCCCTCGCGTTCCACTCTCTGGGGGACTTCAACCTGCAGCTGCCTGCCACGGGCTGGCTCTTCGGCGTTATCCTCGCGACCGGCTTAGAGGCGGCAACGCGTCGCGATACACGTGGGCCCCAGGCCTACTGTGAGGTCAACGCGTGACGCACGTTATCACCAGCGACACTCATATCGGGTGCCGGTACTTCAACCCCATGTCTTTCACGGCCTTCCTGGATACACTGCCGGATGGTGCCGAGTTGATCCTGGCCGGTGACGTGGTTGACCGCCCCGGGAAACCACTGACCGGCGAGCACAGAGCCGCTCTCGACCGGCTAATTGAACTGTCGTACAACCGGCGCGTCGTATGGGTTTGCGGCAACCATGACCGTGACCACACGGCTTATGACCTCGGCTGCATCGACATGGTGGGCGAATACGCCATTGGCAAGCGGATCTTTGTCACGCATGGCCACCACTTCGACACCGTAAAGCCCTACCACAGTTGGCTCGTCCATCTCTTGCGCGCGGCCCATGCTGTGCGCATCATCATTGGCGCCGACAGCGTCCACGTGGCTCGCTACGTCAAACGTGTCCCGATGCTCCATGGTGTCCTGTGCAATCATGTCGCCCGTAACGCCGTACAGTACGCAACCGAAAACGGCTTCCGTGCCGTTGTCTGCGGTCACACCCACGCGGCCGAGTCGCGCGAGATGGATGGTGTTCACTACTACAACACCGGGGCATGGACCGAGCCACCAGCGCACATGGTAGTGGTGACACCTTCCGAAACAACCCTCACACCCGTCACTTCAGGACACGCGGCCGCATGACCGAAGCACACCATTCCTCGCACGGCATCCAGAGCCCCGTGATGAGATCCCTTGTTACAGGGGGGCTTGTCATTGGCATCGGTCTCGTGCTCGGATACAGCCTGTCTTTCCAGTGGTGGATGCCGATTGCGTTGGTAGGAGCTATGTGGGCGGCCCTTCTCATGGCGTGGTCGATCCCCGCCTACCTCGTCATCATCCTGTTCTTCCATTATGGCACGTTCAACATCGTCGACCTGATGTGGTTCGGACATGTCTTTGGGCTCTTCCGCCTGAACGATCTACTCGTGGTGACGGTCGCAGCCATGGTTGGAGGTACCATTGCCATGCAACGGTGGCGGCCCCTGCGCCTCAACCGGACTTATTTCGGCCTGCCCATGTTCCTCTTCTTTGTATGGATCGGGGTCGAGGTAATCTATACCGTCCTTTTCATCGGAGAGCAGCCCATTCTGGCCCTGCGCGTGGCGCGGCGCTATGTTCCATACCTCTTCGTTATTCCCATTTTGCAGTGGTTTCAATCAGAGCGTCACTGGCGAGCACTGTTACGCTTCCTTCATGTATGCGTCATCCTTGTCCTCCTTATCGGGCTTCTGAACGTGATTGGAGTCAGGACGACCCTGGGACACTCGTTCGGCACACTGACGCGACTACACCGCGGGCTGTTCAAGCTATTCAATCCGGGCGAGAGCCTGATGTTTGCCTTTCTCATGTTCAGTTTCTGGCGCTACTGCCACAGCCCATCTCGCCGCAACATGTTCTGGCTGATCATGGGTGCGGGGGGGGGATGCCTGTTCCTCTTCAGGGCTCGCATAGCGGGCGCTCTGCTTGGATTGGGCGGGTCCCTGCTCTTGACGCGCGGTCAAGTTCGGACGCGTGCCATAACCCTTCTTGCGCTCGTGACCGGGTTGATACTTGCAGGACTCCTGGCCGTCACCGCCATCACACGTGCCTACCATCCCGATGCCGCCGCAGGGGCGCAGGTATCGCTCTTCGACTACTTCCGCGACGCGTTCGTTGGCATCACGGGGCAGGAGGAAACAGCCCCGATTCTCTGGCGCCAGTTGCGTATTGAGCAGAGGCTTCCTCTCATCAAAGAGCACCCCATCATGGGGGTGGGCTTCACGAGCATATGGGGAGACGTTGTCGCAGACCTATGGAGAACGGGATCCCTTGCGCAACGGTTTGTGGACGCCGGGTGGGTGGAGTGCCTGCTCCAACTGGGATCGATCGGTACAGCCCTTCTCCTCCTGTTCCTGGGGCTCACGGCCGCTGAGGCGCGTCGCATCCTGCATACCTGCGCCCGGACAACCGAGGACAGGGCGTTATGCCTGGCACTGTTCGGATATGTTGTCATGATGTTGTCTACGCTCTACTCCTTCTCGTACCCATCGCTACAAGGACCGATCACGAGTTTCGCAATCCTCACGGCATTTGTGGTCCATATCCGTGACAAAGCCGTTCGGCATCCGCATCACGGACGACACCCCTCTCAGGCACCGCCCGGCAAAAAGACGGAGGCCTCCAGAACCGGGGGAATGGGGTCGTGAACTCGCGGCCAGATGATGCTCCCAGCCGCCTGTGCGGGTTGGTCCTCGGCACATTCGTGGACAACCTGCTCATTTCCAAGGCATGGCCCCTCGTGTCAGCCGTAGACGCCGATCTGTCATGGCTGATCGATCACGAGAGCTGCCCGGGGCGTCAGAAGAAATGCAGCCGACCCCACGTCAAAGGGCTACGTTACGATTCGCCACCGGCGTGGCTGCAGCGGACATTGAGACGTAACTTAGGCAAGTTCGTCTGGGCCGCCTATCGATCCTTTCGCCCCGATTGCAGACTGGTCATCTCCTACTATATCTGGCCACATGGGATCATGGCCGCCCTCGTGAAGATGTTGCATTTCGGCCGGATGCAAACGGTACACTTCCTCATTGCCGGGCCTTACGAATTGCAGGCTTCCAGCGTGAGTCCTTCGGGGATCAGGCGGTGGCATCGCTTTGCCGGTGTTATCGAATCCCTGCTGCTCCGCCTGCTGCGCACTTTTGACCACGTGGTTGTCATGGGATCCCGCTCCAGGAGTTACTTGACGGAATACGGAGTACTGCGTACGTCATGTATTCCGGGCAGTATTGACACCCAGACGTTTTGTCCCGACGAACAGACGACGAGGATATTCGACTTGATCTACGTTGGGCGCATCGATCCAAACAAGAACCAAGCGACGCTACTGGCAGTGATGCACCGTCTCCTTCCCCGCTTTCCCGATCTGCGGGTTGCGTGCGTGGGATGGGATCCCGGTGGTGCCAAGGCGCGCTTCAGCCCGTCGCAGGATGACGTGGCTGCCCTCGCAGCTCGCCTCGGCATAGCCGAACACCTTGAGTTGATTCCATTCACTTCCGAGGTTGCGCCCCTGCTGAGACAGGCACGCATCTATATCCAGACGTCGTTCAACGAGGGATTGTCCAACTCTCTGCGCGAAGCCATGGCCTGCGGTCTCCCCGTTGTCGCGAGTGATGTCGGTGACACGATCGACGTGGTAGTCCAGGGACAGACAGGACTTCTTGTGCACGACCCGACGGATATCGAATCTTACGTGGAAGCCATCAGCTCACTCCTGGCCGATGAAGCCGCCAGGCTCCGGATGGGACAGGAAGCCCGCAAGCTGATCGTGGCGACACACTCGCGCGAGGCGGAGACATCGGCTCATCGCCGCCTCTTCAGAGACTTACACAGCCAGTCGTGACCAATCCTATGTCCAGACCCCCACATGCCGGGCCTCCTCCCTCATCGCCTCAGCGACTGGGTCCGTGGGCGGCCATGGTAAAGTGGTGGCAGGGGCTTCCCATAGGCCACCATAGCCGCACAATTCTCACGGGCGCGACCGTGTCAATCTGGGGGCTCCTCGCCCTGCGGGGAACCCGCATGTTGCTCCTGCTGCTGAAGACGCGGACCATGACACCGCATGACGTCGGGACGCTGACGCTGGGCATTAGCTTTGCCGTTTTCATCTTTGTCCTCAGCAGCGGCTTTCCTGTTGCTATTCTGCGCTTCGGGTCAATGCTGCATAGCGGTGAAGCTGCCGACGCTGACAATCGAAGTCTGGAGCAACGGACCAAGGGTATCGCGATGCGCGTTTTCCTCCGTCATGTGCCATTCTCTTTAGCCATCCTGATCGCAGGCAACGTTGCGGCTCGTCCACTCGCCGTTGGTGTCTTCGCCTCCGAATCACTCGTAGGCATCCTGCGGCTCACGCTGATCGGCGTATTTTTCTCCAACCTAACGCTCCTGAGCACCTCCCTGCTGCAAAGCCGATACAAGGTTCGCTACCTGTATGCCGCTCTAGTTGGCGAAGTCCTTCTGAACCTACTGTTTGTCTCAGCGGCACTGGGCTTTCCGAACCGGCTCATGGTCTTCGCATGGGGGTTCCTTTTCGGCAGCGTAGCGATCTTCTGTCTATCTGCACTGGCGTTGCGCCGGGAAATGCCTTTCCTTTTCGATCCAGCCATTCGCCCCGTATACGGCAACGAGAGAATCTTCCGGTTTGCCCTTCTAAGCTCGCTCGCCTCTACGGTGACCAAGGTCCGGGCGTTTGTGGTCATTTACCTGGTGGGTTTCTTCCTTACACCAACGTCTCTGGCGCTCTACAACGTCGCTTTTCGGGTGGGTACACTGCCCAACCTGTTGCCCCTCGGCATCAACGCCATCCTTGCACCTGTCGCCGCACGTCTTTTTGGATCCGGAGAGATCACCTCGCTCCGACGCCTCCACCTCCGCCTTGCTGTCGGCAGCCTTTGCCTTTCCATTATCGCATTTGCCGGGTACCTGCTATTGGGCGGCGCCGTGCTCTCAATGTTCGGCGCTCACTATGTACAAGCGCTACGCCCCCTGCTCGTAATCGCCGCCAGCACTATTCCGGCCAATACGTTCGGATCTTCCGCCGTCATCATAAACATGATGGGGCGGCCTCAAGTAAACACGATGAATGAAACGCTGCTCCTCTTGCTTGTGGGAGTGCTGACAGCTTATCTCGTGCCTAAGTATGGAGTTCTAGGAGCCGGTTGGGCGTTCGCAATCAGTCAATCACTCACGTCCGGCCTCAGCTTCATCATCGTGCTGATACTCTATGCCCGGGATGCACGGAGAACAGAAAACGCAAACCATGTCCAATAGCCGTCTGCCCTTAGTTTTCATCGTTGGTAACAGCCGTAGCGGCACGACCCTCCTGGCCCGTATACTGCGTCAGTCCCCACATATCTTCACATTCCAGGAACTCCACTTCTTTGAGAGAATGTGGACCCCGCGTGACGAAATAGGGCCGCTTTCGCAAACCCGACTAACCATGGAGCTGGCGACGCTGGCTGAAACTCAAGCCCAAGGCGATGTCCGCAGCCCAAGTGAGACATCCCTCCGGTTTGCCAAAGAGCTATCCGCTACCTTCGAGTCTTCGGACACGGGGCACGCAAGCATCCTGTCCCACTTCATGACAGGATATGTTGCGCGGCACAAACCCGGGGCTATTCCATGCGACCAGACGCCGCGTAACGTCTTCTATCTTGCAGACATTCTGGAGTTGTGGCCGGATTCGCGAATCATCAACATTGTACGCGACGTGCGTGATGTCATGATCTCCCAGAAACGAAAGTGGCGGAGAAATAGGTGGGTAGAGAACCCTGTGCCCTGCCGGGAGGTGTTGCGCAGCTGGGCCAACTATCATCCCATAACCACCAGTCGTCTCTGGCGTTCCTCCATCGAAGCCGCCGATCGCTTTGCGGAGGATCCGCGGGTCCTTACCGTATCATTCGAATTGCTGGGCAAGACCCCGGACAGAACACTCTCCAGGCTCTGTTCTTTCCTTGATATTCCCTATGACGACGCCATGCTGAAGGTGCCTTTTGCGGGCTCCTCCCTTGAGCCGGATTGTCCTGACCGACTGGGGATCAATGCCGCTCGTGCCTCTGCATGGAAGCGAGAGGGCGGATTGAAGCGAGGAGAACGCTACTGGGCTCAGCGCATGGCCCATCTGGCCATGCAACGACACGGTTACGTCCTAGAGGACCTTTCGCTTCCCCCGAGTGCGCTCGTCTACCTTCTAACGTGGATCCCCAAACTGGGCCTGTCGCTCTGCCTGAACCGTAGCCGAATCAAGAACATGGTTGCGGCTGCCGCCAGGAGGTTCGCAACATGAGACCTGTGCGGGTCCTCATAGTGGCGCCGACTATGGAGGGAGGCGGTGCCGAGAAGAACGTGCAAGTGCTCATCGAGCATATGGACAGAGGCCGATTTGCGCCACACCTTGCGCT
>JADHWE010000105.1 GCA_016783675.1 Kiritimatiellia bacterium
AGAGCTCGAGCGGGGTGGATTTCAACCGCGCCGGCGTTCCCCTGATGGAAATCGTCTCCGAGCCCGACATGCATACGCCCGAGGAGGCCATGGCCTACCTCACGGCGCTCAAGCAGATCCTTCTCTATGCCGAGGTCAGCGACTGCAACCTCGAAGAGGGCAACATGCGCTGCGATGTGAACATCAGTATAGCGCGGGAAGGGTCCACCGAGCTGGGCACCAAGGCCGAGATCAAGAACATGAACACCTTCCGCGGCGTGCAGAGCGCCGTGCGGTACGAGATTGCGCGCCAGATCGATGTGCTGGAAGAGGGCGGACGCATCGTACAGGAAACGCGGCGATGGGATCCGGATGCCGAGATGACCTCCAGCATGCGCACCAAGGAAGACGCGCACGACTACCGCTATTTTCCCGAGCCGGACCTGATGCCCGTGGTGCTGACCGAGACCGAGATCGAAGGATGGCGCGCCACGCTGCCGGAGCCGCCCAGCACCCGCCGCGAGCGGATGGTCGGCGAGTACGGTATTCCTGAATATGACGCTGCCGTGCTGGCCGCCGACAAGCGGGTGGGGGACTTCTTTGAGGCGGCGGCCAAGGCGTCCGGAAACGGCAAGGCGGCGTCCAACTGGATCATGACCGAGATGCTGCGCCTGCTCAGTGAGCAGGAGATGGAGATCTCGGACGTGCGCGTGACGCCCGAGTCACTGGCCGCCCTGATTGGCCTGGTAGACGGCGGGGCCCTGAATTCGAACTCGGCCAAAGAGGTCTTCGCCGAACTTTTCGCCAAGGGCGGCGACCCGAAGGCGATCGTCGAAGCCAAGGGCCTGACCCAGGTCAGCGATTCGGGCGCGATCGAGACGTTTGTACAACAGGCCATAGACGCGAATCCGCAGTCGGTCGAAGACTTCCGCCATGGCAAAACCAAGGCCGCGAAGTTCCTGGTAGGCCAGGTGATGCGCCTGAGCAAGGGCAAGGCCAACCCGCAGATGGTAGGGGCGATGATTGAGGAGCTTCTGGGCGGTGGTAGTGGCTAGTATTCAGTGTTCAGTATTGAGTATTGAGTATTGAGTATTCAGTTGTTCGCGTTCTGAACACTCAATACTCAATCCTGAGTACTGCTCACTTTCCCCGCGGGCGAAGCCCGCATTCAGCTTGTGGCCAAAGGATTGCATTCGTATAGTAAGGGCTTAAGGAGAACCGTCTCAGATGCCGCTGACTTCCAATGACCAATATGTCCTCGAGATCCTCCAGGAACAAGGAATGCTCACCTATGAGCAGATCGAAGAGGCGCAGAGCAACATCATCCAGGCCGGTACCTCAACGGTGGACATCCTGATCGACCGTAAGGTCCTGGATGAAGATGAAGTCATGCAGGTTCTTGCCGAGCAATTCGGCATGCAGAAGATCGCCATGAAGGATGTCGAGGTGCCCGCGGAGATCCGCGACATGGTCGATACCGCGACCGCGCGCAAGTACCGCGTGGTGCCCGTCTACATGAGCGACAACGTTCTCACGGTGGCCATGTCCGATCCGCTCAATTTCGACTCACTCGACGGTTTGCGCCACATGCTCGACTGCGAGGTCGAAGGCGTTGTGACCACCAAGGCCGAGTTGAAGGTCGCCCTGGACCACTACTACACTGACGAGTCCGACATGGATAGTATGTTGGACCAGATCGGCGACGGAACGGTCGACGTTGCCATGGCGGGTACGGAAGACCGGATCCAGGACACCTCGGACGAGTCCGACGCCCCGATTATCAAGCTCGTCAGCCTGATCATTCTCGAAGCCTACCGCAACCGCGCGTCCGATATCCACCTGGAGCCCTTGGAGAAGCGGTTCCGTGTGCGCTACCGCATTGACGGCGTGCTGCACGAAGTGGACAGTCCGCCCAAGCGCCTGCAGTCGGCCATCATCAGCCGCATCAAGATCATGGCCTCGATGAAGATCTCCGAGAAGCGCAAGCCGCAGGACGGACGTATCCAGGTGAACATTCTGGGGCGCGTGCTTGACCTGCGTGTGTCGACCGTTCCGACCAACCACGGCGAGTCGGTCGTCATGCGTATCCTCGACAAGCAGAACCTTGCGCTCGGGTTGCCCAAGCTCGGTTTCTTCTCGGACGACCAGCAGACCTTCGAGCGGATGATTGCACAGCCGGACGGCATCCTGCTTGTAACAGGGCCGACGGGATCGGGCAAAACGACGACGCTCTACGCCTGCCTGAGCGCCATCAATCGACCGGATCGCAAGATCATCACGGTGGAAGATCCGGTCGAATATGAAATGTCCGGTATCAACCAGGTCCAGGTGCGCGCGGCCATCGGTATGACGTTTGCCAAAGCGCTGCGCTCCATTCTTCGCCAGGCGCCGAACGTCGTGATGATCGGTGAAATTCGTGACGCTGAAACAGCGAACATCGCTACCGAAGCGTCCCTGACCGGTCACCTGGTTTTCAGTACGCTGCATACCAACGACGCGCCGGGCGCCATTACCCGTCTGCTCGACATCGGTGTGAAACCTTTCATGGTGGCGTCATCCCTGCGCGCCGTCATGGCCCAGCGCCTCGTACGCTGCATTTGCGACAACTGCAAGGAGGAGTATCAACCCGAGCGGCATGAACTGAGCGGTTTAGGGGTTGCCGGCGAGTCCCTCCTCGACCAGAAGCTGGTGCGCGGTCACGGGTGTGCGAAGTGTTCGCTAACCGGGTATCACAGCAGGAAAGGCCTCTTCGAAATCATGGTTGTGACCGATGACCTGCAGCGCATGATCTTCGAAAAGGTCAGCGCAGCGGAGCTCCGGAATTTCGCGCGCGAGGCCGGCATGCGCACCCTGCGGGAAGACGGACTGCGTAAGATCGGCGCCGGCATTACGACGGTGGAAGAGGTTCTCAGGGTTACGATGGGTGACATTGACTAGCAGGAGGGGCGTATGAATGCTTCACATGTCGAGATGAACGATTTGCTGCAGTTGACGGTCGACGAAGGCTCGTCGGACCTCCACCTCGCGGTAGGCGCCCCCCCCATGCTTCGTATCCACGGCGGGCTGCAGCCCCTGGACTGTCCTTGTCTGACGCCGGAAGACACCGAACGCTTGATGAAGAGCATCACCTCGCCCGACCACCAGCAGAAGGTGCGCGAGGGTGGGGGAACCGACTTCGGATTCAGCTTTGGCGACCAGGCCCGCTTCCGTGTGAGCGTGCTGAAGTCGAAGGGCAACGTGGGCGTGGTCTTGAGGCTGATCCCGAGCGACCTGATGACCCTCGAGAAGATTGGTCTGCCGCCCCAGATCAGGGAGCTGCTGTTCAAGCCGCGCGGCATGATCCTGGTGACCGGGCCGACCGGGTCGGGCAAAACGACCACGCTGGCGAGTATGATCAACGTGATCAACCAGGAACGCGACTGCCATATCATCACGATTGAGGATCCGATCGAGTATTACCACCAGCACAACAAGGCCATCGTGACCCAGCGCGAACTGGGCGTTGACGTGCCCTCCTTCAAGGAAGCGCTGCGGCGCGCGCTGCGCCAGGACCCGGACGTCATTCTCGTGGGTGAAATGCGTGACCTTGAGACGATGGAGGCCGCCATCACCGCGGCTGAAACGGGTCACCTCGTGTTCGCCACGCTGCACACGACCGGCGCGGCCAACACGGTCGACCGTATCGTGGATGCGTTCCCGACCGATCAGCAGGAGCAAATCCGTACCCAGCTTGCGGCCGGCATTGTGGCTGTCGTCTCGCAGATCCTGCTGGTGCGTGAGGACGGCCCCGGGCGCGTGGCGGCTTTCGAGATCATGATCTCGACACCTTCGATCCGCTCGCTGATCCGTGAGAACAAGACGTTCCGCCTCACATCGGATATCCAGACCGGGGCGAAGTACGGCATGATCACCCTGGATGCACACATGCTGGCGCTCTACCGTGCCGGCCAGATCCGCTACGAGGACCTGATAACGAAGGCCCAGGACCCCGAGATGATTGTCCAGAAACTGCGCGAGGAAGGCGCCAAACGTTAAGATGGCAGAACTCGAACACATTGATCCCGTGATGCAGTTGGTGCAGGAGCGCACAACGCTCACCGACGAACTGGCCTCCGATATCCATGACGAGCAGGCTTCGACCGGGAAGCCGGTGCGCCAGATCCTGGTCGACATGGGGCTGCTCACGGAGGACCAGCTTCTCGAGCTGTTCGCGGATTATCTCGGCACCGAGGTCATCAATCTGCCGGCAACCGACGTCCCGCCCGACGTCGTGCACAGCGTTCCCGCGAGCGTGGCACGCATGTATAGCGTGGTGCCGATCGAGGTGGGCCCAAACTCCGTTAAGCTGGCGACCTGCAACCTGATCAGCCCCGAAGTCATGGACGAGCTGATGTTCGTTCTGACGCGCGACGTGAGCTTTGTGATGGCGCGCGAGGATGATTGCCAAACCTTTATCAACCAGTTCTATGGCGACGACAGCGCGGCCGTGACGGACATGCTGTCGGCCCTGGAGTCGGAGATTGAGGACACGGATGCCCTGTTGTTGGGGGACGAGGAAGATGAGCACGGCATCGAAGAGGCGGCCGGGTCGACCCCCGTGATTCGCTTCGTGAACCTGGTGCTCTACCAGGCGGTTAACGACCGTGCCTCGGACATCCATTTCGAGCCGTTTGAGAAGGAGTTCAAGATCCGCTACCGTGTTGACGGCGCCCTGTATGAGATGCGGCCGCCGGCCAAGCGACTGGCCCTGCCCATCATTTCCCGCGTGAAGGTCATGTCGAACCTGAACATTGCGGAACGGCGCCTCCCGCAGGACGGTCGTATCCAGCTCACCATTGCCGGACGCCAGATCGACCTGCGTGTCTCCACGCTGCCGACCCAGTTTGGAGAAAGCGTGGTGCTGCGTGTGCTCGACCGCTCCGTGGTCTCGCTGGATCTCGAGAACCTGGGCCTGCCGACGGATGTCTACGATCAGATGATCGCGGATATTGCGCGTCCCAACGGAATCATCATCGTGACCGGGCCGACCGGTTCAGGAAAGACGACGACGCTCTACTCCTGCTTGCGCCGGATCAACAAGATTGAAAACAAGCTGCTTACGGCCGAGGAACCGGTCGAGTACGATATCGAGGGTATCATCCAGGTGCCGATCAGCGAGGTGGCGGGCAACACGTTCCATAACGTGTTGCGTGCTTTCCTGCGCCAGGACCCCGACGTCATGATGGTTGGTGAAATCCGTGACCTCGATACGGCCCAGATCTCCGTCCAAGCCGCACTGACCGGTCACATGGTGTTCAGTACGCTGCATACCAACGACGCGGCCGGCGCGGTGACGCGTCTGATCGACATGGACGTCGAGCCTTTCCTGATCTCGTCCACGCTAACCTCCATTGTCGGCCAGCGACTTGTCCGTACCATCTGCACGCACTGCAAGACGGCGTATGAACCGGACGACGACCTGCTGGCCAGCCTTGAGCTTACGCGCGAAGACGTTGCGGGACGCCCGTTCCACTACGGTAAAGGCTGCCAGCACTGCAACGACACAGGCTACCACGGACGGAAAGGTATCTACGAGTACCTGCGCGTGACCGACACCATCCGCCAGTTGATCGATGAACGGAAGCCGACCCTGATCATCCGGGACCAGGCCATCCGCGAAGGCATGCGCCCCCTGCGCGATGACGGTATTCGCAGTGTTCTCGACGGTTATACCACCGCCGAAGAGATTTTGAAGTACACCTAAAGGGATTTGAGTAATGGAAAAAGTTGTTATCCTTGGATCGGGGCCGGCGGGACTCTCCGCGGCGCTCTACACGGCACGGGCGAACTTGTCGCCGGTTGTGGTTGAGGGCCTTCAGCCCGGCGGACAGTTGACCACGACGACGGAGGTCGAGAACTACCCCGGCTTCCCCGAGGCGTGCGATGGCACCGACCTCGTGATGCGGATGCGGTCGCAGGCGGAACGGTTCGGCACCCGCTACGTGATGGACGAAGTGGTGGCGACTGAC
>JADHWE010000106.1 GCA_016783675.1 Kiritimatiellia bacterium
GCGCGCGTGAAGAAGAAGCCGCCGGAGGCGGCGTTGATGTGGCCTGCGGCCACACGAGGATGTACGGCCCGAAGGGCCGGTCTCAGTGCCTCTGGATGCTGGCGAATGAGTTTGTGGGGATGCTGTGAGAGACTCGAAGAAGTCGCGCACGAAGCGCGACACCGTGGAGTCCCGATCTTGCATCGGGATGACCCGGCAACCAGCCTGCGCCAACGCTTGGCGCGGTGCAGGTGCCGCATGGAAGGCGCGACCCGCCGACAGCGTGCAGTCAGGCGGGCAGGAAGCGCCGGGGCACAAGTAAATCGAGGTCGCGACAGCGACACCATTGGGGGCGTTGGCGCGGAACTTGGCTTCAAGCAAGTTCCGTGAGCAACGCGGGGTATTGGGACGCGTGCAACCACCGCTGTCATTACCGATCAGGGTTGCGCGTGGGATTCCCCCGCATGAAGCGTGACAGCTTTGCTGGCGCGTTTCATGGCTTTGGGAAGCGGGGAACAAGCGTTGGCATTGTGAACCACGGTCGCGCGGACGAAGAGCCGGAGGGCTTGGCGCAGAACTTGGCTTCAAGCAAGTTCTGTGACATAGGCCAGAGGCGGCGCATAGCACGGGATGGACGAGCCGCGTAGCGGCGAGGATGCGGAGGGCGTTGGTTGCATCGAGGACGCTGGACCTTACCGACCACGGAGGAGGTGGCGGGGAACTTGGCTTCAAGCAAGTTCCGTGACACCTCCGGTGGCAGCAGGATACGGCGGGGCGCAGGGGGTCGCCTGTCTGAGCCGTAGGCGAGTTTCCTTCGCCTGACCGAGCGGCAGCGAGACCCGGAGCCGGAGGCGACTCGCCCGACGAGCGTAGCGAGTCTCCTAGGTATACACGCGCGCAGCGCGTGTACTCAGGCGGTCAGAGCAGGATCTGTCGCAGTGCCGCAGGTACTGCCGGGGGTTCTCCCCCAGAACTTCCCTATTCCACACGTGGAACAGGTACCCAACTACCCCCTCTCCATAGACAGCAGTTCATGCTTGTACTATCCCTGAAGGGTCCCTCGCTGTGATGACCGTTACACACGGAGTGGTCTAGCCGACGGCGTCGTTATGCACTTGGCAGTCTCACCAGACAGGAACGTTTGAGATATATCGCGACGGTACATGTGCGCGTCAGAGCGCGGACGCAAGAGCGCATTGCAGAGCATGCGGTTGCGCGGAACGCCAGGGGTTTCCCCCCGGACTTCCCTATTCCACACGTGGAACAGGTGACCCAACTCCCCCCTTCCAGATCCAGCAGGCATGCTTGTCTCTCCTCACGAAGGCACCTCTCTATTGATGCTCCGTTGTCCACTCGGGATGCTTGCCCGCAGCAGGCGGGTCTAGCCGACGGCGTCGTTACTCACTTGGAGGTCCATAGCGGACGGTACCACATAGGATGATATTAAGAGACGCGCTCGTGCCGAATGAATCACCACTCGCGCGTGGCCGTGAAGTGCGGCACACTTCACTTGTCGGATGCGTCGTCGGACGCATAGTCGGTCTCGAAGAAAGTTCGAGCTCGATTGAGGAAGGTCCACCATTTGGTATATTCTGGGGACATCCTTTACACCTTTTTGGTGTGGCGTCCATGGCGCCTACATGGAATAATGACTCGGATGAGAAACAAGCGACAAAGCGGACTTCTGCTGCACCCCACCAGTTTGCCGGGACCCTATGGTATTGGCGATATCGGCCCTGCCGCGCGGGCGTTTGCTGATGATCTGGTGGAGATGGGACAGCACGTGTGGCAGGTCCTTCCCCTGGGACCCACGGGCTACGGCGACTCGCCTTACCAGTCGCTATCCACGTTTGCCGGTAACCCGGTTCTCATCAGTTTTGAGGACCTCGTGGCCGAGGGTCTGCTTGACCGTCACCGGCTGGACCCCCTGGCGTCGTTCGGGGAGGGCACTATCAGCTATGGCAAGGTGATCCCCGCACGCATGGCTATTCTGGATACGGTCTGCCGACACTTCATGCGCCGCGCGTCGGGCGAGCTGAAAGACGAATTCGATAGCTACTGCAAGACCCACCGCGCGTGGCTCGATGACTACGCGCTTTTCGCCGCCATCAAAACGTCGCGTTCGGGGCGGCCCTGGATCCGGTGGGCAAGGGGACTGGCGGGGCGGGATGCGGCAACGCTGCTCGCCGCTGAGCGTGAGTTGTCGACGGAGATCAGGGATGCCAAGATCCGCCAGTTCCTTTTCGAGCGCCAGTGGCACGCATTGCGCGTGTACTGTCACAGGAGGCGCATCAGCATCATTGGCGATGTCCCGATTTTTGTAGCCCATGACAGCGCCGATGTATGGGCGCATCCCGCCCTCTTTGCCCTGGATGCGCGTGGCGGTTTGAAGGTGCAATCCGGGGTGCCGGCCGATTACTTCAGCAAGACAGGGCAACTATGGGGTAACCCGCTATACCGCTGGGACGTCCATGCGGAGACCGGTTACGCCTGGTGGATCGCGCGAATGCGTCGTGCTTTTGAGTTGGTCGACACTGTACGTATCGACCATTTCCGAGGATTCGAGGCCCACTGGGAGGTGCCCGGGTCGGCCCGAACCGCCGCAAGGGGACGCTGGGTCAAAGGGCCTGGCCACGAGATCTTTGAGGCCATGCAGGAGGCCTTGGGCGATCTGCCGGTCATCGCGGAGGATCTCGGAGTGATTACGGACGAGGTGGAGGAGCTTCGCGACGCGTTCAAGCTCCCCGGAATGTGCATCCTCCAGTTCGCGTTTGGTGACGACCCCAAGGCTGACGATTACCGGCCTGACCACGTGCGCGCTAACTCCGTCGTCTACACGGGGACGCATGACAACGACACCGCCGTGGGGTGGTTCACGAGTGAGCCGGGCAAGACCGACACGCGGTCGGCGAAGTCGGTGCGCGCAGAGCGCGCGGCGATAGTGGATTACCTGGGGACGGACGGGAGCGAGATACATTGGGACCTGATCCGGGTCGGCCTCAAGTCCCGTGCGGAGCTGTGCGTGTTTCCCGTGCAGGATCTCCTCGGCCTGGGATCGAAAGCACGCATGAACCAACCGGGTACGGATCGCGGCAACTGGCAGTGGCGACTACGCACGGGGCAGATCCGCGATGAGGTCAAGCGGCGCATGCGCCGGCTCGTGGTGGCGGGACGTCGCCTGTAGCATCCTGGCTGAGCACGCAGCGGCTCAGCTTCTTGTCACCTGGAACCCCGTCCGTGATATCGACAGGTCCACGAATCGCGAACGGGAGTTTGGTGGGGCTTCCTCAAGTGTGCGCCGGATTCTGCGTGCCGCGCCCTCATCCTTGGCAAGCATCAGCATGTATCCTCCGCCACCGGCCCCGAGCAGCTTGCAGGCGCTGAGATAATCGGCGACGGGGTCGATCACTTGCTGTACGGGCTCCGGATTGGTGCCGCCATCGAGAAGCTGGTTCAACACCCAGCTCCTGCGAATGGCCTCGCAGAAGTCGGGCCAGCACGCGCGCTGGGCTGCATCGGCCACGTAGCAGGCGTTGGTGCCGATCTCGCGGATGATGCTGAGTCGACTGGTGGAGTTGAGAAAGAGTCCTCGCACAATCTCGCCGAGGATGTCGTGCGCCACGCGCGTCAGGCCCGTGTAGTAGAGCATCATGCAGCTACTGTGGTCCGGCTCCTCCAGCCAGCTCACCGGCAGGTTGCGGATGAGCGGCGCCTGGAGCACCCCGGGGTGTGTCTCAACGATCTTAAGCCCGGGCGTTATGCCGCCGACCTGGTCCTGCCATCCTCCGCCGGAGGTCAGCATTTGCTCAAGCGCCATGGTGCGTTGGAAGAGATCGTCGCGTGTCCATGCGAGGCCACAGAGTTCGCTGACGGTGCCCAGCAGCGTGCCGGCCAGGATGCTGCTGGTGCCGAGTCCTGAGCCTTTCGGGATGGCACACACCATGCTCAGCTCGATACCGCCACCCAGCTCCTCTTTGAGCTGTGTCGGCAGGTCAGGGTAAGCCTTTCCGGCATGGAATCGCGGCTCGAAACCGGCCAGGGCAAGCGCGGCGCGGGCAATCGCAAAACCGCTGCCCAAGCTGGCGTAGCCGCTCAGCTCTTCGTACGTGGTGATGACCTCATCAATTCCCAGGTCGATCGAGCGCAAGACGACGTGTGGTGTCTCGCTGATGCGTCCGAAAACGTGGATCGGCGGCTGGCCATTGAGGTCCACTGCAAGATTAACCACTTGGCCGCCGTGCTCGATGCAGTAGGGCGGCGTATCTGTCCAGCCACCGGCAAGATCGAGCCGGATGGGTGAACGCCCCCAGACGATCTGGTCGCTCAACACGTTGCGGGAGGGCAGAACCGGCTTCTGTTCCATCTCGTGGACAAGCAGGTGACGCAGAACACCGAATGCCTCGCTCTCAAACTGTGCGGCCGCATCCTCGTCGCCGGGGCGTGATAGCGCGGCACGCCACATGCGGTCGTGCATGTGATCGAGCTCCAGCGCTTTGTCACCATTGTCCGGCAGGGCCACCGGCTGGATGCTGTCGCGCGTATAGAGTTTGGCCGCCGCCGCAAGGTCGTGCGTCATGCAGCGGTCGAGCCATGCCTCCTCGTCCAGCCCGGCCCAATCGGCGCGCAGGTGGGCGTGGCGTGACTCAAGCAGCGCGCTTACCGATGTCCGGCCAAGGAGTTCGCGCGCGGACAGGCGCTCGCCCTCCAACCAGCGCCGGCGACAGGCGGGCAGATCCTCGGGTTCCGGGTCCAGCAACCACGCAACGAAAGATGAGTCCAGGTCGGACGGGGGTAGTACCGGGAAAAGCGGGGCCGACTGGATATCTGCCTCGGGGGCGATGCCGGCGACGCTGAGGTCGATGCCGCGCCGAGAGAACCACTCCGCGGCTGGACGTTCGAGCCAGAGGGTGTCCGGATCGGAAATGCTCCCCCGGAAGGGATCGTCGAAACCGTAGCCGCGCAGGCACATGTTCCCGTCATCGACCGGCGCTACGTCGAGGCAGCAACCGGGGGCCAGTGACAGTGTCCAGTTGTTCTCGGGAACGCCGGTGAGGACGTGGCGCTCACTAAGGGTCCAGGAGTCGGCCAGGGCTGAGTTCTCCACCCACACATGCCGGTGCCTGGCGCGAATCTTTGCTTCAACCGAGGAGTGCTGAATGACGGGAAGAAAGGGCGGGTCAAACGAAGCATGCCCAAAGGAACGCTGCTCAAAGGCGGGCTCCTGGAGATGGCGAACCGATGCCAGCAAACTGCGATTCGTTCCGAAGTGGTAGAAGCGCGCGTCGGAGAGCGGAATAACGGCGCATGTCAGGGCGCTGATGTCGGGATCCTGTACCGTCGGCGCCGTACCCAACGCCGGCCCGAACGTGGAGAATAGATCATAGGTGTCGGGGCCCTCGCCGGGAAAGGCGCCGGCGCTGGAGTCCCAGCCGCACTTCTCCATGAGGAGCATGACGGCCCGCTCACTGAAAAGCCAAATGCCCGTATCGAGCGTGTAGACAAACGACTGCCCGAGGCCGCGGAGCGTATCGGGTGACGGTTTCTGAACGAAGGAGTGCAGCACGTCCGGCGTCGCGGTCGGACAAAGCATCACGCCATGATGGCTGGCCTCCTCGGCCGAGGCCTCGAGGCCGAACATAACCACATCGGCCTCGGGGAACGCCGGCAACCAGTGATTGTGCTCAATGTAGACGTCGCCACAGGTCAGCATGAGCCGGTAAGCCGGCGGGGCGTGACGCAAGAGCGATTCATAGGCCCGAATCTGCAGATCGAGCAGGTAATGGTCAGGCTGCTGGTCGGAGCGTCCGGGGGTAGGGGGGATGGGTGTGAGCGGCTTGCCGGAGGCGGCATAGCCCGGCAGGCGTCTG
>JADHWE010000107.1 GCA_016783675.1 Kiritimatiellia bacterium
CTTGAGCCGCTTCCGGAAGGGCGGGTGCGCGTGTTGATGACCGGCAAGGAGCCGGTTGACGCCGTGCTCGATCGCCATGGCAAGGTTCCCCTCCCGCCCTACATCAAGCGGGACGAGGGGGCGGCAGGCCGAGCGGCGGCCGATCGGGAGCGCTACCAGACCATATACGCCAAGCGCCGCGGGGCCGTGGCCGCGCCCACGGCAGGACTCCATTTTACGGATGATCTCCTCGACGTCCTGCAGAGCATTGGCGTCGGCATGGCCAGCGTGACGCTGCACGTGGGTCCGGGCACGTTCCGCCCCGTGGCGTCGGATGACCCTACCGAGCACGAGATGGATGCCGAGTGGTATGACGTCTCACCCGAAACAGCCGAACAGATCGAAGCCACACGATCGGCCGGCCACCGCGTTGTGGCCGTGGGTACCACCACCGTGCGAACGCTCGAGACGGTCGCCAGGGAGCATGGCCGAGTTGTCCCGGCAACGGGCTGGAGCCGTCTCTTCATACGGTCGCCATTCGAGTTCAAAGCGATCGATGCCCTGCTGACCAACTTCCACCTGCCGCGCTCCACGCTGCTCATGCTCGTCAGTGCGTTCTGTGACAGTGAACAAGGTGCTGGGCGGGAACGGGCTCTGGATGCTTATCGCGCAGCCATCGCAGAGCGATACCGCTTCTACAGCTACGGCGACTGCATGCTCATCATCTAGCCGCAGGAATCCACCAAAAGACCTATTTCCAGATACCAGTGAATGTGGTACTATGTATCTGTGGTTGAGGACCATTTTTTAGATCTGTGACGGCAGATAGATCGATTATGAAGCGTGTTTCATCAATTCTGATGGGTCTCGCACTGCTCGTGGTGTGCAGTGTCACGCCAGCGGTCTATGCCAACGTCATCCTTGCCGAGGAGCTCTGGGATGCCGGGACGGTGGGCTCGCCGACGTGGGGCGAAGACCAGTCCTATGTGACGACCACTCATAGCGACGGCAGCGGCGAGGGCTATCTCGATATCGAGTATGACCCCAGCCGTGGTGCCGGTGCAGCTGAGACTGTTGTCTACACAGATGCCAGTGCTTTCTTCGCCGGGAACTGGCAGGAGGTCTCCGAAGATGGCGGGTGGATCGAGTTCGATTTCTGGGCCGATGAGAATATCCCGTATTATTTTGAGCTGAGATTCGAAGGGACCAGCGGCGATGTCTGGCGGTACGATCTCTCAACAGCAGGGCTGGGCTCCGGGTGGACGGACTTTAACGCTTCATTGGCCTGGAACGAGTCACTCTGGTACTATGGTGAGTTCGGCGGCAGCGAGGCAACCTTCCTCAGCGACCTTGCGAACATCGACTGGATCGGCATCTACATCTTCGACGACGACACGGACGCCAATAACTACGGTCTCGACAACTTCCAGTTGATGGTGCCGGAGCCGGCCGAGTATGCGCTGGCATTCAGCGCTCTGGCGGTAACGTGGTTGTCTATTCGCCGGAAGCGGAAGAAGGCTTCAGACCAAGCTGCCTGAGCGTCTCGTCCGCCTTGGACAACAGCCGGTTCGCATTCAGTATTTCTTCGTCCGCAATCCCCCTCGACGTCTTCAGGATCGAGCGGAGAATCGTGATCGCTTCCTGCAGCTCGTCACGCCGGAAGGCAATCTCCGCCTCGCGGAGCCGGTGGCGGAATGCCTCGGGAGAGTCGGACTTCAATTCGGTGGTGACCCAGCCCAGGGCCTGTTCGGCCTCTTTCAGTCGGTCGTTACGAATGTACACCAGTGCAACCGTGTCGATGAGCCACGGCGACCCCGCTGTCCTGGTGAGCAGGTCAGGGATGAGCTCGAGCGCCTGGGCTTCGCGGCCCCGGGCGTCGGCCAGCGTGTAGGCCAGGTTGTTGAGCATCGCCGTGTCGCCGGGATAGCGCTTCAGCCCCTGCCGCAGCAGGTCAGCGGCACGCTCGGGATTGTGAAGCAGGCGTGCGGCCTCCGCGCCGATGATGTAGGTCATGCGATCGGTGGCGCCCGCCTGCAGCGCGGCCATGGCCTGGTTCAGACTGTCGAGCACTTCCCAGCCGCCCCGCTTGAACCGGACAAAGGAGAGCATGCGCGCCCATAGGGCATTGTCGGGGTCACTGCGGCGCAGGTTCTTGAGGGCTTCAACCATGTCGTCATCAAGGTCAAGTTCACCATCGTCGACCTTGATCTCCACCATGCGACGGTAGAGGCTGGGCGGCGGCTGCAGTGCGGATCGCACGGCACTGAGTGTGCAGAACTCGGCCCACTCGCGGTCGGACGCCAGGATAGCGCAGCGCAGGCCAATGATGTAGGCCGGCAGAAGGGAACGGGCGTCGGAGGTCGCCTTGCGGGCCGCTATGATGGCGGCATCCCTGTAGCCGGCGCGCAGCAGCAGTTCCGCCGCGCGCGTTAGTGTCGCCGCCGAAAAGATGCCGCTGGCGGCGGCATCCCCGACGCTCTGTGTCAAAGCTGGCTGCTCCGGTGGGCTGTCGGGATTCGCCAGCCCGTCGCGACAGAGCGACAAGAGCCACGCCAGCCAGATCTCGCTGTCGTTGGGGCAGGCCGCGCGCGCCCGGGCGATGACGTTGGAATCGCCGCGTGACAGTCCGATCAGGAACCGCCAGTGCAGGGGTGTTTCGGGCTGTGCCATCGTGGCCGCTTCGGCGGCGGCATGGGCGCCGGAGTAATCCTGGCGGAGGCAGAGCAGCATGCAGAGTTGGCTCAATGCAATGGCGCGCTCGGTGTTATCACGTCCGCAGGCCATCCACCGCCGCGGGGCAAGCAGCACATCCGGTGGGTCGGCTTCGTAGGTGGCAAGCCAGATGGTGTAGAGGTCTTGCAGGAAGGGACTGGTCGTCCGGGGCAGGTTCTCTCGTATGCGCTTGGCATGACTGGCGAACTCCTGCTCGGTCGGGACGAACACCAGGTGCCAGTTGAAGGCCAGCTCCGCGGGAGGCAGGGCGTAACCCTGTGGCGCGCCGGGAAGGACCGGCGGCACGGCCAGGTACGCATTCTTGCGCATCCGGCGATACTCTGTGAACCGCTGCGTCCGCATGAGTGCCTCGGCTTCCATCATGTCGAGGTCCGGGGTGCGGAAGAGAATGTCGTGCGACAGAACGTTGAGCGCCGCCTCGGGCGAATCGTAATCCCCGAGCGCGAGTGAGAGCGCACCGGCGGCCTCGCCGGAGTTCGGGAAGTGGCGCACGGTTTCACGGGCCGTGCGAATGGCGCCGAGGCCCAGGTGCAGGTTAAGCTGCGCAGTCGTGAGCCGGAGCATCGCCGTCAGCCGCGGCCGGTCGGCGTCATCCGGATAGGTGCGGAGCGTTTCATAGACGTTAAACCAGTCTCCCTTCCGTTCATACATCGCGGAAAGCTCGATGCGCGCAGACTCTGCTTCATCGGGATGCGTCTCGGCAATCCGCGCGAGGACCTCCTTCGCCGCGTCCAGGTTCTTGTCAATCTCGAGGGCAAAGGCGTATTCATACCGCATGCTGAGCGAAAGCCGCTCTTGGTCGTCAAGCGCCTCAAACTGCTCCAGCACGTCGGCGAGGATCTCCTTTCGGGTCGGCACGGTGTCCGCCACGCTGAGCTCGGTTCCCATAGGGATAGCGTCGCACACCGATGACCAGATCGGCGTGAGCCGTCCGACGTGGAAAAAGGGCGTCAGGTTAACCGCATCCCACGCACTGCCCGAGGGAAGACCCAGGTAGCGGCGGCGGAAGTGGAACCAGCGCTGACCGTGCCGTACCGCCATCATCGCCAGGCCCGGATAGTCCGGGTCGATCTCCTCCATGCGCCGGCGAATCGACCACGCCAGGTCCGGGCGCCGGATGTGGAAACAGTTCTCGACCATGCCATACAAGGCGTCCGGATCGGCCATGCCGGGCAGGCACCGTCGCAGGTGCTGCGCGTAACGGCGCTCCCACCCCTCATCAGGGCGTTTGCCGGTCAGGTAGAAGAGCGGCACCAGCAGGCGGACGTCCCGCGGCCAGTCTTCGACCGCCTGGCGCGCCAGGGCGGCGACATCGAGCACCATGTCGAGGTTCATGAAGGCCTCCGCAGCGGAAAGCGCCTGGATCGGGTCACGGTAAGCCGTGCGGGGATCGGTATTCGAGATCACCTCCCACTTGCGTGCGATACGGAGATAGGGATAGAGGGCGCGAATTCGGCCGATGTTCGGCCCCCACTGCGCGGCCGTAATCACGCGGCGGGCGACTTCGTCGGGATCGTTGGCATAGAACGCCATCTCGGCCAGGATCATGGCGACGCGCGGGTCCTTGTCCCGTATCTCCTCGGGCATCTCGTCGATGAGCTCACGTGCCTCACCGTGCCGGCGCAACCCCATCAGGGAGTAGGCTTTGAGGATCTGGTGCTCCAGCGAACGCTGCCCTTCGGCGGCGGGCATGTCCGTCAGCCGGTCAAGTGCATCACGGTACTTCGCCCGCATGACGAGGAGTCGCAGCATAGCTGTTACCCACTCGTCGTCATCGGGCTTCATGGCCTGCACTTCCCCGCCAAGCCGTTCGGCGTCGCCGAGTTGACCCGCATCCCGCATCGCCTCGGTCACGCCGCGGTACATCTCGGTTCGGTGATCGGGACGCAGTTTGATGCCCACGACGATGGCCAGCAACAGCACTACCAGTCCGGCGACAATCCTGCCGGGATGATCCACGAGGCGTCGCCAGAAGGGGGGGTGCTCGCTAAGCATGGTGTCCAGATCGGGGGTCAGCTCGCCGGCCCTCCGGTCTGCCTTGCTCTTGAGGTGGCGCATGAACTCGATCTCGAGATAGACCAGGAACACGGCTGCGATGACGATCACGCCGGCCGTATCGTGCAGAAACTCGACACTGTCGACACTCTGCATGCGGGGCACAAAGAGCACCATGGCCGTGATGCGCACGATGTTGAGGGCGAGGGCCTGGAGAAGGGCCGCGGCGACGGCCAGGATCTTCTGATGCAGGGCGAGTCGCTTGACCAGTCCGAGCCCGAGCGCGAGAATGAAGACCGTGGTGGCTGTACGCATGCCGCTGCACCAGGCCGGTATTTCAAAGATGTGAAGGCCCGTCTTCAGTACAAGCCCGTCGGCCCAGACACGGACATTCAGGATGTGCAGCAGCCCTTCTGATCCGGTGACCGAGATCTGCTGCATCGTGATCTGGAACACCCCGAGCATTTGGGAGGGTAGGGGATGGGCCCAGTAGAGCAGGAAAAGCGCCTTGGTCGCATCCCGCCCGTAGTGGCCCGGCAAGGCCCAGCCCAGGCAGGCCGCCAGCACCGCCAGCATGCCGATCCATTCCGCTTGGTGGATGCCGAAGACGATCCCGGCCACGTGGAGCCCGGCTCCCAGGAGACCGGCAAGCAGGACGACCCAGGTCTTCACCGGGGCAGCCTGTTGGTACGGCTTGGGCCGCAGAACGATCAGGAGCGCAAAGACGCCCGTAAGAACGAAGCGAATCAAGGTGTCCGGCGCAGCGGTGAGCTGCCGAATGTGGGTCAGCACCCACAGGGCCAGCAGGAAACCAGCCGCTGCAGCGACCACGCTACGCGTTGCGCGATTGTCATGAGTCATGAGACCCGCATCATATGCGAGATGCGGCCCACATCTCAAGATGAACTGTCCAGAGGCGCCATCCCTGAGGGACGCCACCTACACAGGTTGAAAAAAACGCCCCGGTCGGGAGACCCGACCGAGGCGCTTCGTACTACAATCCTTCAAAACCGTGTTTTCCTAACGCGTTCTCATTCGAACACTCTCATAACCGCTTGATTATCAACATGTCTCATGGACAAATGAATAGGACCAACTTTTCTTCAATATCCAATATCCAACAAGG
>JADHWE010000044.1 GCA_016783675.1 Kiritimatiellia bacterium
CCTGCTCGATTACCAGGAGGATCCAGTCGGCAAGATCGGAGTTGATTTGGTGCATCAGCTCCGGCTGGTCGTAGAAGGCGAAGAGATGCTTCTCAATCCCCAGAAGTCGACGCGCAAACCAGAAGAATCCGTCGACCGTGAACCACAACACGACGTCGCCTTGCCGCTGCTCCTCAGCCCATTCCTGCCACCTTTCAACGTCGACGGGATGCGCGGGATAGAGATGAGGCAGGACCCGTTCATAATCCTCTTTGGAGTCGATGATGCCTGAGCCGTGCGATGTCGGCTGAGGGCAGTCGGGGCCACACACACCAAACCAGTCCTGCTTGTACACATCGAGCCCGAAGTGTTGGCAGATGGCATACCGATCCGTGATGTCGGCCGGCAGTCCCTCAGCATGCCACCGGTCGGTAGTGCTGGTCCACCATCCCGCCCATTCAAGCAACGGAAGCCGGTCGAACGGTTGGAAGTTCATGACGGCGTGAAAGCGTTCTCTTGTATTCATGTGTGCCTGTGCTGCTCCTGGGTGGGACCCGATGCGGGCAGGAGACTAGACATCCGTTTCGCTCATGTCCAGCATCGAGAGCTCTATGGGGTACATTTGTCCGTCATCGCCGGTGATTGTGCCCTTTTGCGTTTGATGAGAGTTGTTTACCACGATCAGTTTCCTGGCTGCGGGGAACCAGGCGCACTCCAGAAAGGGATTGTCGCTTTGCCAGGCGGTCCACTGTTGTTCCTTGCCTGCGGCCCAGTAGAGGGCCCGCGCGAGGACCCGGCTGTTCATGGCGTCATACTTGAAGCCGGAAAAATAGACGCCGCGCCCCGCGCCATAGCCGTTGACGACCAGCTGGGGACGCAGGTAGTCGTAGAAATGGTCGCACTCCGCAATGCGCCGCCAGGAAACCACCTCCGCCTGCTGTGTGAACGGTTTGAGATTGACTGTCTCGTCGAGCAGGTCGAGAGGGCCGTCAGCATCGGACACGATGAAATGTCCGTCACGGCAGAAGCTCTTGAAGTCAACGTTCTCCTGGATCAGAACGGGCTCTCTGTCCACTCCCAATACGGGTGCCATCCTGAAGAAACGGCCACCCCCCTTTAGGGCCGAAGGTTCGCCCATTCCGATAAAACCGCCTCCGTTATGCACAAAACGGAAGAGCGCCGTCTCCAGTCGCGGATCGCCCCATCTTTCCCCGCCACTCCAGGACGTCCCGGCCTTGCCGCAATTGATGACCACGTCGACGTCGGCCGGCACACCGCTCTCCAGCACCTCGTCAAAGGACAGGAACCTGACGTCTACCGGCAGTCCCGCCAGCGCTTCCAGGAGGTTGTTATAGATGCTGTTGTACCTCATGCGGCCACGGTATATCCACGCGCGTAGCTGCCCCCACTCGCACAGCACGGCCGCCTTGACAGGCGCTTTCCAGGGCGCGCCCTCCAGGTGGCAGGCGGCGATCCGTCGGGCCTGGCGGCTGACCTCTCCGACATAATCGACAAAGTCAGGATAACCGTCCAACAATGAGATGATCCCACCGAAACTGATGCGGTTGATTGTCACCCGCAGACAAGCCCGCCTGACGTCGCGCCAATAGGTCTGAAGATCATTCAAGGGTTCGCCTCCTTCGCTGAAGGTAGGCTTCCCGGTGACCTCTTTGGGGAAGAAGTAGGGGTGGAAACGAATCTCCTTCACGGGAACCGAAGTGAGATCTCCGACCAGGCGGGTCTCGAACCCGTTGAAGACCGCGGCGATAGCCCCGTCCATCTTCAACGTTTTGAAATCGGGTGCGTAAGGTTCGCTGCCGATCCATTGATCGCCCAGGAAAATGACCGCCTTCTTGCCCGCATCGTGCACCATATCGATATAGGGACCCGATATCTCCATGAAGAAATCGTGGATAAACGCCATCCACTGCTTGTAGACAGGGTCAGGCACCTGGGCCGAATGATTGTAGGCGCCTTCCCGAATGAAGGACTCCGCCGTGGGCATGGTGCCGTACTTCTCTTTGAAGAGCGCCAATGCCCGGGGACTCACAGTCTGACTGTAGTCGCAGATACCGCCCCCGTGGTTAAGGTAATAGAACGAGGTAAAGCGGACCACATCCACATAGGCATTCGTCTCAAGCCATTTTGCCAGGTTTTGCTCGATCCGCTCCCTGACCTCGGGGTAGATCGGGTCCATCGGCATCTGGGGCTCGTCGTCCCAGTTGTTGACCGTATGGTTGTACCAGTGGATCACATCCCACGTGTTGTAGGCCAGGAAACTGACCGAGTAGAAGTGCCAGGGGGCAACCTTGTCAATCACCACGGACTGACGCGTTTCGTCATAGCGCCAATCGCCGGGATCGAGCAGGTCTCCAGTGGTCCGATCGAAGACCTGCCAGTGGGGTAACGCATCCGTGTTGCCGTTGGGACGGTACATCTCGCGGTTGTACCCGTCCATGATGTTGATAACGAACGGCCCCTCCGTCTCCTGCGCCTGCACGAAAGGGGAGGTCTTGAACAACTGCTGCAGCACGTGCGGGTGGCGGGAGATCCATTCGTTGTCTTTGCGGATCAGGTATACGTTGGAATAAACCTGGTAGCCGCTTTCGGCGACTGACGGAGGAAGGTCGGCCCCGTCGCTGCTGCGGATGGCGTCTGCCCCCCACTGTTTGGCCAGCTCCAGAACGCGCTCCATGTGACCGCTCTGCCCGGGAATGGTAAACCCGTTCTCCCAGCAGGGCCCAATGGGTGTACTCATGCCATCCTCATTCAAAGCTCATACTGGAGATGCCGATGTCACTCACGCCCCGGAAATCAACCCGCAGGGGACCGTCTCGGTCTTCGGGCAAGGGCAGCCTGACCTCGACATCCTCTTCGCCTGTGATGGACGCCTCGACCTTTTGTTCGCCGATGGAAATGGTCAGAACGGCAGGCTTATAGCGGCCCTTGTTCTCCCGGGTCTCCACGCGCCTGGCATGGAAGACTATTTCCGTTTTCCCATTCGGCGGCCTCACGTGCATGAACGCCCGGCGGACCTCGTTGTCCGGGTCAATAAACTTGGTGTGACAGAGCCGGTTGAACCAGAAGGGACCCGCGATGCGACGCACCTGGTAGTCTGTTCCCTCGTAGTCCTTATGGTATTCAAGCAAGAGGCCATTGCGGAACTCGCTTGGCACGATCCCGTCCTCATCGCTTGGGCTGCCGATGTTCGTGGTGTCCTTGGCCTCCGGCACGATGGCGTGCTGCTGATCATCCGCGGCATAGGCGATTACCCCCCGCAGCACTTTGGCCGCGATGGGGTCGAAGCCGGCGAAGCGTTCGAAGTCAAATCCGGACAGGATCACGGATCCCTCGCCACGGAATACCTCGGCCAACGCCACATGCTCTAGGCCGCGACCGAAGTTCGCCAGGATGGCCGTCGAGTCCAGCGCATCGGCATTCCGGAGCTTCATGAATGTGTTCACCGGCTCGAATTCGGGTAGATCCGGCTGACTCGGATCCCAGCCGCTGGGGTCCGACCACAGCCAGAGCTGTTCACGGTCGATACCGTCAAATATCCGGGTATCCGAACGTCGGGGGTTGATCCAGGCGCCGAAGAACCGGCTGGTATGCCAGAGGCTTTCCAGCTCTACGCTGGCGCGGTCGCCGACCCATTCGTTCTTCGTGACCATGATGTCATCCAGAAGGCCGATGTCATTGAGCGCATAGGCGTTGGGATGGAGGAACACCACCCGGCCGCCGCGCTGAATGAATTCCTTCATCAGCAGGTACTTGTCCCGCAGGGGCTCCACCCACAGCTTTGATCCGACGATGAAGAGCGACCGCGAAGGTGCCACCAGTGTGTCGCCACTGACATCCTCCACTCCCAACGTCTCCTGCAATTGGGATCCGCTCAGTCGATCGAATTGCGTCATGCCCGCGAACGGACTTGTGGTGATGTAATAGTCTCTGTCTTCCACCAGTCCGGCCTTCTCCAGGATCGGCCGGGTCTCGCCCAGAGGATCAAACAGTGTCACCTTGCGGGACGTGGCCAGGGCGGGCGATTGGCGCGGCTCCACCCAGATTTCCGTATCATTGGAGGAGATGGTTTCCCCGTTCTCTACCACGTCGCCTTGCAGGGCGTACTGCCCTTTCCCCAGGTCCTCACCGAGTTCGAGAACGAGTTCCTGCGTATCGGTCGCATAGTGTCTAACCGTCTCCGCAAACGCCACTGATCCGGATTGGACGGTGCTGCCGTCCCCATCTTTGACCAGGCGCCACTTCAGCGCCGCGCCCGAGATATCCCGTCCGTCATCGGCATCGTTTATCAAATGGGCCGATAGTCGCACGCGGTCTCCCGCATAGACATGCGGTCGCCAGTTCTCAAAGGAAAGCAGCACCGGCTGGTAGGCGGCCGCATAGCCCTCCGCGATATGCGGCTTGAATTGGATCTCGTCGACTGACTGCGCGGTTTCCCACCCGAGGGCTGTGGTCGTAAACGGCATCAGTCCGGCAATCGTCGGGTTGATCGGGCGGAGCCGCCGCATGATCTCGAGGAATTGCCGGGTCAGATAGGACTGGTAGTTCATGGCGTGCTCAGGGACATCGCTCTCATTACCGCCCCACATCAAGCCGGCGGAGACTTGTTTTCCGGTTCCCGGCATCCGTCCAAGCTCATCCGTATAGGCACCGATGATTTCCGTGAAGGTCATGGGCTGAACGGGGGAGGGGAGCCCCGCCAGTTTTCGCAAGTCGTACCGGAATTTGTAGACCGACTGGACGACGCCATTGTACCAGCCCATGTACACGTGAAGATCGTTTACATCGGCGCCCTGTCCCAGGCCAAAGCCGGCGTTTTCGATATAGGCGCGGGTCGGATCCCATTGCACCAGTCTCTTGTGGCACTGCCGCAGGAACGCAATGTATTGCCTTCCTCCTTCGCTCATCGCGCTTGGCATTTCGTTCGTCAGCACCCACATCACGACGGAGGGGTGATTCATGTAGGCCTCGGAAAAGCGGTGCTTATAGTAGGTTACCGCGCCCTCCTCGAAAGTGGGGGACTCGTGTCGTCTGGCGTCTCCCCACTTGGGCACGCCGTACCGGCCCGTGAACACCATGATGCCCATTTCATCACAGAGGCCTAGCCAGACGGGGTCGTGGACCCGGATCAGGTTCACGTGGAACGCTTTCAGCTTCGTGATGTACTGGCGAATCGAATCCGGATCGTTTCCGACGTCGGGATTGAGACCGCGGATGTGGCCCCAACCCGGGGGGATGATGGCATTGCCGCGCAGGAAGATCGGTTGGCCGTTCAGGTAGAATCGTCCGTCCTTCGCTTTGAAGTCCCGGAACCCGATCCGGGATTCCACACGCAGTGCGGGTGCTTTCTGTCGACCGTCATGCACATCCAGCGCAACGACGTATAGGTTTGGTGTCGCCGGCGACCAGAGTTGTGGCTGCAGGTCGGTAACGGTGTGATCGATCTCAAGTCCGGCCGGAACGGCTGTCACGGGAACAGGGCCTTTCCACAGTACGTCCCCGTCGGGCCACGGTCTGATCGAGGCATCGATATGGACCTTGGCACGGTCCACATCCTCGATGTTGATCTGCAGGGAGCCTTGAACCTTGAGCCAGTCCGCACCTGCGATGAGGACGGGCTTGCTCATGGCCACAACGCCGGCAACGTGTCTCAACCTGAGATCGGTCAGTTCGAAATCATGCTCCGGGCTGTCCGCTGAAATGGAGAGGGTGACCGGATAGATTCCGATCCGGTTGAGAGGAACTGCAGGCGCCGGGTGCTTGAGGACGCCCTCTCCCTTCTTGAGAACACCCTCGTAGCTCTCGTCGCCAATCGTCAGCGTGCAGGCAACATCGTGGCTGGAGCGGTAGGAGAGCGTGGGTTTGTACTCCCCCGCCACGTTGTTGGCGATATGCCAGGTTACCGTGGAGGCGTTGCCCCAGTTCTCAAACGTTCTGTCGGTCTGCGCAACCGATCCGGTCGGGATTCCATGAACTTTGAACAGTTCGATCTGCCCCCGGTTGTGGGAGATCGGCCATTGCAGCGCGTCGGTCTGCTCCGCGTCAGCGCCGCTCGAATCAACCGACATGACGACCGCCAACATCAACATCACACACAACAGAACCGTACCGTATCGCATCTTCCGAATCTCCCTGTCTCGGTATCTCATGGTCAATGCCTCTCTCTCAAACCGCACGCGGCTCGCGGGGACGCTCGCCTTCCACTAAGAGACCCGAAGCTGGTCGGAGCACCCATGGAGGGCGAGCGTCCTCGCGGGCCGGTTCCAGGATCGTGTCTGGTCCCATGATGCACGATCACTCGATTTCGATCTCGAAATCGAGACGTCTCGAGCTGATGTCTCTCTCGTCCTTCGTGCACACAACACTGTAGCCTTGCCACGGGCTCTTGCCGGAGTAAAGCGTTGGCGAAACGAATGCGGCCTTGGGGTTCCCGGACTTGAAGCATATCTTGCGCTCACCGTATACCGGGGCATCGATAGTGACTTGCCTGTTTCTACCCCAGACGAAAGGAACCGATTCCCAGTATGCGATGGTTCGGCGCTTGCCCTTCACTGGCGTTGCCATGACCTGCCAGTCCTTCAGGGTCTCTTTCTGTTCCGCCACAGAGCCAAGTTCTTCAAATGTGTGCGAAGCGGGAATCCTGACGCGGAGACGAAACACGGTTGGCTGCTCGATCTGCCGGGGATCTTGACAGTCCCCATAGGCCTTGATGCCCGCTTCGGAGAACTCATAGGTTACGCTGAAAGGTACGTCGCGAGTCAGGACCCCGGCAAGCGTCAGTGTCTTGGGCTGCATTGCAGGGGCGGGGCTGTTCTGGAAGGCGGTGACGGAGACAGGTCGGTATTCCTTGTTATCGTCACGATGGTAGCAGTCCTCGTAAAGCCGCATGGGCTTGCCTACACGCGTCCCCTTCTCTTTGGGATAAACCCAGATGACTCCCCGGGAGTCCATACAAGCATCGAAGTTCCGTGCGGTATAGATGGCATAATAGCCCTTCCACTCTCCGTCCTTAAAGACCGGCAACTCGTACGGATGCTTGGGGGGAAGCACTTCTGCCGGGGCGTTCCGTTTGGTCTCTTCTTCCTTGATCCATGCCCGATCCTCGGCGCTCAGTGACTGCGCACTGATTGTGATCAGGTTGCCATCCGATGTGCGCAGTTTCACCTTGCCGTACTTCAGGTCGATGTACTCCGCCTCCACCGACTTACCACTCACGCTCTTCCATGTGCGCAGCGCTGTCGCGTCGGGTGTGCTTCCACATACCGTCAGCGCCGCACATACCAGCAGCATGACAAGAGTCACTATACGTTTCATCGTAGATTCTCCGCGCTACCCCTCAACACCTTCCCCGACCGGTTCATCATGCTGCGGCATCTTCATCTTACCGAGGAACCATAGCGGGACCAGGCAGCCGAGGGTGAACAGCGTGCAGCCGAGGAAAAAGATGTGGTAGTGGTTGAACTCCGCGCCCCATAGCATGATCGACCAGCCGCGAATGCCGGACATCAGGTAGCCGGCAATCGTGGCGCCTCCCATGAGAACCAGCCCGACCAGCGTGCGCGAGAACGAGAGGAAGTTCGGCCGTCCCTTGGCCGGGTAGACCTCCAGCGAGAGGTTGGTCAGCAGCATCCAGTGGGTCGATCCCGCCATGCCGTTGATGATCTGGAAGGCGATGACCGGCCAGAGTCCCCACCACGCACTGAAGACCCAGAGCGACATGCTGGTGGCGCAGATAGCGGAGATCACCGCCAGCGGACGGCGGGTGCCCGTGCGGTCAGAGATGCGCCCCACGAAATAGAGCATGAAGATGTTGACCACGTTGATGATCATACCGAGCAGGATGATCTTGCTCATCTTCATCCCGAAGTAATCGAGCAGATAGGCTGTCGAGAACGATGACAGCGCGACCCGTCCAACACGCCACGCACATTCGAACCAGATCAGGAGCCACATCGGCCCATACTTGTAGTTCACGTGCTCATCGGGCTTCTTGGAGACAAACTTGACCGCCAGCGAAGGGCGGTCAGGCACCGTGTAGCACAGACCGATCGCCACAAGCGTATTGAGACAGACCAGCCCCATAAGGGCCGCGTAGCCCACAAGGCCGGAAGCAAGGGTCGATATTCGGGCAAAGAAGAGCTGAAACAAGACCAGGCCAATGTTCGACGTAATCGCCATCCCGCTGACAAACCAGCCACGCTGATGCACCGGCACCAGGTCCCCAATCCAGCTTGCAATGATCGTCTGCTGCACACCGGTCAAAACGCACATGAATGTGATCAGCGAGATATACCCATACAGCCACAGGGCGGCCGTTGTGGACGTCTTGGCCGCCGTCACAAGCAGAATGATAATGACGGCCTGGATCAGGGCCCCGCCCGCCAGTGCCCACACCATGCCCTTGCGATTGAAACGCGCCAGACGCAGGAAGATGGCGCCGATCCAGGAGAACAACTGGGCGACGGACTGCATGATTGCACCGATAACGCCCAGGGCCACATCGCCGCCCCCCAGGGCACGAACGATGACTGTATGGAACGGAGAGAAAGCCGACTCGTCGCCGGCACAGAGGACCCCCACAACACCCAGCTTGATGCGTGCCCAGTTTAAGACCTTGCGAGATGGGGGAGATGTCGTGGTCATCGTTCCTGTCCGACCTCCTGTGCCGTAGCCACATGCGCCAACATAGGAGTTTTGGTTGCGATCAGTGCCATGATTTAAGTGTAGGGCCGCACCGTGTGCGGCCATGTCGTGGAGCCGCACACGGTGCGGCCCTACACCGAGTGCAAGCGTTCATATGCGATCAGGACTAAGCGGTGTGCCAGCCGAAGGTTCTGTCAGAGAAGGTCACTTCGTTAGCGGACGCTTATCAGAGTACCCAATGGGCCAGAGATGTCAGTCACACGGACTACGCCGCCGGACTCTGTGACCGTTGCCGTCCGCCCTTCGGGAAGCCAGGTTGTAGACGCGAAGGGTCCGGTAAAGGCCGTGTCGCACGTCATGATTATTAAATCCTCTGTACTGTCGTAATTGGAGAAATCAACAACCAACGCTACCGTGGTGACCCAGGCCTTTCCAGAGTTACCATCAGCGCCGTCATAAAATACATTAATAGGGGTGATTCCCGTGGCATCGGGGGTAAGTCGCAGTGTTGCGGTGCCCGGATTAGATCCTCGAAACTGCTCCACATTAAAGGTCGCCGCGCTACCAGATATGCTAAACTCACCAATGGAGGTAGCATCAGCGCGAAATCCCGGATATATTCTGACACAATCGACAACAGCGGCACCACTGACGTTCAAAGTCCCGCGTCCGTAGTTCCCGACGTAGATGGTAGCCATATTGGTAATGGCGCCACCAGTTACGTTCACGGTCCCAGTGCCTCCCGCTTGGTCACCAATGTTCATACTGTTGTCGCCGTTATCCCAGGTACCGTCCGATATATCCACTATGCCTACGTTGTTGATGCCCACGTAAGAGGCGCTAGCAAAAGGCCCAAACACACCATCGCTAACGTTGATGGTTCCATGGCCAGAGTCACCGCACTTTATGCTGTTGACATTCGCGAGTGTCCCCCCGCTGAAGTTCACGGTTCCAACACCAGTAGACAGAGCACCGATCCGGAAATTTACATTCAAAGCGTCAAGCGTACCGCCTGTTTGATTAAGGATACCTGTGGCGCTGTACCCCGCAAAAAATGACCAATCGGCATTGCCATAGTTTATGGTCAGGCCACCACCTGTGAGATCAAGTTGACTGATAGTGTCAGACCCATTACCTAAGTACAATCGGCTGCATTGCTGTCCGGCTGTATCCACAATGCATGTGGTGCTGATACTTCCTATGTAAACCTTGCTGGTCGTTGCCGGCACAACTCCAGTGTCCCAGTGATTTGCGTTCGTCCAATAGCCATAACTCACCTGGTCAAAATATCTGTTGTCCTCCTGAGCTTCGACCGGAACCACCACCTGACTCATCACGGCAATTGCCACCAACGCGACACACCAACCGAATCGCTTGCTTTTCATTCTTCACGCCCTCCGTTTTGCACTATCACAACCTGCGACGCTTCTCCCGTTCGTTGCTGTAGGCCATATACCAGGTCCTGTGGACAGGCCTGCGAACCGAGCCGCATTAAAGGCTCGTCAATAAATAGCCTCACACCAATTACGATTACTATATCACAATCAATCAAGATATGGAATGGATAATCGCCTCAATGCTTTGCATTATCTGCGCATACACGCAGGCGTAGCGCGAAGCGCTTTGGAGTGCGGCGGCTTGACAGCGCTTTTCAACACAAACGAGCGATCAACGAAAAAGCGGCGTCAAGCCGCCGCACTCCAAAGGCGCTTCGCGCCCTTCGCGCCGATGCGAAGGCTCCGCACTATTTCCATACGAACACCTTCGGCCCGCTCTCCTCCCCGGCCTCGCGTGAGGCGATCACGGCTCGGGAAGCGTCCGTGTTCTCATCCGGCCAGTAGATTTCTCGGATCAGGACCAGGCTGAGCTCATCCCTCCCGCTCGCCTGGGCTTCCTGCACGGCGCGGGTGATATCGACCCTCAGTTTGGACGGGGTGTTGTAGCATGTCGCATGCCCCACCGGGTAGTTGTTCAGGTCGATGGTCTTCAAGCCCGATACAGTCTTGTAGACGTTCGGCGCGTTGTCGGCGGTGATGGCGAGCTCCTGCCAGTTGTTGTCTTCTATGGCATAAACCCTAAACAGGAAGCCGCTATCGTAGGCATGCCGGTTGTGGCTGTGCCCGTGAAGCTCGAGAATGGCCCGCTGAGTCGGATCGGCGCCTTCGGGCAGCTTGAACTTCAGGAAGCTGATGATGTTCGAGTTGTTGTTGGCGTTACGCGCGACGCCAAGCCCCTTCTTGGCTCCAAGATTGGCCTGCGATCTGTTGCCCTGGATGACCGCGGCGTCCGCTGTTGGATACAGGACCTCCCGGCTGACCTTGCGCTTATGTACGGTCACGAGCATGGCGCTTTGCGGCGCCTGGTGCAGGCGTATCTTCTGATCTTTTGGGAGCGTGATAACCTGGGTGACTTCCCCATGCCGCGCGCCGCTTACGGTTTCGGCGGTGACGAGGGCGTCCGCCGGCAGGTCGAGCTGGCTGAGATCGAACTCCAGCTCATAGCTCATGAAGTCGTTGGGCTGGACGGACCAGATGTAGAACCGCTCGTCCTCCTCGTCAAACGTTGTCCATGATCTGTATTGCAGGTCCGAACAGTCGATCTCGGTCTTCAGTAGCGGGCGGCTGCCATGGAAGCCTCTGCCGAAGAGCCGGCAGACCTCAAAGTTCTTGCTGCCATAGCTGATCTGCTCCTGCGCGTTAGTCTTGGCCCCGGAATCCTGCTCGGGATGCATGGAGTGGGTGATCGTGTTCGAGAAACGCCCTGTATCCTTCCACGACCAGATACCCGGGCTGTTCAGTTTGAAGACGAATATCCCATGGACCCCCTGCTCCTGCATCATCCACCCCCAGATGGCGGCGATGGAGGTGAAGACCGCGGGCGTGTCATTGTCGAAGGAAGCGTTCTTCCAATTGCGACCGGTCGAGTAGTTCAGCTCGGTAAATACCTGCGGTAGGACTTCTCCGGCCTCCTCTTGCATCATCTGCTTCGCTTGCCTGACCTCGAGCGCGTTCTGGTGCGGGCGACCCGAATAGCGGTGCCGGTTGAACAGCTGAAACAGTCTGGTCGCGCTCTTCGTGCCGTCATACCGCGTATCCAGGTTGCGCATCATGATCCTGGCACTGCGCCCCTGGTAGTTACCCGCCAGTACCGGTGCGGCGTAGACGGACTGCAGGTTGCGCCCATGGTCACGATTCACATCCTCGATGGCGGAGTGGATCGCATCCGCAACGAGCGTCAGCCGACGCAGGATCTGTTCTTCCGTCGACTGTTCGAAGTACCAGTCCGGCTCATTGCCAAACTGGTGCGCTTCTACACCAAAGTTCTTCGCGAGGTAGTAGGTCAGCGTGTAGGTGCTGGCCCACTGGATGAAGTCATCATGCAGCGTATCCGGCCAGTGTTTGGGGCCGGTTTCGTTGATGACGTTTATGCCCAGGGCATTGCAGATGCCGAACTCACCGGACAGGTCCTCGTGGTGTTTGTTCAGAAACGCCCGCATGGCCACAATGCTGTTCGTTTCCGGGTTCGCACGGATCTCATCCATGTAGTGTTCGAAGTCCTCGGCACTTTCGACTTGCCGCGCCGGCCGGATATACATGTTCATGTATCGCGCCGCGTTAACCCAGGAACGGATCGCTTTCGTCTCCGAGTACTTGAGCCAGGCGTCGATGTTGGTGTCGGGATAGGCCGTTGACCGGAATCCCGCCCATTCGTACGTAATACCTTCTTTGCTCAGAGTAGGGGTGACGATCGCGTCCGCCTTGGCCTTCGACCTCCCGCTGATGAGGTAAGGGTTGCGCCCAAGGATCTCGCCCAAGTCGGATGCAGCCTTATCATTGTCGAGCGCTGCAAGTCCCCGGCCAACCATGATCAGGGCGCCTCGGCGCAGGAACTCCATCTGTGCTTTCTGAGCCAGCCTCTCTATCTGATCAACGACTCTGACTCCATGGCTTGCGTCAATGGTGAAGGTCTGTCCATTCAGGCTGACAGTGAGCCTGTCGTCCTCGACAAGCTCCGCCTGGCCACCAAGTTCCATGCAGATTCGCTCAAGCACCGGCTGCGTCCAGAGATCTGCGAGGCAGGCCTCGGCAGCCCTGGACGTGATTAGCTTCCGCCCGGAACGACTGTAGGCATAGGGACTGCCGTCAAGGAGTATGACCGCGTCGCTCTGCTCCATCGCGGCAATCAGGTCGGCCGAACCATAGCGACCCAGCGGCGTCGCGGATTCCGTGTTGTATACTTCGACTTCCGCAATGCCTCCCGCTTCGCCATTGATCTCAATGCTTATCCGGAGGGCGCTGGCGGGACGGGTCGCGAAGGTGAAGCGTCCGCGCTCCAGGTCGCTGTCGGGCGCGAGCGTTTCCCAGTGGGTCCCACTGTATAGCTCCAGTTTGAGTGCCTGGATATTCTCGCCGGCTTTCTCCTGCACGCGGATCTGGTTGATGGGCACGGCAAGCCCCCACGATACCTGGAGGAATGCCTGCCTCTCTTCCGGATCAACGATCCAGGCGGTTTTCTCATCGCCATCATGTGCATAGAATCCAAATGCACCGCGCTTATAGGATGACACATGCGTGAACTCACGCATGCTGTTAAGCGCGATGTTGCGATTGAAGATGTTGTGCGAGCTGAGTTGCCCCCTGGCCTGGTCTCTCTCGACCTGCTCCAACGGATCAAGAGCGAGAGCGGAAGAGACGAGTCCCAGCAGCAGGAGTCTCGAGGCGGGTATCTTTATCAGCATCGTTGTCTCTTCCCTATTCCACAATCGGGCTCCATGGTACGACATGGAGCCTGACTTTGGAATGGACAATCTCGGCCCGTGTTTTGCACTATGTCCGCATGGCTGGCACCAGAATTCCCCCGCTTCCGTGTTCGGACGTGACGCTGCACTTGGGTCCGATGTTTTTTAGCGCCGACAATTGGCGATGGAACAATGAGATGCCGGACTGTTTCGATCTGTGGGTTGCACTGGAGGGCAGGGGAGAGTTGGAAACTCGAGGTGAGGTCTATCCACTCCAGCCGGGAACCGCATTTGTCTTTTCGCCGCATCAACGTGTCTCCGCCCGGGCGACCGTTGAGCATACGTTTCGGAATTTTGCGTGTCGCTTTATGCCGGCGGGAGGTGGCGAGGAAACGTTGTTGCAGGAGGCCGACGCCCTGATGGGGGTTACGGTCCTGGACCTGCTCCAGACGAAGGAGCTATGTCGGGCCGCTGTTCAGAGTACGCACTACAGCGACCCCCTTGCCGCACAGCAAACTGCGGGATTGTGCTTTCAGATCCTCGCGCAAGTGTGGCGCGCGGCACACACCCCCGCGCGGCGCGATACGGATACGGCGCTGCTGCGCTTGATGGACCGACTGCGGGAACAGCCCGCACAGCGACCGAGCCTGGAAGATATGGCCGCGGAGACGCGGCTATCCGTGGCACAGTTCAGTCGACGGTTCCTGGCGATCTCAGGAGAATCACCCATGCGTTTTGCCATCCGCCAGCGCATCTTGCGGGCCCAACAACTTCTGAGCGGCTCCTCGCTGCAAATCAGCGAGATCGCGGAGACACTCGGATACACGGACATCTACTTCTTCAGTCGCCAGTTCAAGCAAGCCACAGGGATGTCGCCCAGCGCCTATCGACTGTCGCCGCATTCCTGACCGCACCCCGCAATCCTGCGAGGGCAGGCACGGTGCGGTCCTACACTCCATCTATGCTTCGGTGTAGGGCCGCACCGTGTGCGGCTTCCTTGCGTGCGAATCTCCAGAGAAGGAACGGTATCCGCGCTACTTGTAGTACGCCGCAGGCGCATCATGCAGCCAGGCGGAGGCGGTCCGCAGGGCGCATTCCGGTGTGATCCATCCCGCGTTCACTCTGCCCGCCATGAACTCGGCTACGAGCGTCTTTACCAGCATGGATTTGCCATAGCACCACTCAATGCATGTCGCGTCGCTTGCAAGAATGGGGCATTTCAGGGGCGCGAGTGCCTCGAGCCGGTATTGCATGGCTTGCATGAAGATGGAGGGACGGAAGTTGTACCACCACAGCCCGCCGGGGTTTACGTTGGGGTGCAGAACCGCCGCCTGCACAAGATCCAGGCCGTTGCCTTCGGCGGCACAGAGCAGCTCGAACCGGCAATTCCGATAGGCGTGAAAGAAAGGGTAGAGGGCGGTGATGCGGTCGGGATCGTTCTGAGGGAACGAACCGGTGGATTCTCGCTTCATGCCGAGGAAGATCTGCACAAACATCTTGTGGTGGTGTAGTCGGGAGAAGATGGCATCGAGCAGGGCTCTCCTCCACTCCTCGTTCTCGATCGCCTCGAACAGATTGAAGTCGATGCGTGCTCCTGCGTGGCCGGCCTGTGCGAGGGCATCGACCGTATCGCCCAGCGCAGCAACGGCGCCGTTGACGGCCTCATCCGATGGTGCGTCCATGAAAGTGGTCACGGGCGCATTCAGGTTATCCGGCACGAGCACGCCCAGCCACGGCGCTTCCGGGAAGTGGGCTTGGCTCTCAAGGTTCTGAACGACCTTCTTGATGTTGCCCTTGCGACAGACGTCTTCAACATGCGATGGCGCTTCCGCGCGTTCCTTGATCGTCGCGTCAGCGGCCAGAACATCCTTGGGTGAGCGGATCGCGATGCCATACAGGTCACGCAGTATGCGTCGCAGACACCAGTTCATCGATGTATTCTCTGTCTTAATGAAGGCATCAAAATACGCGTCGGCAGCGCGCTGATCGAGCTCCTCGCTCGCCTCCCATCCGACTCCCTGCATCTGCTGGCTCAACCAGAAATAGTGACCGATATCGGCGAAAGACTGCGCCGCGAGCGATCTGCCCGGAGCGTTGAGGTGAGAATGTGTGTCGAACACGGGTAGTTCAACGATAGCTTGGGTCAGGTCTTCTGTGGTCATGTTCGCCGGGTCCCCCTAAGATTTGTCGCGCTGGCTATCTCTATCACACCGGTGCGCTTGCCGGCAACGCTCCAGCCTATCAGGCGCACGCCTATTTCTTCTGGGCAGGCGTTCTAGTCGACACGACCTGTGGGTCGTATCGCTTCTTGCCGGCAACGATGGCGGCGCGGTTCTGTTGCTCGACCTTGTGGCGTGCACGCCACTTGTCATTGCGCTGTTGGTTCTCGGCGGCCGGCTCGAAGCCGACCATATCGGCCCGGGGCGTCTGCTGCAGGCGCTGTTGTCCTGTCTTCAGGATCGCCAATGCCTCGCGGTAGGAGGCGGAATCCTTGGGTAGTGTGTCGAGGCAGGGACTCAGTTCAGGGCGTGTGAACGACACCGGATCTGTGCCTCGGAAACCGCTGTGCTCCGCAAAACCGGCTCCGGTAAGCGCTTTGAGGCGGCTGTACTCCTCCGGGGTCAGCGGGGAGCGTCCATTAGGATTGCCGGGATAGGCTGACTCGTAGGTGGGGTAGTAGGGCGCGTTGATGTCGATCCAGGTGACGAGCCGCTGCATCTCTTCCTCTGCCAGCTTCACATCCTCATGTCCGTTGCGGAGCGTCTGGATGAGCTTGGAGCGGCGTGCGCCCCACGACTTGGCCGGCTGCAGTGCCGCGGGGCCGGCGCCGATGCAGCTGATGGTGCCTTTGCTCCAGAGGTCTACGTAGGAGGTGTTGAAGGCGTTGTTCTGGTCGCCGGCCAGATTGAGCTTCTTTCCTGCCTCCGTATCGAAGTCATGACAGCGGACACAGTGCTTGTCAAAGATCGGTTGGACCATTGCGCGGTAGCTGAATGGTTGCGGTTCGCGGTTGACGTCGCTGAGCCGGGAAGGCGTGCGCCGGGAGGCCATGGTCTGCCCCATACCGGCGTCCGGCCCCATGAGCCGATCCTCGTGGCAGCCCACACAGCTCTGCACCTCGCCGGGGCGAATGATAGTCCCGGAGCGCATGGTTTGAACCATCTGGCCCTTGGCATCGAGTGCCTGGAAGAAGATAAACGTGTCGGCCGGGACTTCGAAGCAGGCGGAGCCGTCGTCTTCAACCGGCACCGTGCCGAGGATCCGCTTGTTCTCGAAGTTGTGCCAGTTCATCCCGGGGGCGTGCTGACCCTGTCCGCCCCAGGCGTGAGGGGTCCAGTTGCGTTTCTCCGGGGATTCGACGATGCGCAGGTGCTTGATTTCGCCGGGCTCGACATTCTGCATATGCGTGCCTTCGTAGACATTCTGCAGGTAGAAAACACCGGTCTTCTTCGTGTAGTCCACGCGCTGCGGGTGAGTCGGCGGCATCGTCCTCGGGCCCAGTGGCATGGGATCATAGCAGCCCAGCTCGGGCTCTTCGTGCAGCAACACTTCGTTGCCGAAGATATCCAGGAGATAGAGCCCCGTCTTTTCCCCGTCCCCTGTGGTGCGGGAGACCAGGAAGACGCTATCACTCAAGGGAAAGGGGTCCTCATACTTAATCGGAAGCTTTATGGAAGAATCCCATATCCAGCTCCCTTCGGTTGAAATCTGCTCCCGGAAGTCGACCGGCCAGGAGCGCAGCACCGCAGCGGGGCCGTCCACGCCCTTCCTTCGGTCGATAATCCCCAACGCCCCCCAGGGGCGGTCATGACAGGCGGCTAGGACGGCGATGACGTTCTGGCTGCCGGGGATGGCGCGGGCATCGATGACGCCGCCGGGCGAGGCGGTGTTGTTGCCGTAGTAGATGGCATGTCCGGTGCCGTCAGGATTGACCGTCCACAAGGCTTGCGCATCACCGAAGTTGCGGTCCACGTACTCCCACCGGTCGTAGAGAACGCGTCCATCCGGCAGCAGAGAGGAATGCCCTTCAAACAGCGTGCTCTTGCCGATCTGCTGGATGTTGGCGCCATCCGCCTCCATGCGGAAGAGGTTACACATGATATGGCGGTTGCACATGCAGTACTTGGGCTCGCGACTGGAGGAGAAAAGAATGCCCCCGTCGGGCAGGAAGAGCGGGTCGATGTCGGCGACCCCGTCGGCGCGCGTCAATTGTATCAGGTCCGATCCGTCCACATTCATCGTGTAGATGTGGTAGTTGTCGTCGTTGCTCTTGCGCATGGCAAAGACAAGCCGCTTGCCGTCAAAGCTGATCTCCGGATCGCGCAGCAGCCCGGTCAGACCGGGGGTCAGCAACTCGGTAACCTTGCCGCCCTGCCCGAAGTCGATCGTCTTCATGACTCCGCCGGGAGTGTACTTGCGATGGTTGATCTCATCGGTCTGAAACAGTGTTGCCGTATTGTGGTGGTCCCGCTGGTACTGGTGGCGGGTCACAAAGAGGATCGGGTAAGCCTTCAGCAGTGGATTTTCGGCGTAGGCGTCTCGCGCCAGTTGCGCCAGGGCGTTCTGGTCTAACGGCTCTCCCGCCTCCAGGGCCACCAGCTGTGTCAGGAACGCTTCTCCTTCGGGGTAGCCATCACCAAACTCCGAGATCATCGCCTCGATGGCTTGGCGTAACGTATCCGGGGTTACATTGGCGGACTGATTGCCGTGGCATATCCCGGAGAGCATGAGCACTCCAGCTACCATAAACAGCGTTGTCCATCTCATCGCATTCCCTCACACCGCAGCAAGTGGGTGGCTTCCCTGCCAGGTAGCGTTCATATGTTGACGCCCGGGCGTTCTGACCCCTGCCAGTCCCGACATACGTCGGGGTGAATCAACCTAGCAGCCAAGAGCAAGCCACACAAGACCTGCGGCTGGCGATCATGGGCTATCGTTGTGTGCATGCTTGACATGCCTGCAGTGCAGGCATATCATAGTTTCACCATGAAGAAGAAGCGCATCCAGTACACCATTCGCAACATCCCGGAGCGCACCGACGCGGTCCTCAGGGAGGCCGCCGTCGAGTATGGGACGAGTCTCAACGAGACCGCTCTGACGGCGCTGCAGCGAGGACTCGGCACGAACGCCGAGGTCGTGGAATACCATGATCTGGACGCGTTGATCGGTTCTTGGGTACATGACGATGCCTGCGACAAGGCACTTGATGACATGGACCGCGTGGATCCGGAGCTGTGGTCATGAGAATCGCCATCGACACGAACCGCTACCGTGACTTCTGCGACGCCAAAGAGGATGCCGTCGGACGCTTCAGAACGGCCAATCAGATCTGCATGCCCTTCACGGTGCTGGCCGAACTGCGGGCCGGCTTTGAATGCGGAACACTGGCCCGCCGGAACGAGAGCGCTCTCTGCAAGTTCCTCAATTCCCCACGCGTCACCGTCCTCTTCGCCAATGAGCAAACCACCTTCCACTATGCCAGGATCTACCGACAGCTTCGCGAGCAGGGAACGCCAATCCCTACCAATGACATCTGGATCGCGGCCCTCGTGCAACAGCACGATTTGCTGCTCTATTCACGCGACAGCCACTTCGACCTACTCCCACAGCTTGCTCGCGCTGATTGATACCTGTCTCCAGGGCTCGACGGAGTCCTGATCCCGAGGGGTGGATTCGCCAGCTTCAGCGGCTTGTCGGGAAGGTCGAACATCCAGGGGATGTTTCCCCTTGTTTTCAGGTGGCGTGATGGTCACTGTTTCGATGTCTTTCATCTCTCCCCTACTACACGCGGGTCTATGGGCATCCGTACTCATGGTGTTTCCGTGGCCAGTGCGATGGTGCCGGGCTCGACACCCTTCCCGCTGGCAGTGAACTCAATTGGCCCGGCGGTTCGGGTGGTCTTGATAACAATGCGGCACAGTCCCCGGTAGGTGCGGTAGCTCGTGCTCTTGAACGAATCGAGATTGGAATGCTCGCCGCTGTCGACGCCGAAGATCACACCTTCCCCCTGTGCGGCGAAATGCAACCGCATATCCGCGTTGGGTACGACATGTCCCGCCTCGTCGACAAGACGGGCTTCCAGGTAGCACAGGTCATGGCCGTCGGCCGTGAGCTGCGCCCGATCGGCCAACACCTCAACGCGCACCGGCTTTCCGGTCTCGTACACCTCGTCAAAGCACACCACCTTGCCGTCAATACGTCCCTCTGCGCGCAGCACACCGCCATGATTGCGAACCTGCCATTCAGTATGCAACAGCTCCTCTCCGTCAATCGTCCGGACGCCCTGTGACTCGCCGTTGTAGAACAGCTCGATCTCTTCGCAATTGCTGAACGCCCAGATCGGCAAGGTGCGCGTGGGATACATCGGCCAGTTCCAGTTCTGCGGCAGCAAGTGGACCATCGGCTTGGCGCTCCACTGGCTCTGGTAGAGGTAGTACATGTCTTTGGGGAACCCGGCCGGATCGATGATGCCCCAGTAGCCGTGGCGTGCCGGCCAGGTGTGCGGGAAGGGATTGCCGAGGTAATCAAACCCGGTCCAGGCAAACTGCCCGGCCACCCAGGGGGCATTCCGGATCGCCAGCAGGCTCTCTTCGGAGCGCAGTCCGAACCAGTAGTTGCCGTAGGCCGAGCATTCAATGTTCCCGCTGCCCCGGATGATCTCCAGTTTGCTGCCCGCCAGGGCATAGGGATAGCAGCCGCGCGTCGTCCAGCTGGTCGAGTTCTCAGAGCCGATCAAAGGCTTGACGCCCTTGTGCTTCTCGAAGTGGGCGATGAAGTAGTTCATGCCGAGGATGTCGAACTCGTCGGCGAACCCGCTTTCGATCGCAGTGTGCGGAGTGTTGCACGCGGCCGTAACCGGGCGGGTGCTATCGTATTTCTTCACGATGTGGCAGAGCTGCTTCGAGATGGTGGCGCCCTCGGGTTTGCCCTGCTCATTGATCTCGTTGCCGATACTCCAGATGATGACCGACGGATGGTTGCGGTCTCGGCGCACCATGCTGCTGAGATCGTGCTCGTGCCACTCATCGAAGAAGCGGCTGTAGGCGTTGGGCGAGATCTTATGCTGCTTCCACATATCGAAGGCTTCGTCCCACACCAGGAAACCCATCTCGTCGCACACGCTGTAGAAGTCGGGATCGCGCGGGCTGTGGGCCGTACGGATGGCATTGCAGCCCATCTTCTTGAGGATCTCGAGGCGGTGCTCCGCGGCGCGGCGATAGTAGGCCGCGCCGATGGGACCGTAGTCCGGCTGCAAACAGACCCCCTTGATGTCCAGCTCCTCGCCGTTGAGGATGAATCCGCGGTCCAGCGTGAACTCGAAGGTGCGAATACCGAGGGTGGTTGCATAGTCGTCCACCACGTCGCCGTCGGCTTCGACCGTGGTAACCACCCGGTACAGGTAGGGGGAATCCGGCGACCAGAGCTTCGGGTTGTTCACGACGAACGACTGATTGATGGTCACCTGGCCGGGGGACGCGATGCGTTCGGTGGTTCTCGTTTCGGCTACCCTGCGACCGTCTGTGTCGAGAATGACCGAGCTCACCGCCAGGTCGGCGGCGGCCTCGGCCGTATTGTCAATCGTCACCTGTAGATTCACCTTGGCCTCTTCGTCCGTCACCTCCGGGGTCGTGACGAAGGTGCCCCAGTGGGCCACGTGGATGGGGTTGACCGTCGTCAGCCAGACCCGGCGGTTGATCCCGCCACCCGCATACCAGCGACTGTTGGACGGCGGAACGTTGACGCGCACGGCCACGATATTCTCGTTGCCGTCATGGTTGAGGTGCGGCGTGAGATCAAAGCGGAAACTCGTGTAGCCATAGGGCTGTGAGCCAAGCAGGTGCCCGTTGATCCAGGCCTGGCTGTCCATGTAGACCCCATCGAAGTCGATGAAGACCCGCTTGCCCTCGGACGATTTCGGCAGGACGAACGGTTTTCGATACCAGGTAACCCCGACCGGCAGGTATCCCTCGGAACCGCCGTTGGGGGCGTTCTTGTCGAAGGGCTGCTCGATCCGCCAGTCATGCGGCAAGTCCAACACACGCCAGCCGGAGTGGTCGTAGGCCGCCTTTTCCGCGCCCGCCGCATCCCCCAGGTGAAACGACCATCCTTCGCACAAACGCTCCCTGGCTCTCGGTCGGCCCTCTGCCGCCATACATACGCCAGGATTCATCAAGCCGATCAGCGCCATTGGTACGATCATTGCCAGTTTGAACGTCATCTGCATATACCTCCATTCTTGGACCATACTTTGAAGCAAACCCTGGCGCCGGCAATTTTACCGAAGGGGCCGGGCGCTGGGTTGTCTGCGGACTTCGCAGTGCCGAAATAGTCGGTGTCGAGCCAGTAGGGGCTGCCGTCGTGGACTTCGCAGGGCGCGTCGGTGACCGAGCCCTTGCCGATGCGCTCCGTAGTGACCAGGCCGCGCTGAAGCGCCGTCAGCCAGGCGGGGTCCACCTGCATCTCCAGCCACCAGCCGTCGACCTCTTCGCTGAGCCGGATGGCCGGGGCGAAGTCGTCTTGGACAATGGCGGCCTCGTCGCAGGTGGACGGTTGAGCGCCAGCCAGGTAGACATTGCCCGAGGCGATGCAGGAGAAGTCGTGCTCACTCAGCTTGGCCGGGCCAGCGCAGTCGACAAAGACGTTGTTGTAGTAGTGGTCGTCGTTCTGGTCGATGGGCGCCCATTCGACAATCTCGGTGCTGTGGGGCTTGAAGAATGGGGGCTTGCGCCCTTCGGTCGGCCAGATGTTGATGCTGTCGGTCCACAGGTTGTGCGCGTAGACGCCGCTGCTGCTCACTTTGGTGACGGCGGTCCGCGAAAGCAGGAGGTTGTGGTCGACGAGGAACGGGCCGTGGTTGATCTCGAACATCAGGTCCTGACTGTTGTCGTGGAGCAGGTTGGCGGTCACGCGGGCGCCCTGTCCCATCCAATCCAGCCAGATCCCGCCCCAGTGCTCACAGTTGTAGATGTGATTGTGACTGATGATCCCGTCCACGAAGCCATGCAGCTTGATGCCACAAGACTCACAGCCGCCGTACTGATGGTCTTTCTTGATCTCGTGGATCTCGTTGCCGGTGATGGTTGAGAAGGCGCATCCCAGGCTGCCCACGATTCCGGCCTGGCCGCAGTTGTAGATGTGGTTGTTGCGCACAACATGGTGTCCGACCGTCTCGCGGTTCCAGCCGTTCTTCACGGCGCGCGGCACCTCGCCCCACATGTCATGCGTGTTGTCGTGCTCGTCGCCGTACTTGCCGAGCGTCACGCCAACACAGGTCGAATAGCGGATCGTGTTGTCCTCGATAATCCAGCCCTTCGACCAGTGTGTGCCGAGAAGTCCCGGCTGTTCAGCCGTAGGCGGACACCAGGGGGCTGCGGCATGCTCCAGCGTGAAGCCTTGCACCGTGATGTAGTTCCGGCCCGGCTGGTCCGGGTAGATGACGCATTGCCGGACATTGATCTCGACCGCGGCCTCGTTCGGGTCGACCCCTTTGAACTGGGCCCAGATGGTCGTGCTGTCATCGCCGACCTCCGCAAACCACTTGTCGCGATCCGATACCTTCGCATTCTTGTCCTGTGGCCTGGCGCTGAACACCAGTGTCAGGCGTTGCTTGCCGGAAAGCGGCTCCTTGAAGACGGCATGGTAGGGCTGAAACGTGGTCCATTCCGCCGCGAACCCGACGTCCAGACGCGCGACGACATCACCGTCGGCATCCCCCTTGTGGACCTCGACGATGCCGCCTGCCAACGGGGAGGCGGCATGCAGAACCACAAACCTGGACAGCTTGCCACAATCGATCTCATAGGTGACCGTGGTTCCGTCGCGCATCCGTCCGACATACGACTGGCCGTCCGGTAGTTCCGATGTCTCCAGTTCGTCGCTGCCGGCCACAAAGGCCGATGCCGGGCACGCGGGTGAGTCCGCGTCTTCCGGATCCAGATCCCGGATGTTCATCAGTTCAGGGCGGCACTCTCCGTCGTCTGCCTGTACCACTGAAGGCAGCACCTCGCCCTTCTGTGCGGCTTCCTCCAACCAGTGGCCGTCCAGGTAGACGGCACCGGTATGGTACGGACGCTTCGCCTCGTACCAGTCGCCGTGCAGGATGTCGGTGTAAGGGTTAAACGTGCCAAAGAAACTGTTGGGTAGCGTGACCGTCCACGTGTCGCCTTCGACCTGCGACCAGCCGGTGACGACCTCAGAGCCTTTGATCGTGACCGTCTCGCCGGGCGCCGCGCGATAGACAATGCGCTGCTCGTCGGACAACCCGCCACGAGGAGGGTTGACGTACTCGCGGTAGACACCCTCATGCACGGTGATGATATCCCCCGGCTGGGCCAGTTCGGCAGCTCGGCCAAT